>NZ_PDZN01000011.1:0-218724 GCF_002735765.1 Janthinobacterium sp. BJB304
GCTGGCCGAACGTATCAACGGCATTCTGAAAGGCGAGTTCTTGCTGAATCGACCTGCAGACCTGAAACAGGCGAGCAAAATGGTGGCGCAATCGGTGCGGATATACAACCAGGAACGACCACATACGACCTTGAAGTACAAAACGCCCGATGCGGTGCATCGGGCGTTTGTGCAGCAATAAATACTGTCAACCTATTTTAGGACTGGACACCTGCATCCGGCGTTTTATCCTGCGGATAAAACGCCGGACGCAAAAAAGCCGGCCCGAAGGCCGGCTTTCTCTAGTGCTGGGTGCTAATTACTTAGCAGCCGATGCAGCAGCCGAAGCGGCAGCAGCAGCGTCCGAAGCGGCCGAAGCAGCGCTCGAAGCAGCAGCAGCAGCGTCGGTAGCGGCCGAAGCAGCAGCGTCAGCAGCAGCAGCTGGAGCAGCTTCAACTGCTGGTGCTGGTGCTGGGGTTTCAACTACTGGTGCTGGTGCAGGAGCTTCTTCTTTTTTGCTGCAAGCAGCCAGAGCAACAACCATCAGGGAGGCGATCAGCAGGGATTTTTTCATTTGTTTTCCTTAATTATTTCAAAAAATAAATCAATATTGTTGCGATGAATAATTACCGGTAATTATCGCTCGTTAGGTCGTCTTCGAAGGCTTTTCGTACCAGGTGGTGCCTGCCAGACAACGGAAACTTCCTAACCGAATATTATAGCGATTTTTGGTGCGTCGCAATAGGAGCAAGAGGCAAATTCGCAACTATTTTGTGATATCGCAATATTTGCCGAAGCAAATTGCAAGCAAGTGTAAGCGATTTGCGAAAGCGCGACAAAACGATATAAAAATAATATGTTTCATTGCGCTGGCGCAGAAGCTGTTATTTTACCTACTGTAATACCACTTTGCTACGACACGCTCATTCAAGCCAGTTCGATCCAGCCATCCTGATACCAGGTATACAAAGCATCCATCACGTCATCGGACGCCTGGGCCACGGCGGCGCCATCGAGGGCGCGTTCGTTGGCCAAGGTTTCCAGGGCCGTTTTGTCGGCCTTGCCAATGGCAAACGATTCGCCATTGATGAAGACATTCTTGCCACGATACAGCATCAGCGTCTTGCGCGACAACACGACACCCTTTTTCTGTGCGGCGTCCGCGAAGCGGCCCACCGTCAGCGGCTTGGACAGCGGCGTGAAAAACACGTTGTGCTTCGGTTCCGACAGGTGTTCGCCCAGGAAAATGGTCACGTCTTCTTCCGTGAAGCGCACCTTGTTCATTTCTTCCGCGATGGTGCTGAGCATTTCACGGGGGATTTCCGCCGGCTTGCCCGACGCTTTCAGGTCGGGATCGCTGTAAATGCCCGGCAAGTCGATCGAATCGGCCATGAATTGCAGGAACGCTTCGCCCAGTTCCTGGAACGTGGGCGAGCGGAAACCGATCGAATACGTCTGGCAGTCGCCGATGGCCACGCCGTCGTGCGCGTAGTGGGGCGGCAGATACAGCATGTCGCCCGGTTCCAGCGTGAATTCTTCGTCGGGCGTGAAGTTGCTGAGGATTTTCAGCGGCAAGCCGTCGATGAGGCTCAGGTCCTTCTGCGCGCCGATGCGCCAGTGGCGCTTGCCCTGGCCTTGCAGCAGGAACACGTCGTAGGAATCGAAATGCGGGCCCACGCCGCCGCCATCGGTGGCGAAGCTGACCATCAGGTCGTCCAGGCGCGCGTCGGGCAGGAAGCGGAACTGGCGCAGCAGGGCATCTGCCTTGGCGCTGTGCAAGTTGGCGCCCTGCACCAGCAAGGTCCATTCCTTCTGTTTCAGCGAGGGCAGGCTGGTCAGCGGACCTTGCTGCATGTTCCAGTGTCCATCCGCATGGCTGACCAGACGCGATTCGACGTGGTCAAGGGCAGCCAGCTCGGTCAGGGCCTTGACATCGAACAGCGCCTTGAAGCCAGGCACGGCTTGACGGATCAACAAGGGTTTTTTATGCCAGTAGTCGCGCAGGAATTGCGCCGGCGTGATATCGCCGAGGAGAGTTAATTTTTTCATGCGCCCATTATAACAACCGGAAATGCAGGAATGCGCCTGCCGTTGGCGGCGTGAAGGTATAATTTGCCAGCTTATACAATGAAAGGAAGCATAATGAAGATTGCCAAAAATACGGTCGTGACTGTCAACTACAAACTGTCAGACGCGCAAGACAATCTGATCGAAGACGGCCGTCAGCCGATGGTCTACCTGCACGGTGATTATGAAAACACCCTGCCGAAGATCGAAGAAGAGCTCGACGGCAAGGAAGTTGGCTATTCCAACACGATCCAGATCGAACCGGATGATGCTTTCGGTGAATACGATCCCGCCCTGGTCAAGGTCGAGCCACGCAATCGCCTGCCTGAGCCGCTGGAAGTGGGCATGCAGTTCGAAGGCATGCCGGAAAGCGATTCGCCGGACGAAGAAGCGATGATCTTCACCGTGACCGATATCGCCGACGACAAAGTCGTGCTGGACGGCAACCATCCACTGGCCGGCATCGCGCTGCGCTTCTCGCTGACCGTCGCTGACGTGCGCGAAGCCACCGAAGAAGAAATCGCCCATGGCCACGTGCATGGCGCACACGGCCACGACCATGGCGATGAAGATGATGAAGGCGAAGAGGGCGATCACTTTCGCACCCACCCGATCCACTGAGGACTCCTGACCAAACCTACTGCGCGCAGCGGGGCACGGCCGGCGATGCTCACCGTACTTTAAGTACGGTTGCGCTTCTCGGCCACGCCGCGCAGCTGCTCGCGACGGTTTTGTCAGGCATCGTAACGCTGGTGGGTAACACCCGACCAAACCTGCTGCGCGGCGCGCTTTGCGGCGGGCGATGCTCACCGTACTAGAGTACGGTTGCGCTTCTCGGCCACAAATCACTGCCGCTCGCTACGGTTTTGTCAGGCGTCGTGACGTTTGTTGGTCGTAACGCCTGTTGTTTGTTAGATAAAGGCTGGCTGCGTGCCGGCCTTTATCTATTGCGGCGCACGTTTATCGGCGCACAGTCGACGCCCTGGCGCGCGCTTGCGCCGATGGGCGGGTGGCACGTTGACGTACCTCAAAGAATGGCGTCTTGCCGGGCCGTACGGCGATGGCGGACCAGTCGTTGTCGATGCTGACGTGGCCCAGGTTGCCTTTCCAGCTGATTTTTGGCGCGTCCGTCCTGGTCGCAGCCTTTTTGTTTTTGCCTTCCTTGCCGTCCGCTTCGGCTTCGCGCTGCGTATCGATCAATAACACCTTGCCGCTGAACTTCTTCGCCAGGGTGCGCACCTGCTTGCGCGGTCCGGCAAAACCATCCTGTTTAGAACTAAAGCTGGGCAGCAGCGAATTGTCGTCTTCATCGAGCACGCCCATGTCGCCATCGGAAAACAGCACGATGCCGTCGAGTTTCTTGCGTTGTGCCATGGCGAACAGGCGCTGCAGCCAGGAACGGTTGGCGACCAGCCGGTCTTCGAATTCGCTGTTGCGGCCGGCTTCTGGCAGGAAATGGTTGTTATTCGCGGGCAGGTTGATGGTGGCAAACAGCACGCCGCCGTACTCCCAGTGGGCATTTTCCGCATAGCTGCGGAATTTCGCCGTCGATGACAATCGCGACAGGGTCAGCTTGCGCTGGCCCAGGCTCTGGTCGTCGGCGAAATACACGTCGCGCAGGCGGTTCAGGCGCTCGATGGCGTTGATGCGGCCGCGCGAATTGCGGCAGTTGGCCCAGTCGCTGGCCGACAGCGAGACGATCAGCGGCGGACCGCTGGCGTCCAGCAAGTCCTTGCGTTGGCTGTACAGCTTGTCGCTGCACGATTCGCTGGCGGCCTTGATGCCGGTGGCCACGACGAAGGACGCGTTGAAAGCGCTGGTGTCCGCGATGGCTTTTTTCAGGGGGCCATCGTCGGGCCCCGCGTTGAAGGAATGGCCCAGCACGGCAAACTCGAAGCCGGCCTGGTCGCCCGGGCCGGCCAGCGCCGCTTGCCATGGCAGGCTGACGGCCAGCAAGCCGGCGGCCAGCAGGCGGATCGTGCCGCGCCGGATCGTCATGCGGCGGCCAGCCGTTTCAACTGATACAGCTGCTCCAGCGCATCGCGCGGCGTGAGCGCGTCGGGATCGAGGTCGGCGATGGCGTCGAGCAGGGCTTGCTGTGCCGCGTTCAGCGCCGCCAGCGGCGCCGTTGCCTCTTCTTCTTCCTGCGCATACGGATCGGCGGCCGGGGCGGCGAACAGGTCGCGCTGCGGCGTGGCGTCGAGCGCCTGCGCTTCCAGGCGCGCCAGGTGCTTGCGCGCCGCCTTGATCACGGGCTGCGGCACGCCGGCCAGCTGCGCCACCTGCAAGCCGTAGCTTTGCGAGGCGGGACCGGCTTGCACGGCGTGCAGGAAGACGATGCTGTCCTTGTGCTCGACGGCGGACAGATGCACGTTGGCTGCGCTCGGATGGCTGTCCGGCAATTGCGTCAGCTCAAAGTAATGCGTGGCGAACAGAGTGAAACTGCGGCTGCTGTCGATCAGATGGCGCGCGATGGCCCAGGCCAGGGCCAGGCCGTCGAAGGTCGAAGTACCGCGGCCCACTTCATCCATCAGCACCAGCGAATGCTCGGTGGCGCCGTTCAAAATCGCTGCCGATTCCGTCATTTCCACCATGAAGGTCGAGCGTCCGCCGGCCAGGTCGTCGGTGGCGCCGATACGCGTGAAGATGCGGTCGATGGGGCCGATGGTGGCGGACGCTGCCGGCACGTAGCTGCCCACGTAGGCCAGCAGGGTGATCAATGCCACCTGGCGCATGAAGGTCGATTTACCGCCCATGTTCGGGCCGGTAATCAGCAGCAGGCGGCGTTCGTTGACGAGGCGGCAATCGTTGGCGATGAAGCGTTCGATCTGCTTTTCCACCACGGGGTGGCGGCCTTCGACGATGTTGATGCACGGCTCGTCGACCAGTTGCGGCGCGGCCCAGTTGTGCTGCTGCGCATGTTCCGTCAGCGCGTTCAGGGTGTCGAGCTGGGCCAGGCCCTGCGAAATCGTCTGCAAGGTGCCGATGTGCGGCGCCAGGTCGGCCAGCAGCAGGTCGTACAGCAGCTTTTCGCGCACGAGGGCCTTGTCTTGCGCCGACAGGGCCTTGTCTTCGAACACTTTGAGTTCCGGCGTGATGTAGCGCTCGGCGTTTTTCAGGGTCTGGCGGCGGCGGTAGTCGTCCGGCACCTTGTCCGTCTGGCCGTGCGTGACTTCGATATAGAAGCCGTGCACCTTGTTGTATTCGACGCGCAGGTTGGCGATGCCCGTGCGGGCCCGTTCGCGCGTTTCCAGGTCGAGCAGGAACTGGCCCGCGTTTTCCGACAGCGCGCGCAGTTCATCGAGTTCCGCATCGAAGCCGGTGGCGAACACGCCGCCGTCGCGCACCATGGCGGCAGGTTCCTGCGCCACGGCGCGCACCAGCAAGTCCAGACAGGCGGCCGGCGTGGCCAGGGCTCCGTGGATGGCGGCCAGCAAACCACTTTCGCCGCCTTGGCCAGGACCATAACAACGGACCACGTCGCCGCGCAGGGCCGGCAGTTGCAGCAGGCCGTCGCGCAGGGCGGCCAGGTCGCGCGGACGCGCCGACAGCAGGGCGATGCGTGTGGTGATGCGTTCGATATCGGGTACTTGCGCCAGCGTGGCGGCGAGCGGACCGGCCGCTTCGCTTTGCGCCAGCGCGGCAATCGCTTCATGGCGCGCGCGCGCCACGTTCTGGTCGCGCCGCGCATGGTGCAGCCAGTGGCGCAGCATGCGCGAACCCATGGCCGTGCGGCAATGATCCAGCAGAGAGAACAAGGTCGGCGATTCCTGCCCGCGGATGGTTTCCGTCAATTCCAGGTTGCGGCGCGTGGCCGCGTCCAGGCCGATGAATTCGCTTTCCGTTTCCGTCGTCAAGGAGCGCACGTGCTGCAAGCCCCGCCCTTGCGTCGATTGCGCATAGCGCAGCAGCGCGCCGGCCGCGCCGAACGCGGCGCCGAGGCCATCGGCGCCAAAGCCCGTCAGGGTCGCCACGCCCAATTGATCGAGCAGCGCCTTGTGGCCGCCCACCACGTCGAAATGCCAGTCCGGCACGCGGTTGATGTGGGTGCCCGCATAGTCGTCGAACAGGTTGCCGTTGTCGCCGCTGAGAATTTCAGCGGGCACGATGCGTTCCAATTCCTGCTGCAGGCGCGCCGCCACGGTGGCGCTGTCGCCGGAAAACTCCATCAGTTTCAAGGCGCCGCTGGCCAGCGACAGCCAGGCCAGACCCGTCGTCACTGTCTTGCGCTGCGTGATGCTGCACATGGCCAGCAGCGGGCGTTCGGCCTTTTCGGGCAGCAAGTCCGCATCCGTCAGGGTGCCGGGCGTGACCACGCGCATGACCTTGCGTTCGACGGGCCCCTTGCTGGTGGCCGGATCGCCGATCTGTTCGCAAATGGCCACCGACTCGCCCAGCTTGACCAGCTTGGCCAGATAGCCGTCGAGCGAGTGAAACGGCACGCCGCACATCTTGATGGGGTTGCCGCTGGCCACGCCGCGCGCCGTCAGGGTGATGCCCAGCAGGCGTGAGGCTTTCTCCGCATCCTCGAAGAACAGCTCGTAGAAATCGCCCATGCGGTAGAAGACCAACATCGTCGGGTGGTTTTCCTTGATGCCTAAATATTGTTGCATCATGGGCGTGAGCTTTTCAGCCGAATTCTTCTTTGCCGCGGCGGCGTTGATTTCTTTTGGGACGGTGGTCATGTGTTCTTTGTCGTTGGTCCGGCGGCAGGAAAACGCATGCCTGCCGGGCTGTGTGTGGTGCTGTTGTGCGTGCCAGGCCGCGCCAGTGGAGCGGAGCTTGGGTTCAAGGCCGTCATTTTACCGCTTTCGGCGGGCGGGGCGGGGTATTGCGTGCGGATGTGAAAAAGCCGCGCTCGTGGAGGCGCGGCTTGTATATCCGGTAGCACTTACTGTTGTTCGAAAAGTGTCCGTCGGTGGCTGTACGGATTACGTATCGGTGTGGCCACCGATCGATGCTTCCGGATCAAAACTGAAGACGCGCAGTTCCGGGAGGTCTTGCTCGCCTCGCATGATGCGTACGGTCAGTACGAACGAGAGTTCCCAGCGACCCTTGCTCTGACCCACGTCAAGGTTGTGTTTCCATTCCTGGCGGATGCGGCGCAGATCGGGCACGGCAGGGTCTGGCGGCAGCAAATGGGAATCGAAATCGAGGGGCAGCTGATAGGTGGCGCCAGCGGCTTGCAGGAATGGCGACGGCAGCGAATAGCGGGTGGGGACGTCGGGGCCGATCTGGGTGAGCTGAGGTACGCTGATCAGGCAGCAATCGACGATTTGGAAGGAAGTGAAACCACTGTCTTTGCTGCCACAGCAATTGACTTCCAGGTAGACGTGCTGGCCCTGCTGGAAGTGTACGCCACCCATGTAGGGACCGTGGCGCGGGTCGGCGCTGCCGTCGCAGGACGTAAATGCATAGTCGAGTTGGTTTGTGATCTGGTCTGCATCAAAGTGGACCGATAACTTCATCCAGGGTTTTTCATACGTCATGTTTTCCGGTTTCTTTCCATATTAATAAGTAATTTCTGATAGCGAGCATCTCGCCGTAGTGTCAACAGATCGGGAGCAGATTCGATCAGGTTGAGAGGGTAGCCGCGTTCTATGGCCTGCTGCAACGCCGCCATCGCTTCATTGCGCTTGCCTATCAGTTCATAGGTCAGTGCGGCCCTAAAATGGATGTCTGGCAATGTGGGAGCAAGCTGGACAGCTTGTGTTACGTGCTTCAGCGCATCGTCTTGCGAGCCCGCATAGGCTGAATATAGTGCCAGCCGCGAATTGATTTTTGGGTCGTCTGGCGAGCGGCGTAGCATCACTTGAATCAGCGTAATTGCGCGCCGGTAAGAGTCTCGTGATAACTCAATCTGTCCGGGCACCCACCGCTGGGCATCCGCCAAGTTCGCCCATAGCAGGTAGTTGCCGGGACTGCCTTTAGTTTCTGAGACGGCATTTTTAAATGCCTGCACTGCTCCCAGATAGTCGCCTCGATTAAACAGGGCATTGCCAAGGTTGGTATACAGTTCCCAGTCGGGATGCACCTGCAATCCTTGCTGCAGAACCTGCAGGGCTTCGTCATTGCGATTCAGACGGTCAAGTGTGCCGCTGAGTTGGGCATAGGAATTGGCCACATGCGGGTCCATCTGTATGGCTGTCCGAAAGAGCTTTTCAGCCTCCGTGTAATTGCCAAGGTTATAGTGCAGCTTGCCCAGGATGGAAATGAAAGGGCGATCACGGGGATACAGCGCGATGGCCTTGCCAAGTATTTCCTGAGCCAGGTCAAATTTTTGTGCATGGATGAGTAGGCGCGCCTTACCATACATGCCCAGCAGATTGTTTGGTTCAAGGTTCAAGGCTGCCGTGATTTCCTGCATCGCTTGCGGGCGTTTGCCTTGATATTCCAGAACCCAGGCCTGTGCCACATGAGCAAGCGCCAGCTGATCGTCGGCTACCAATGCCTGTTTTGCCGCGATGTCCGCGCGTTGCAGCCAGGTTTCATCGCGGCCACCACCAATATAGCGCAACGTGAAAGCCAGTGACAGGCCGGCATTTGCAGCAGCATGCTCTGGATTGTGTTTAAGGATGGCACTGAAATGCTCAATGGCCAATGTCTTACTGCTATCCTGATCAAGCATGCGCAACGCTTCCATCCCCGCTGCCATACTGGCCATTTCCGAATACGGCGCGGGCGCTTTTTCGCCCGTGACGAACGACTTGACGGCAGGAATGATATTGGGCAGCTGCCATCCCGCCACTACCGCCAGCAGCGCCACGCCCGCGCCCCATTTAAGCGTGCGCTTGCGGGGCAGGGGCAGGCGGATAGAGACGCTGGTGGGCGGTTCTTCCTTCGCGGGCGTTTCGTCAGCAAGGGGCGTGGCTGATGTAGCCGGCTCGCCGCGCTGCCCGCCTATCGCCTCGCGCACATCGCGCATGGTGCGTGGCCGTTCGGCCGGATCGTGCGCCGTCATCGCGCGCACGAGGGCGTTGATGGCGGGCGGGACGGAGTCCGGCAGGTCGGGCCACGGCTCCGTCGCCTGCATGTGGGCGGCGGCCAGGGCCAGGCCGTTCAGGTGGGCGAAGTGGCGCTGGCCGGCCAGCATTTCGTACAGCATGGCGCCCAAGGCATACACGTCGCCGCGCGTGTCGGGCAGGCGGCCCATCAGGCGCTCGGGCGCCATGTAGGCGATCGTGCCCTGCAGGTCGCACAGAGTGGTCGTTTGCGTGGCTTGCGGGTCGATGTGGCGCGCCAGGCCGAAGTCGAGGATGCGCACCTTGCCGTTTTCTTCCAGCATCAGGTTCGATGGTTTCAGGTCGCCATGGACCAAGTCCATCGCATGCGCCTCGTCCATGGCGTCGGCGATTTGGTAGGCGATGTCGAGCGCCGACTGCAGGTCAGCCTTGCCGCTGTGCATGAACTGCCCCAGGGTCTGGCCTTCGACCAGTTCCATGACGATGGACTGGCTCGTGCCCTGGCCCTCGATGGCGAAAATGCGTACGAAGGCTGCGTGCCTGAGCGAGGCGGCCAGGCGCGCTTCATTGATGAGTTTTTCGGGATGCAGCACATCGGCTTGCGGTTTCAGCTGCTTCAGCGCCACGCTACGGCACAGCTTGGCATCCCACGCTTCGAATACATGGCCGAAACCGCCTTCGCCCAGCAAGCGGCGCACTTCGTAGTGCCCGCTGATCGTGTCGTCTTGCGACGGGGTCTGACGCAGGGAGTCGAGCAGTTCCATATACCTTGGCTTCAGAGTGCATCAAGGTGCGCAGCAGGCATCGGGAAGGGAATTGCGATGGCTGTGTGCGCAAAATGATTGATTTTGAGTAACTTCCTGATTTAAAACGATTGTTTCGAATAAGTCAATTAGTATTGACAAGGAGTGAATAAAAGCTGCTGGCAGTCGCCTTTGCGCGCTTCCGCTGCAGGCAGGCGCGGCTACGCTACGCAGGCATCAATGGCCATGCCCAGCTTGTCGACGATTTCCTCGACGTGGCTGGCGTCGATGATGTAGGGCGGCGCCAGCAGGATGTGGTCGCCGTGCAGGCCGTCGATGGTGCCGCCCATGGGGTAGCACATCAGTCCGTTTTGCATGGCTTGCGCCTTGATGCGCGCGTGCAGGCGGCAGGCCGGGTCGAACGGCTGCTTGCCGGCGCGGTCCTGCACCAGTTCCAGCCCCAGGAACAGGCCGCGGCCGCGGATGTCGCCCACGTGCGGGTGCTCGTCGAAACGCTGGCGCAGCCGCTCCTGCAGCAAGCCGCCCATGGCGCGCACGTTGGCCAATAAATCGCGCTCCTCGATCTGTTGCTGCACGGCCAGCGCGGCGGCGCACGCGGTGGCATGGCCGATATACGTGTGGCCGTGCTGGAAGAAGCCCGTGCCGGCGCGGATGGTCTCGCGAATATCCTGGGACACCATCACGGCGCCGATGGGCTGGTAGCCGGCGCCCAGGCCCTTGGCGATGCAGATCAGGTCGGCCGTGATGGCTTCCTGCTCGCAGGCGAACAGGCTGCCCGTGCGCCCCATGCCGCACATGACTTCGTCGAGGATCAGCAGGATGCCGTGTCGCTGGCAGATGGCGCGCATGCGCGCAAAATAGCCGGCCACGGCGGGCAGGGCGCCGGCCGTGGCGCCGACGACGGGTTCGGCGATGAAGGCCATGACGTTCTCCGCGCCCAGTGCGGCGATATTGTCTTCCAGCTCCTGGCTCAGGCGCGCCACGTAGTCGCCATCCGTTTCATGCGCCTGCTGGTCGCGCCAGGCATAGCAGGGTGATACGTGGGTCACGCCAATCAGCAGCGGTTCGAACTGCTGGCGCCGCCAGGCGTTGCCGCCCGTGGCCAGCGCGCCCAGGGTGTTGCCGTGATAGCTCTGGCGGCGCGCGATGACGTGGCGGCGCTGCGGCTGGCCCCGCTCGACGAAATACTGGCGCGCCATTTTCAGCGCGCTTTCCACCGCTTCCGAGCCGCCCGAGACAAAATACACGCTGTCGATGCCGGCAGGCGCCCGCGCGACGAGGAAATCGGCCAGCTGCTCCATCGGTGCGCTGGTGAAAAACGCGCTGTGCGCGTACGCCATCGTGGCAATCTGCCGCTGCACGGCGGCGGTCACGGCCGCATCCGAATGGCCGAGGCAGGAGACGGCCGCGCCGCCGCAGGCGTCCAGGTAGCGCTTGCCGTCGGCATCGATCAGGTAGGGACCGTCGCCGCCCGTGGCGACAGGGTAGGTGGCGGTCAGGCTGCGGTGGAAGACATGGCTCATGGCATCGCTTTCTTATCGGCAAAGGGGGGGAATGGCCGATTATAGGAGGCGTTGCGCCGCATTGCAACGATTGATGTATTTTGTTTTAATTTACATCATTCGATGTTTAGGCATAGGCGCCCAGCGCCCGCAGCTGGCTTTCCGCCGCGCCGATGGCCGTGACGGCATCCGGTCCCGCGCGCGCCACCAGCAATTCCACCAGGCTTTCCACGGCCGCGATGCCGGCCACGATGGAAGGGAAGAACGAGGGGCTGTCGACGGCGATGACGATGCTGGCGTCGGCCTGCAGGGCCAGCGGCGACATGGCGCTGTCGCTGATGGCGATGAGTTGGCAGCCCGCCTGGCGCGCCGTCTGCGCCACCAGCAGCGCTTCGCTCGAATACGGCGCGAAGCTGACGATGACGACGGCTTCGCCCGCCTGCAGGGCGCGCAAGTCCATTTCCAGCGTGCCGCCCTGGCCGCTCAGCAGCTGCACGCTGGGGCGCAGCAGCCGGTACAGGTAGTGCAGGGTGTAGGCGATCGGATGGGCGGCGCGAAAGCCGGCCACGTGCACGCGGGGCGCCGCCTGCAGCAGGCTGGCGGCCGCGTCCAGGGCGGCGTGGTTGGCGCTTTCCGTGGCGGCCAGGTTGCGCTGCTGCGCCGTGAACACTTCCGTGACCAGGTCGCGCTCTTTCCCCTCTTTGCCGGCCAGCGCGCCCGCCTTTGCCGCATAGCCGGCCTGGCCCGCGCGCAGGCGTTCGACGAAGATGGCTTTCAGTTCGGGCCAGCCGGCAAAGCCCAGCTGCTGCGCCAGGCGCACGAGGGCGGCCGACTGCACCTGCGCGCGCGCGGCGATGCTGCGCATCGATGAGACGGCCACTTCGTCCGGATGGTCGGCCAGGTAGCGGGCACCGGCCTGGAATTGCGGGCTCAGTTCCGCATGGCGCGCCTTGATCAGGTCCATCAGTGCCGCATAGGAGTCGGGGGGTGTCGCTGCCTGCATCGCCGTGCCTCATGTAGTAGGTTGCGGCGATGGTACAGGATTCGTCAGCGCGCCGGTAGCGGCGCGCCTTGCACCCGGGCGGCCGTGCGCGGACGCAGGCGTGCAAACAGGTGCGGCCCGGCCGGCTGGCGACGCAGTCCCGTCGTCAGCACGCGCAAGGCGGTGGGCAGCGGCACGTCGTGGCAATGCAAAAACAGGGCGGCGGCGCCCGTGCCGGCCATTTCCTGCAAGTCCAGCGCATGTTCGACCAGCGCCGCCGTGCGCATGTCGAGCCGTACCGGGATGTCGGGTTGAAATAACTGTATATCGACGTGCCGTGCATCGCGCATGCTGTCCCCCGCCGGGTTCGCTGGTCAAGCTGCCAGCATAAAAGCGCCCGGGCGCCACCACTTTGCGCCAGATCAATTCCTATGGCGGATAGATTCCACAAAGCAAAAAAAACGCCAACCGTTGCCGGCTGGCGCTGAAAACCCTCGCAAGGAAGAAAGGGGGGGGGGGATATGAGTTAGTAGCTCCAGCGGACGGACAAGCCGACGACCTTGTCATAGCGCCGCACATCGCGCACATAGTCGGGCGTGTCGTGGTAGTCGCGGTAGGTCGAGTCGAGCAGGTTGTTCGCGTCCAGCGTCACCGTGGTGTTCGGATTGAGCTTGTACGAGACCGATGCGTCCAGGGTCTTGGTCGGGGCCACGGTCAGGTGGATGCCCTTGCCGCGGTAGTTGTAGTCGTCGACATATTTGTCGCGCCAGCTGTAGGCCAGGCGCGCCGACCACGGTCCCTGTTCGTACAGGCCGACGATATTGGCCGACCACTTCGACATGCCCGTGAACGGGTGCACGCTGCCATTCAACTCTTCCAGTTCGCCCGTCATGTAGGTGGCGTTCGCCTGCAGACCCAGGCCGCTCATCCAGCCGGGCAGCTTGTCGTAGAACTGCTGGTAAGCCATTTCCAGACCTTGCAGATGGCCCTTCGAGGTGTTGCGCGGACGCGTGATGTCGTACTCGATGCCGCCGTACGTTTCCTTGGCCGAGCCGGAGAGGATGTAGTTCTTGAAGTTGTGGCGGAACACGGTGGCCGTGACGGAACCCGTTTGGGCGAAATACCATTCCAGCGCTGCATCGAGGTTCTTGCCTTCCACGGGTTTGAGGTCGGGATTGCCGCCGCTGCCAGTCGGGCGCACCATTTCCAGGCTCTGGCCCAGGCTCACGCCGGGGTTGAAGTCGGCGAAGTTCGGGCGCTGCACGGCTTTGCCGGCGGTCAGGCGGGCGACCAGGTCCTGGCGCAGCAGGGCTTTCAGGGTCAGGCTGGGCAGCACGTCCGTATCCGACGTCTTCACGCGCACGGGCGTGACGATGCCGTTTTGCGAGGAATTGCCTTGCAAGTCCTGCTTGGTCTGCACCACGCGCACGCCCAGCGTGCCATCGACCGGTACCTGCGCCAGGTCAAAGCCGATGCGCGCCTTGCCGTAGACGGCATTGGTTTTTTCCACATCCTTGTAGTGGGTCATCGGATCGTCCGGGCTGCGTTCGCTGCTGCCCGTAAACAGCTGGCGCAGCGCGGCCGTGTTGTTGAGCATGAAGTCGCGGCAGGGCGTGAGCCAGCTTTGCAGGCCGAAGTTACCCGTGTTCTCGTGCGAGGCGCAAGCCAGGCCGGGAATCGCGTCCGCAGTCATAATCGACGTCAACCCGCCCTGGCCATTTTTTTCGCGGATCGATTCGGCCTTGCGCTTGGCCAGGCGCACGCCGCCCGAAAATTCGCGGAAAAAGCCCGTGCTGTCCATGTCGTAGGTAAGGTCGCCGCGCCAGTCGGTCGAGCTGCCTTCGTCGTGGCTGTGGTTATCGTAGAAGCCGAGCAGCGTGTAGTTCTTCGGGTCCAGCATGTTGTAGCCGGGGTAGCTGATCTGCGCGCCGCCGTTGACGTTCGTGCTGCCGATCACGCTGGTCGGGTGGGCGAGGAAGTCGAGGATGGGAAATTCGCGCTCGAAGTTGCTCACCGTGCGCGCCAGTTCCGTCGTGGCGCGCAGCTGCGGCGTGATGTCCCAGCGCGCGCCGATGGCGCCTTGCGAACCGATCGAGCGGTCGCGCCGCGCCTGGGTCGAACCCAGGGTAAACGGCGACCACGGGCCGTCGATCTTGCCTACCGTGGCCGCCTGGCTGGTACCGGGGATCAGGGTGATGTCCGGGTTCTGGCCCCAGGGCAGAGAACCGACGAAGAACTGGCTGTCGAACGCATGCTTGATCAGGGTCGACATGCCTTCCGCATACACTTCCACCTGCGAGTTCGGGCGCCACTGGAAAGCGGCGTTGGCCGCGTAGCGCTTGCGGTCGCCCACGGTCGGGATCATGCCGACGGAATCGGGGCCCGTGATATTGCCCGCTTCGGGGCGCTTGACGGGTTCGGCGTTCCAGATCGTCTCGTCATAGTATCTGCCGCGCTGGTAGGACAGGCCGAGCAGGGCGCCGAATTCGCCGTACGGGGTCTTCCAGCGGTTCGAGACCATGCCGCTGACGTTCGGGTCCGTCGAGCCGGCCTTGTCGCGGTGTTCGGCGCGCACATTGCCCGATGCCGTAAAGCCCTTGAAGTCGAACGGGCGGTTGGTGCGCACGTCGATCACGCCGGCCGTGCCGCCTTCGACCATGTCGGCGCCCTGCGATTTGTACACGTCCACGCGCTGCAGCATGGCCGTCGGAATGTCGGCCAGGTACAGGCTGCGGCCCACCGAGGTGAACATCTCGCGGCCGTTGAGCAGGGTCACCACGCCGGGCAAGCCGCGGATGATCACGGTGCCCGCCTCGCCGCTTTCGCGGCGGATCTGCACGCCCGTCACGCGGCCGAGGATTTCGGCCACGTTCTTGTCGGGGAATTTGCCGATTTCATCGGCGACGATGGAGTCGACCACCTGGTCGTTGTTTTTCTTGATCGTCTGCGCGCTCTGTGCCGCCCTGCGCACGCCCGTAACGGCGACGACGGCGATGCCGCTGTCGGCTGCCACCGCCGGTGCTGTTTCTGCTACTTCTGCCGCTGGTGTTTCTGCGGCGGGCGCCTGTTGCGCCCAGACGGACGCGCTGCTCAGCAGGCCGGCGCCGGCCAGCGCGGCCACCGTGGCCTTCAAGGTCAGACGTGTGTTGTGCCGGGACGTGCGGGTGCCCGTTGCCATCGATTGCTTCATCTTGTCTCCACCTGTATTTTAGTTATGTTGAGAACGCTGCGGCAGTCGCCGCCAGAGCTGGAACCTGCTCAAGAAACATGGTAGGTGGGAATGACTTTGCCCCACAAATGACTTCTTTTGCGAAGTCAATATCAATTCCGGTATCCCTGCTGCATTCATGCGCCCTGGCGGCGCACCCAGGCATCGCTGTTCGCTGCCGATGAAATGCGCGCCGGTGCGCCGGCCGCGCAGGGGCGAAAAAAAAGGCGGCCCGCAGGCCGCCCTTGTGCGCAGTTGGCGCGCTTACGCTTCGGCGACGCGCATGGCGATGTGCGCCAGCGCTTCTTCCACCTGGTCGATCAGGATCAGGCACAGATCGCCTTCGTTCAAACGCGCCAGGGCCTTGTCGATGGCGACGAATTCGCCGTTGATTTCATCGATATGGCTGGTGCGCTTGGCGCCGTCCAGGCCCTGGCGCAGCAATGCCACCACTTCGCCGTCGGCGCGGCCGCGCTGGCACTGGTCCTGGTACAGCAGCACGTCGTCGAAGGCGGCGCCGAGGATTTCCGTCTGCTGACGGATGTCTTCGTCGCGACGGTCGCCTGCGCCGCTGATGACCACCGAGCGGCGCTTGGCCGGCATGCTTTCGACGGCCTGCACCAGCGCCAGGATGGCGTCCGGATTGTGGCCGTAGTCGGCGATCAGGGTGGCGCCACGATAGTCGAACACGTTGAAGCGGCCCGGCGCGTTGTCGGCTTCATTGGCAAAGGTTTTCAGGCCCAGCGCGATGGTTTTCCAGTCCAGGCCCACGGCCCAGGCGGCGGCTAGCGACGCCATGACGTTGTCTACCTGGAAGCCGATGGCGCCGTTGCGCGTGATGGGCACCTGCGACAGGGCGATTTCGTGGCGTTCCTTGCCTTGCGCCGCGACCAGCTTGCCGTCTTCCACGTACACGACGCGGTTGCCCTGCGCGCGGTGCGTGGCCATCACGGGATGCGTCTTGTCGGCGGCGAAGAAGGTCACCGTGCCGCTGCAATTCTTGGCCATGCGGGCCACGGCCGGGTCGGTGGCGTTCAGCACGGCCACGCCGCTGTCGGCCACGTTCTGCACGATCACGCGCTTCAATACCGCCAGGTCTTCCACGGTGGTGATGTAGTTCAGGCCCAGGTGGTCGCCCGCGCCGATGTTGGTCACTACAGCGACCTGGCAGCGGTCGAAGGCCAGGCCTTCGCGCAGCATGCCGCCGCGCGCCGTCTCGAACACGGCCGCGTCCACGTCCGGGTGCAGCAGCACGTTGCGCGCGCTGCGCGGGCCGCTGCAGTCGCCGCTGTCGATCTGGCGTCCTTCGATGTACACGCCATCCGTGTTCGTCATGCCGGTGCGCAGGCCGGAGGTGGTCAGCAGGTGGGCGATCAGGCGCACGGTGGTGGTCTTGCCGTTGGTGCCGGTGACGGCGACGACGGGAATGCGGCCATCGTCGCCTTCGGCGAACATGGCGGCGATGATGGCTTCGCCGACGGGACGCGGCTTGCCGAACGACGGCGCCAGGTGCATGCGCAAACCCGGTGCTGCGTTGACTTCGACAATGCCGGCGTTCTGCTCTTCCAGCGGTTTCAGAATGCTGTCGGAAACGACGTCCACACCGCAGATATCGAGGCCCACCATGTGCGCGGCCGCGACGGCGCGCGCCGCCACTTCCGGATGCACGTCGACGGTGACGTCGGTGGCCGAGCCGCCCGTCGACAGGTTGGCGTTATTGCGCAAGATCACGCGCTGGCCCACGGGCGGCACGGAGTCGGCCACGTAGCCCTGCTTGGCCAGGCTGGCCAGGGCGATGTCGTCGAAGCGGATTTTCGTCAGCGAGGTGGCGTGGCCGCTGCCGCGGCGCGGGTCCAGGTTGACCTGATCGACCAGTTCGCGCACCGTGTGCTGGCCGTCGCCCACGACTTGCGGCGGGTCGCGGCGGGCCGCTGCCACCATCTTGTTGCCGATGACGAGCAAGCGGAAATCGTGGCCCGGCAGATAGCGTTCGACGAGGATGTCGTCGCGGAATTCCTGCGCCGCGAGGAAGCCGGCCGTCAGTTGCTCGCGCGTGGTGACATTGACGGTAACGCCTTTGCCCTGGTTGCCATCCTTCGGTTTCACGACGACGGGCAGGCCGATCTCGCAGGCGGCGGCCCAGGCGTCGTCCGCGTCGACGGCGACACGGCCTTGCGGCACGGGCACGCCGGCCGAATCGAGCAATTTCTTCGTCAGTTCCTTGTCCTGCGCGATGGCTTCGGCGATGGCGCTGGTGCCGTCCATTTCGGCGGCCTGGATCTTGCGCTGCTTGCTGCCCCAGCCGAACGTCACCAGGCTGCCTTCGGTCAGGCGGCGGAACGGGATGTTGCGGGCCACGGCGGCGTTGACGATGGCGCCCGTCGAAGGACCCAGGCGCACGTCTTCATCGAGTTCCTGCAGCTGGTGCAGGGCGCCGGCCAGGTCGAACGGCGCGTCGTCGAGCGCGGCGCGGCACAGCTGCTGCGCCAGTTCCAGGGCCAGGCGGCCGACGGCTTCTTCCGAGTATTCGACGACGACCTGGAAGATGCCCGTTTCCAGGGTCGGCGTGGTGCGGCTGAAGGTGACGGGACAGCCGGCTTGCGCCTGCAGGCCCAGCGCCGCCAGTTCCAGCACCTGCGCCATCGGCGCGGCGTTGTAATTGCCCAGCGGTTGCAGCGGGCTCAGTTGCGGAAAGAGTGCGCGCAGGCGGGCTTCGAAGCCGGGCAGCTGGGCGATGTCGAGTTCCTGCGTGGTGCAGGAAACAATGGCTTCCACGGCGGTGTCGTGGCTCCAGAGGTTAGGGCCCCGCAAGGCCCGTACGCGAGATACTTCCATAATTAAACCGTAATCCTGTTGTGTTCTTGTGGGCCCGGCCGTAGCCGGGCTTGAGTCTTAATTCCCGATGCAGCCGGGGGCCGCGTCGAAGGTGCGCAGGCCCGCGCAAATCAGGTCGACGGGCAGGTTCAGGGCCCAGGCGGCGGCCGCGACGGCCAGTACGCTGTCGACATTGCCGGCCGTGGCCGGTTTCAGCAGGTCCAGGCACAGCAGGACCGTTTCGATGCCGCCTTCGGCCAGCACGATGTGGTTGCCGCGCACGAATACGGCGCGCTGGCCGGCGGCCAGTTGCGCCGCGATGGCGGGCAAGCTGCCATCCTGCGCATACAGGGTCACCGTGCCGTCGCACAGTTCGGCCAGTTCCAGCACGTGCGCGTTGGCGGCGTTGAGCACGGCCACGCCCGTCGGCACGACCACGTCGACTTGGCTGCGCACGGCCTTGTACAGGCCCGCTTCGTCCAGCACGTCGAAATCCTTGACGCTATCGAGGCTGCCCATGTCCGTGACGACGCCGATCTGGCACTTGTCGTAGGCCAGGCCTTCGGCCAGGATCATGCGCGGATTGCTCTCGAACAGGGCCGTCTGCACGGTGCGGTTGAGCAGCAGGCGCTGGCCCGCGTCCCAGTTCACGCAATCGCTGCTGACGACGCGGCGCTGGTCCAGATACATGCCTTCGCTGCAGACGGCGCCCGTGTGCAGGCCCGACAGATTGAGCAGTTTGCACAGCATGCGCACGATCAGGCTGGTGCCGCGCGTGCCCGTCACGCCAATCAGCGGAATGCGGCCCGTTTCCTCGGCCGCGAACAGGTGGTCGACGATGGCCGCGCCGACAGGGCGGGGCTGGCCCACGCCTGGCTTGATGTGCGCCAGCAGGCCGGGACTGGCATTGACTTCGATGATGGCGCCGCGCTGCTCTTCCAGCGGACGCGTGATGTCGGTGGTGACCAGGTCGATGCCGGCGATATCGAGGCCGACCACGCGCGCGGCCAGCAGGGCTGCATGTACGACGGACGGGTGCACGTCGTCCGTGACGTCGATGGCCACGTTGCCGTTCGGCTGGATCAGCACTTTCTGGCCGGCCTGCGGCACGGACAGGGCGGTCATGCCCTGGCGCTGCAGTTCGAGGATGATCTCGCCCGATTCATGCGGCTTGACGGTGCCCAGCGGGAAATCCTCGCCTTCGCCGCGGCGCGGATCGATATTGATCTGCGTATTGACCAGTTCCAGCACGCTGGAAGTGCCATCGCCGTCGACCCACAAGGATTCGCCCTTGGCGGCCGCGATCAGCTTGTTGCCGACGACGAGCAGACGGTGTTCGTCGCCCGTGATGAAGCTTTCCACCAGCACGGCCGAGCTGTCGCCCTTGCGCGCGGCCAGTTCATAGGCGGCCTTGACGTCCGCTTCCGTCATCAGGTTCAGCGACACGCCGCGGCCATGGTTGCCGTCATACGGCTTGACGACGACGGGCACGCCGATGTCCTGCGCTTCTTCCCAGGCCGCTTCGGCGCTGCGCACCAGGCTGCCTTCGGGCACGCGCACGCCGCACGATTTGAGCAGGAATTTGGTCAGATCCTTGTCGCTGGCGATGCCTTCGGCAATCGCGCTGGTGCGGTCCGTTTCGGCCGTCCAGATGCGGCGCTGCGCGGCGCCGTGGCCCAGCTGCACCAGGTTGCCGTCGTTCAGGCGCAAGGAAGGGATGCGGCGCTCGGTGGCGGCATCGACGATGCTCGCCGTGCTCGGGCCCAGGCAGCGCGAGTCGACCATGTCGCGCAGCGGCGCCAGGGCCGCTTCCAGGTCGTAGGCTTCATCATTGATGGCGGCCATCAGCAGTTCGCGCGCGGTCGCCAGGGCGGCGCGGCCCACGTGCTCTTCGCGCGTGCGGAAGGCCATCTTGTAGACGCCGCGCTGGCTGGTCGAGCGCGTCTGGCCGAAGCCCGTGCGCATGCCGGCCAGGTTTTGCAGTTCCAGCACCACGTGTTCGAGGATGTGGGCCGACCATGTGCCTTCGCGCAGGCGCTCGAAAAAGCCGCCCCGTTCGCCCACGCCGCAGCGGTGCTCGATCATGCCGGGCAGCCATGCCACCAGGCGCTCGTACAGGCCGGGCAGGGTGTTCGATGGGTAATCTTCCAGTTCGCCGATGTCGACCCAGGCTTCAATCACCGGGCGGTAAGTCCAGATGTTGGGGCCGCGCAAGTGGGTGACGCGGACGAATTCGATGTTCTTCTTCTTGATCATGTAAGTGGTTTCTTGATAACAAGCCAGGCGTCTGGGCGCCAGATACTTTATGTTGGCTTTACAGAGTCTTTTCAGGCTCGTGCTTGGTTCTTTATCCCGGGTATGCGCAGTGTGCCACTTTTAGCGGCCTCTTGTCGCGTTTGCTTCTCGTATTCTGCTGGTGTTGTCATTCTAATTGTTACTAATTGTTGCCATACTTGTTATAAAGTTACCGACTCCGGGCTAAGCTGGAGCATTTGCGCAACAGCGGGCTGTTGTATACTTGCCCCTGTACGATGGCCGCGCATTTTTTTGCTCCGTTTTGCCATCATTCATTACCTGCAGGCATCCATTCGATACAATACAGGAAATTGCCACTGGTGCATCTACCTCGCCATCGCGCAATACACAAACATTGATCGGGCGTCTGCCCCATCCCCCAAATCCCGCCCTGAAGGGCTTGGCCTCGAGCCGGAGTATGCTTTACGATGACAACTGAACTGAGTGTTCCTGCAACAACTATTCCCCTTACCTCGCTGCCGGAACACTGGCTGGCGGAAGTGGAAAGCAAGCTTTCTCCAGGGGAGAACGTTTTAAGTAGCGTTGAGGTTGACCTCGATGCGCGATTACGTTTCACAAAAGGCATAATTGTTGTCACAGAGAAGCGTTTACTGGCCCGTTCCCCGGGCGATACCACCTGGAAAAGTTGGTCTTTCCGCCATGGACTGCGCCTGACGCACCATGACCACGCCGGCGTCGGCCACCTGGAATTGTTCGACGACCACGGCCGCCTGGCGTCGTGGCGTTTTACCCTGGGCCAGAATCTGCATGCGATCCGCGTGCTGGAACAGTTCGTTGAGCGCCTCGACAGCCACCTGACGGGCCAGCCCGTGCTGGAAGCGGAGCAGGAAGTGTGTCCAAGCTGCAAGGCGCCTCTGGAGCCGGAGCAGGAAGAATGTCCGATCTGCGCCAAGGTGCTGCATACGCCGCCATCGACCTGGACCCTGTTCCGCCTGTGGCGCTTCGCGCACCCTTACCGTGGCCAGCTGGCCCTGGGCTTCATGCTGATGCTGCTGAGCACCGCCGCGCACATGATTCCGCCCTACCTGACGGCGCCGCTGATGGACAATGTGCTGATTCCGTATCAGAACGGCAAGCATATCGATCCGTGGCTGGTGGTGTACTACATGAGCGGCTTGCTCGGTTCGGCCCTGCTGGCCTGGCTGCTGGGCTGGGGCAAGACCTATGTGCTGGCCCTGGTGTCCGAACGCATGGGCGCCGACTTGCGCTCGGCCACGTATGAACACCTGATGAAGCTGTCGCTGGAATTTTTCGGCGGCAAGCGCACGGGCGACCTGATGGCGCGCATCGGCAGCGGCAGCGACCGCATCTGCGTCTTCCTCTCGCTGCACTTGCTCGATTTCGCTTCCGACGTGCTGATGATCATCATGACGGGCGTGATCTTGTGGTCGATGAATCCGTGGCTGGCCATCATGACCCTGGCGCCGCTGCCGTTCATCGCGTGGATGATCCACCTGGTGCGCGACCGCTTGCGCACGGGCTTTGAAAAGATCGACCGCGTGTGGAGCGAAGTGACCAACGTGCTGGCCGATACCATCCCTGGCATCCGCGTGGTGAAGGCGTTTGCGCAGGAAAAACGCGAAGCGGCCCGCTTCCGCGACGCCAATGCGCACAACCTGGCCGTCAACGACAAACTCAATAAAGTCTGGTCGCTGTTCTCGCCCACTGTTTCCTTCCTGACGGAGATGGGCTTGCTGGTCATCTGGTGCTTCGGCATCTGGCAACTGTCGCGCGGCGAAATTACCGTCGGCGTGCTGACCGCCTTCATCGCCTACAGCACGCGTTTCTATGGCCGCCTCGATTCGATGAGTCGCATCGTCTCCGTGACGCAGAAATCGGCGTCCGCCGCCAAGCGCATCTTCGACATCCTCGACCACGTGTCGAGCGTGCCGGAACCGGCGCAACCGGTCAAACTGGAGAAGATCGAAGGCCGCATCGACCTGCGCGAAGTCGGTTTCCGTTATGGCAACCGCGCCGTCAACCGCGGCATCACCCTGAACATCAAGGCGGGTGAGATGATCGGCCTGGTGGGCCACAGCGGTTCGGGCAAGAGCACGCTGGTCAACCTGATCTGCCGTTTCTACGACGTGTCGGAAGGGGCGATCTTGCTCGACGGCGTCGACATCCGTTCGTTCGCCGTGTCCGATTACCGCCGCAATATCGGCCTGGTGCTGCAGGAACCGTTCCTGTTCTTCGGCACCATCGCGGAAAATATCGCCTACGGCAAGCCGCATGCGACGCGCCAGGAAATCATCGCCGCCGCGCGCGCCGCGCATGCGCACGAATTCATCCTGCGCCTGCCGCAAGGCTACGATTCGATGGTGGGCGAGCGTGGCCAGGGCTTGTCCGGCGGCGAACGCCAGCGCATCTCGATCGCCCGCGCCCTGCTGATCGACCCGCGCATCCTGATCATGGATGAAGCGACATCGTCGGTCGATTCGGAAACGGAAAAAGAGATCCAGAAGGCGCTCGACAATCTGGTGCAGGGCCGCACGACGATCGCCATCGCGCACAGGCTGTCGACCCTGCACCGGGCCGACCGTCTGGTGGTGCTGGACCGTGGCCAGGTCGTCGAAGTGGGCAGTCACGATGAACTGATGGCGAAAGAGGGCGCCTATTTCCGCCTCTACGAAGCACAGGCGCGCAACAACGAACTCGCCCTGGATGACAAGGAATAAGCATGGCCAGCACAACTTTTACATTACACCGCGACCCCTTCGGCAAGCTGGTGATGACGGACGCGGACGGCCAGGTCTTTGAAGGCGTGGCGCCCGTGCGCGCCTTCCCTATCCAGTCGCCGGACGAAGGCATTTCTCTGGTGCTGGGCAACGGCAAGGAAGTGGCGTGGATCGACCGCCTCGACGCCTTGCCGGAGCCGGCGCGCAGCCTGCTGCGGGAGGAGCTGGAAGGACGCGAATTCATGCCCGAGATCGCGAGGGTGAAAAGCGTCTCCAGCTTCGCCACGCCATGCACCTGGCATGTCGACACGGACCGGGGCGAGACGCAATTCGTGCTGAAAGGCGAAGAAGACATCCGCCGCATCGGCGCCGCGTCGCTCTTGATCGCCGACAACCACGGCATCCACTTTTTGATACGCGACATGTTTAATATTGACAAGACGACGCGCAAGATACTCGACCGCTTCCTGTAACACCGGCATGGAGCGTCTGCGAAAAAGCATCAATCGGTATATGGCGATTGGTGCTTTTTCTTCTTCAGGCTATTGCAGTGCATGATTTGTTCGTGCTATTCAAGGCGTGCATACTGTAAAACGACAAACTTCTTGATGCGCTAAAATTCCTTTATTCTACTTTCTCGAAATAATGGGGCCGGGGCTGCTTGTGCAGAACTCGGCTTTTTATTTTTTGAGTTGTCTAGTGCGGAAATTGGTCGTTCATTGAAATTTCATTAAATAGGATGTTTGAGGAAGGGAAAGAGTTTATTTTCATGATACATTTCTATTTTTGAATTAGATGTTAATTCATTAAAATTTCGTGCGACTTATCCTGTCAGGCGATGTAGTGCAAGCCGCTCTTGTTGCTATCGGAGACTGTGTGGCTATGAAGATTGCGGCTGCGACCTGAATTCATGAATTTTTCACATTGAGGAAATTGAATGAAGAAATATGCTTTGTTATCTTGCCTGTTAATTGCCGGCAGTGCGCATGCGGCGTGGGTGCCACGGGTAACGGCCGTGACGTACATCGTCACTGTCCATTATGCAGGTGGCAGTGTCGCCTATTCAGAGAAGCGGATAGACCAAGGGCCGGTAACCAGGTTTGCGGATCAGATTATCAATGGTCCCTATAGCTTGGAAAAAACGCTGAATACTTTTCTGAAGCAGCAGGCGACCAATAATGGTGTGCAGTTCTACTCCGGGAAAGTGACAGGCAGCTTGCTGTTTACGCTGGCACCTGCGGCAGATGGTACTGTTGGTATTACAGTGCAAGCACCACGCTATCAAACTCTGATGGGATATTCAGGCAAGAAATATGGCATCAGTTTTCGCTGCACTAATAGTGCAGCCATCGATAATTTCACCATCAATGCACAGATGGGATCTCCGCAAGGCTCGGGCCAGATATTGCCAGGCATGGGAGTTTCAGGAAATCCTTCGTCGTCGACCGATTGCGACTCCAATCTCGGATGGATATTGCCAGTGATCGGAGACTATATTGTAAATCTTGGTAGCTCCAAGATCGATGATGCCATCGTCGCTGGCTTGAATCAGACCATCGCCGGTGTCGCGACCCCATTTTTCAAGCGCGATCAGAATTATCTGACGGCACTCAATAATCTGATACCGCGAGATAAATCGGTATCCCTGCCCGGCGGAGGAAGTTTTCCTATCGGCCAATACGTTCAGGATAATCTGGCTTATTTGCTGGCGAATAGTAAAATCACCATGCAGATAGACAAGGGCGTCATCTTGTCTGATTTGACTGATGAGACCAAGTGGTCCGCTACCGCCAATATCGTGAAGTTGACGCTGACTTCGCCAGCCATTTCATTTTCTGTCGATTTGCAGGAACAAGACGATTTGCAGTGGATTTGGGACAAGAAGTGCGGGGGAAGATATGGAACCGACTGTAACATTCCGTGACCGTAACTGAGTCAAGCTGCTCCCGGATCGCGCCATGCCTAGTCATGATGCGAACCGGATGAGGGGTGGTGCTGACAGTTACTGAAACGCCACCTCCGCAAAACTGCGCAATTTTCGGCTGTGCAGCCGGTCCACGCCCTGGCGGCGCAGCAGTTCCACGGCGCGGATGCCGATGCGCAGGTGCTGGTCGACCCGTTCACGGTAAAAATGATTGGCCATACCGGGCAGCTTGATTTCGCCGTGCAGCGGTTTGTCGCTCACGCACAGCAATGTGCCGTACGGCACGCGGAAGCGGAAACCGTTGGCGGCGATCGTCGCGCTTTCCATGTCCAGCGCGATGGCACGGCTCTGGCTGAAGCGGCGCTCCGGCGTGCGCTGCGGCAACAGTTCCCAGTTGCGGTTGTCGGTGCTGGCCACGGTCCCCGTGCGCATGATGTGTTTCAGGTCGTGTCCCGTGAGCTGGGTGATTTCCGCCACGGCCGTTTGCAGCGCCTGCTGGATTTCCGCCAGCGGCGGGATCGGCACCCACAGCGGCAAGTCTTCGTCGAGCACGTGGTCTTCGCGCACATACGCGTGCGCCAGCACGTAATCGCCCAGGCTTTGCGTGGTGCGCAGGCCCGCGCAATGACCGAGCATCAGCCAGGCGTGCGGGCGCAGCACGGCGATATGGTCGGTGATGGTCTTCGCGTTGGCCGGTCCCACGCCGATATTGACCATGGTGATGCCGCTGCCGTCCGCGCGCAGCAGGTGATACGCGGGCATCTGCGGCAGGCGCGGCGGGGCGGCGCCCAGCGCATCCTCGCTCTCGACCGTCTGGCCCACACGGCGCGTGACCACGTTGCCCGGTTCGACGAAGGCGACGTAGCCATCGTCGTCCGATGGCGCGGCCGCATCGGGCGCGCGGTCCATCATGGCGTGGCCCAGGCGGATAAATTCGTCGATGTAGAACTGGTAATTGGTAAACAGGACGAAGTTCTGGAAATGCTGCGGCGAGGTGCCGCTGTAGTGGCGCAGGCGCTGCAGCGAGTAGTCGACGCGCGGTCCCGTAAACAGCGACAGGGGCTGCGCTTCGCCGTGCGCCGGTTCGTGCGTGCCGTTGGCGATGCCGTCGTCCATGGCCGACAGGTCGGGCAGGTCGAACAGGTCGCGCATGGCCAGGCGGCGGCCCGCATCCATATTGCCTTCGATATGGTCATGCTCGGCGAACGAGAAATGCACGGGGATGGGCTGGGCGCTCACGCCCACTTCCAGGTGCACTTTCTGGCCGCTGTTATGGTTTTTCAGCAGCAGGGTGAACTGGTCCAGGTAGTAATCGCCGAACAGGTCGGGGCGCGTCAGCGTGGTTTCAAACACGCCGGGGCCGGCGACAAAACCGTAGGCCAGCGGCGAGTCGGCGCGCGCCACGGTGTCGGTCTGGATGCGCACGAAGGGGTAGCAGGCGCGCACCCGCTCGTGCATGTCTTCGCCGGCGACAAAGCGCTGCAGCGCGTCGCGCAAGTGTTCGATGCTGCTGCGGTAAATGGCTTGCACCTGTTCCAACGCCAGGCGTGGATCGTCGAAGCGGGAGGAGGCGATGAAGGGGGGCGTAAGCAAGCGGATTCTCCTTGTAGCGGTTCGTGCATACCATTGTAAGGCAGCAAGGCAACTCATGTTGGCGCATGTCGGGGGCGCTTGACGGATTCAAATAGAATCTGTATTCTATTTGAATGGTCAGACTAGCCAAATTCAACGAAAACAACTTCATCGACAGCGCGATCGCCGTCGCCGCGCAGTGCGGCGTGGGCGCCGTGTCGATGGCTGCCATCGCCGTCAAGGCCGGCGCGCCCATCGGCTCCGTGTATCACCGCTTCGATTCGCGCAACGCCATCCTGGCGCGCGCCTGGCTGCGCGTGAAAAGCGACTTCCGCGAGGAAGTAGCCAGCCGCTGGCTCGGCGGCGACACCTGGGCCGGCGTGCACGGCTTGCTGGACTGGTGCCGGCGCAAGCCCGTGTACGCGCGCTTCCTGCTGCAATGCGCGGACAGCCCCGATTTCAGCAGTGGCCTCAGCGAGCAATTGCTGGCCGCCGTCGAAGAGGAACAGGCGGCGCTCGATGCCTGCTTCGTGCGCTGCGCCGAAGCCATGCCGGCCACCACGGAGCTTGACCTCGATCACATGCTGCTCAAATTCGTGCTGATCGATGCCCCAGTGGCCGTCGTCAAGCCTTACCTGACCCAGGAGCGGCCGATACCGGCCAGCGTCGACGCCATGCTGCGCGCCTCGCACGACGCCGTGCGCGGCTGGGCGACCCAAACCATCACACACTGACAAAGAAAAGAATCCCCATGCGCTATTCCACCCAGCTAGAACACGGCAAGAAAATCCCGCTGCACGACGAAGAAGGTTTTATCGGCATGCGCGCGGCCGGCCGCATCGCCGCCGACACGCTCGACTACATCGCGCCTTTCGTCAAACCGGGCGTGTCGACGGCCAAACTCGACGCCCTGTGCGAGGAATTCATGCGCGCCGCCGGCGCCATCCCCGGCACCATCGACTACCACGGCTACAAGCACGCCAGCTGCATCTCCGTCAATCACGTCGTCACGCACGGCATCCCGTCGGACACCAAGATCCTGAAGGCGGGTGACATCCTGAACATCGACGTGACGCCGAAATTCAACGGCTGGTTCGGCGACACCAGCCGCACCTTCAAGGTGGGCGCCGTGTCCATCCTGGCCAACCGCCTCGTCAACACGGCGTATGACGCCATGATGGCAGGCATCCACACCGTGCGTCCGGGCGCGACCTTGGGCGACGTGGGCGCCGCCATCGAGGCGGTGGCCAAGGCGCAGGGCTTTTCCTCCGTGCGCGACTTCTGCGGCCATGGCGTGGGCCAGGTCTTTCACGACACGCCGCAAGTGCTGCACTATGGCCGCGCAGGCACGGGCATCGTGCTCGAACCGGGCATGATCTTTACGATCGAGCCGATGCTCAACGTGGGCAGCTACCAGGTCAAGGTCTTGCCCGACAAATGGACGACGGTGACGAAAGACCGTTCGCTGTCGGCGCAGTTCGAGCATTCGCTGGCCGTGACGGAAACGGGCTTTGAAATCTTTACCCTGACCGGTTCGACCGAGCCGCTGGTCTGAGCATGGATGCGGCCAGTACCAGCCTGACGCAGCGCCTGCTGAACAAATACCGGCACGCTCCCGAAGATGCGCTGCAGCAGGTGGCGCTGGCCGTCCTGCAGCAGGAAGGCATCCGCGACGACAGCGTGCTGCGTTCTGAACGCATCGCGGCCCTGGCGCCGCCCGTCGCCCAAGTGCTGACCCTGGCCGAGTGGCTGGCCTACGTGGACTGGGAAGGCTTCGACAGTGCGCTGTACGCGAATATCGACGCGGTGGCGGCGTTCGTCGCCGGCGAATTGGGCCTGCCCGAGGCGGCCGCCAATCTGCTGCAAACGCGCGATGCGGCCGTGTTCGAAACGCAGCGCCCCGCGCTGGCCGCTGCAGCCTTGCTGTTCGTCGAACGCCACATCGCGCTCTTTCCCAGATAGCGGCCTGCGTCTTACAATGGCGGCAAGCACTGTTGCCCCATTTTGAAGACTTCCGCATGAGCGATTTTCCCGAAGATATCTACACCGAGCCGTCCGCCGACGTGCACACCTTGAACAACCTGGGGCCCCTGACCGGCATGGCCGGCATCTGGACGGGCACGCGCGGCCTGGACGTCAAGCCGAAAGCGGACGGTCCGCGCAAGCAGGCCTTCGTCGAGCGCATCGAACTGCAGCCGGTTGACCCCGTCACCAACGGCCCGCAGCTGTTCTACGGCTTGCGTTACTACATCCACATCACCAAGCCGGATCAAGTGAAAACCTATCATGAGCAGGTGGGCTACTGGCTGTGGGAGCCGGCCACGGGCGCCGTGATCCAGACCCTGGCCATTCCGCGCGGCCAGATCGCCATGGCGTCCGGCACGACGACGGCGGACGCCACCAGTTTCGAACTGGTGGCCAAGCGCGATTCGACGGCCTACGGCATCTGCTCGAACCCTTTCCTCGAACACGCATTCACCACCGTCGAATACCGGATCAAGGTCGATATCCACGCCGACGGCACCTGGGGCTACGATGAAGACACGGTCATGCTGATCCGCGGCAAGGACGAACCGTTCCACCACACGGACCGCAACCTGCTGACGAAAATCGGTGAGCCCACGCCGAACCCGATGGCCTTGCAGGCGCTGGCGGCGGCCGCTTAAGGCTGTCCCTGGGCGACGGCCTTGATCGCGCGTTCCTCGCCCATGGCGGCCGCGATTTTCCAGCGCTGCATGGCGCTGGCGCGGTCCGGGCGTTTCAAGCCCGCGCCTTCCCAGTCCATCAGTCCCAGGTTGTAGATGTCGCCCGCGCTGCCCTTGTCGGCGGCCAGGGTGAACCATTTGCGCGCTTCCTTGTGATTGACGGGAATCTGGTAGCCGCGCACGTGGTACAGGCCCAATAAGTGCATGGCTTGCGCATTGCCCTTGTTGGCCGCCTGTTTCAGCAGGTCGAGCCCGCGCGCCATGTTGCGCGGCTCTTGCCAGCCCTCGGCCAGCATCACGCCCTTCGCCGTCAGCGCATAGCTGTCGTTCTTCAGCAGGCCCTTGCCGACCAGGGGCTTGGCGGCCAGCTGGCGCGCTTCGCGCTGCTGCGCCGTCGGCGCCGTGACGGGGCCGGGCTTGCCTTCGCCCATCAGCAGCATCCAGCCATACAGACCATACGCGCCCGCGTCGCCCTTGCCGACCAGGCTTTCCAGCATGGCCAGCGCCTGTGTCTTGTCGCCATTTTCGTACAGCTTGACGGCCCTGGCGCTGCTTGCGTCCGGCGGCACGGCGGCCGGTGCATGGGGCGCGACGGGTGCCGAGGCCATGGCCGCCTGCTGCGGCGGCGCAGCGGGGCGCACGCGCACGGGCAAGCCATAGCTGGCGGCCAGCACGGCCACGCTGGCGGGCGCGAGGATCAGCACTTGCGCCAGCTGGTTGCGGCGTCCCTTGCCGGCGATGCCCATGGCGCGTTCGGCCTGCTGCTGGCCGCCCAGCGCTTCGCTCAGCACGCTTTTCACCTTGCGGTTGAACAGCCAGTAGCCGGCGCCCGTGACGAGCAAGCCGGCAACGGCGGCGGCCCCGCGGCCGGCGAAGAACCAGGCGGCGATGGCGGCGGCCAGCGCGGCCAGCGCGCTTTTCCACCAGAATTGCTTGGCCAGCCGCGTGTAGACCTGGCGCAAGGCACCGAGCACGCAGGTGCGCACGTTCTGCGCATAGTCGGCGGAAACGATATCGACATGGGCGTGGTCCGCGTCGCCGCTGAGGACAGACTCGATCACGTCCGCATTCAGTTCCGAGGCGGCCACGTCGCGCAGCGGCGTCAATAGCCCCTGCACGTGGGCCGAGAACAGGCCGTCGTCGGCGCTGCCGGCCAGCGCATCGCTGAGCGCCTTGAGGTCGCCGCGCAGCAGTTTTTCCACGATGTCGTCCAGCGTCAGCCAGCGCAAGTCCGTACCGTACGCCACCAGGTGGTGTTTTTCTGCATTGCACGATGCGTCCAGGCGCACGATACGCAGCTTGGCCGCATACAGGGCGTCGACTTCCTGCGGCTGGTCTTCATTGTAAATGCTCACTTTTGCCAGGGCCAGGCTGCTGGCAATGGCCGCCAGTGAGTGCACGCTCTCCTTGTCGCGGATGCGGCGCGCGTCATCGGGCGCCTGCTTGGGCAGGCTGACGCTGTAGCCGGGCGTCACGTGCACGTCGATCCAGGCCGCCGTGCCCACCTTGCCGGAGCCGTCGCACGGGTTGCAGCGCAAGTCGCCCGCGCCGCTGCAGGTGCGGCACGTGACCTTGCCGCTGGCGCGGCAAGTGCCGCAATTGATGTTGCCGGAACCGTGGCAGGTGTTGCACGTGACCTTGCCGTAGCTGCAATGGTAGCAATTGCGATGCTCGGTGCGGTATTGCGTGCGCGTTTCGCTGTGGTAGCTCGTGTGCGAGCTGCCGTTGCTGTAGGTGGTAGTGGGTACTTGCACCGTGATGTAATCGGTGACTTGCTCGGCCACGGTGCCGCTGCCGCTGCAATACGAGCACGACACCTTGCCGCTGCCGTAGCAGCCGTAACCGTCGCAGCTGACGGTGCGCCCGCCGTGGCAGTTCCAGCACGTTTCCGTCGTCGCGCCGTGGCAGGTGTGGCAGCCGATGCGGCCTTTGCCCGAACAGGGGATGCACGTATCGAGGTGCCAGTACTTGACGGCATGCGGCAGGTAGGCGCCCGCTTCGATAGCGTTGTAGGCCTGGTCCGCCTGGCGCAGGGCAGCGTCGAGCTTGCCCGCCGCGCGGCGCAGCCGTTCCTTTTCCTGCGCGTGAGCGAGCGCTCCCACCTCGTGGGAGCCACAGTGGCAGTCATTGCCCGAAGGAGAAAAATAGCCATTGATGACGCGCTGTTCGAAGCGCGCTTCGAGCGCGTAATTGGCTTGCAGGGAAAAATCCTGCAGCACGTCTTCCTCGCCCAGCGGCGTGATGTCCTGCGGCTCGAAACGCGTCTTGTCCTGCACCAGGGTGCGCAGCTTGCCCAATACGGTGGGGATGTCTTCCTTGCCGAGCGTGAGGGGCGCTGACGCCGCCACGGCCGTCTCTGTCACCTGCGGCGCATCCTCGCTGCCTGGGGTTTCATGGGCCGTGTCGGTGCTGGGGTTCATGCGCGTCCTTTTGCTCTCTGGAAAGATGTTTGAATTTTAGCATCCTCATATGACAAAGCATGACAAAGCGGAGCCGCTTTTTCAGCGCAGGCCGCGGCGGAACTGGTCCGGCGTGCCGCCGCTCTGGCGGCGGAACATGGCGATGAAGGCGGAGGCCGTGCTGTAGCCCAGTTCCAGCGCGATCGCCTGCACGGTTTCTCCCTGTTCCAGCAGGGGCAGGGCCGCCAGGAAGCGCTGGCGCTGGCGCCATTCGCCGAATGGCATGCCCAGCTCGCGCTGGCAGCGGCGCGCCAGGGTGCGCTCCGTGACGTGCAATTGCGCGGCCCACTCGGACAGTGAGCGGTTACTTCCCGGCTCCGCCTGCAGGGCGGCCAAGAGCGCCGCAATGACGGGCTCGTCACTGCCGGGCAGGTAGTTGCGGCTGCACGGCGCCAGCTGCAGCTGGTCGACCAGCACCTGCGCCAGGCGCTGGTCGGCTGCGGTGGCGGGCGTGGTGACGTTTCTGTCGGCGAAGTCGCCGAGGATGGCTTTGAGCAGGGGACTCAATACCAGCGCGCACGGCTGGGCCGGCAGCTGCGCGCACAGGCTGGCATCGATGTAGGCCGAGTGAAACACGACGTCCTGGCGGATATAGCCGTCGTGCAAGGTTTCCGGCGGTATCCACACGGCGTACTGGGGCGGCGACAGATAGCGCTGGCCCGCCACCATGATTTCCATCACGCCCGTGGAACAATACGTGAGCTGGCCCCACGGATGGCTCTGGTAATCGAACTGCTGGTGCGCGTGATAATCGTCGAGGCGAAAGTACACGGGGTAGGGCAGGGTGTCGGAAACGGCGGGGAAATGCTGGTTGCTGGCCATGGTGTCTTTGTCCTGTTCTTCGCATCGAATGTCCGATATGCATTATATCCATGGAATCAGACCATGCGAAAATGGCGGTATTGAAATCTGGAGTCCGCCGCATGCAAGCCAAGCATTATCTGTTTCCCGTGATCGCCGTGCTGATCTGGGCCATCAATACCATCGTGAGCAAGCTGGCTGTCGGCGTGATCGATCCGGCCGCCATCTCGTTCTTCCGCTGGCTGCTGGCCGGCGTGCTGCTGGCGCTCGTGTTTGCCCGTCCCGTGTGGAAGCAGCGGGCCGTGGTGACACCGTATCTGGGCAAACTGTTTGTGCTGGGCATGTTGGGCATGGTCATGTACCAGTGCCTTGCCTACATCGCCGCGCAAACGACGACGGCCACCAACATGGGTATCCTCGCGTCGATGATGCCGCTGCTGGCCGTGGGCCTGTCTGTGCTGGTGTTGAAAGAGGCGCCTACCGTGGGCGGCGTGTTCGGCGGCATCGTGTCCTTGCTGGGACTTGGCTACCTGCTCAGCCATGGCGACCCGGCCGCCCTGCTCGCCCATGGCGCGGCCTTGGGCGACGCCCTGATGCTGCTGGCCTGCCTGTCGTATGCGGGCTACGGCGTGCTGCTCAAGCGCTGGAAGATTCCCCTGAATAACTGGCATTCGCTGCTGATCCAGGTCTGGTGCGCCGTGCCCGTGCTGTTCGTGTATTACCTGAGCCAGTCGGCGCCGCCCGTCACCAGCGCCGGCTTGCCGCTGGTGCTGTTTGCCGGCATTCCCGCATCGATCATCGCGCCGTTTTTGTGGATGCATGGCCTGGCCAAGCTGGGCCCCAGCCGCGCCACCACCTTGATGAACTTGCTGCCCGTGTTCACGGTGATCATCGCCATGCTGTTTCTCGGTGAAACCTTGCACAGCTACGATGTGATCGGCGGCGGCGTGACCCTGCTGGGCGTGGTGATGGTGCAAACGCTGAAACGTTCCCTGCGCCGCGCCAGCGCCTAGTTTTTTTGCTATGCTGGTGTTTTTCACAAGGAGCCATCATGCCGGACATTGATACCCTGTTGAGCGAACTCGAAGCCTTCGGCAGCAGCAACGATGCGGCGCACACGGAACGCGCCAGCCGCATGCTCAACATCACGCGCGATACGGGCGAATTGCTGGCCGTGCTCGTGCACGCGCGCGGCGCGCGCCGGGTGCTGGAAATCGGCACCTCGAACGGTTACTCGACCCTGTGGCTGGCGCGCGCGGCGCAGGCGCTGGGTGGCAGCGTGGTGACGGTGGAAAAGGCGCAGGACAAGTTCGACATGGCGCACGACAACTTTGTGCGCGCGCAATTGCAGGGCGTGATCGGTCAGCTGCTGGCGGACGCGGGCGACGTGCTGCGCGATGCGGCGGACGGCGCCTACGATTTCATCTTCCTCGATTCCGCGCGCCAGCAATACGAACAGTGGTGGCCGCAGCTGGACCGCGTGCTGGCGGCCGGCGGCGTGCTGGTGGTCGACAACGCCAGTTCGCACTACGCGGACATGGCGCAGTTCCTTGACGCCATCCGCGCCGACAGCCGCTACACGGCGTGCCTGGCGACTGTCGGCAAGGGCGAATTCATCGCCGTCAAGTCCGGCAACTGATTATTCAGCGACGATAGCCGCTTCCAGCACGCGCACCAGCGATTCGACGCCTTGCGCGTCGACGTCATCGAAACGGCCGGTCAAAGGACTGTCGAGGTCGAACACGCCGACGATCTGGCCGTGCGCAAACACGGGCACGACCAGTTCCGAACGGGAATTGACGTCGCAGGCGATGTGGCCGGGAAAAGCGTGCACGTCCTGCACGACGATGGACTTGCCTTCGACCACGGTGGTGCCGCATACGCCGCGGCCCTTCTTGATGCGGATGCAGGCCGGCTTGCCCTGGAACGGTCCCAGCACCAGTTCCTCCCCCTTGAGGAAATAAAAGCCGGCCCAGTTCAGGCCCGGCATCGTGTGGAAGACCAGCGAACTGAAGTTGGCCGTATTGGCGATGAAGTCGGTTTCGCCCGACAGCAAGCCTTGCAGCTGCGAACGCAGGTCCGCATACATGGCTTGCTTGGCGGCGGGGGTATCGGTGGCGTAGGCGGCGTCGTTGAGGGTAAACGTCATGGTCGTGGTGGGGCGCAAAATGGGGAAGGCGCTATGGTAGCGCGTCTGGCGCATCCGCGCGCAGCCTTCACTTTGTCAGATGTTGTTGCGCCAGCCGGCGCAGCAGGGGCAGGGCCGCATGGCCGTGCTCTTTCCGCCAGGCCAGGCCGATGCCGGCCGCCAGTTCCTCGCCCTCCAGCAATGGCCGGTAGGCCACGCCAGCGAGGCGCAGCGCGCGGAACGAGTCGGCCAGCAGCGCCATGCCCTTGCCGGCCGCCACGTCGCCGAGCAGCACATGGTGGTCGGGCGCTTCGCGCAGGAAGGCGGGCGCGAAGCCATGGCGGCGAAACACTTGCTGGCAATGGTCGAAGAAGGCGGGCTGGCGCGCCCGTTCGAACCAGTAGACGGATTCCTGCGCGATATCAGACAGGCCCAGCTTGCGCTTCTTCGCCAGCCGGTGCCCGGCGGGCAGGGCCAGCATCATGGGCTGGCGCGCCAGCGGCTGCACGGCCAGTTCGAACGTGGCGCTGGGTAAAGCGAGCAGCGCCGCGTCGAGCTGGCCCTTGCGCACGCTAGCCACCAGGCGCGGCGACGGCGCCGCCGTCAGTTCCAGCCGGACATTGCCCATTTGCGCCTCCAGCGCCGCCAGCAGCGGACGGAACAGGCCGGCCGCGACGGAACTGGTCAGACCCAGGCGCAGGCGCGCCGGGACGGCATCGCGCTGCAGCGACGTTTGCGCCACCTCCAGCAAATCGAGGATGTGCAGTGCCTGCGGCAGCAGGGTGCGGCCCGCCTGCGTCAAGGCCACGCCCTGCGTGTCGCGCTCGAACAGGCGCGCGCCCAGTTTTTCTTCCAGTGTCTTGATGGCGCGCGACAAGGGCGGCTGGGTCATGTGCAATTGCTCGGCCGCCTGGCGAAAGTTCAGGCAGCGGGCAACGGCGCAAAACAGGGTCAGGGCGTGGGTGTCGAGGGCTCTCATACCAGAAAGGTATCACGAAATCGCGCATTCCCCCGCCAGCCGGCACGGCCTAGACTGGCTGCATCGAGTCAACACATGAGGAGAGCAGCATGCAACAACGACGGATCGGTAATAGCGGCTTGAACAGTTCGGCACTGGGCCTGGGCTGCATGGGCATGTCGGAATTTTACGGTGCCACGGACGAGGCGCAATCGATGGCCACCCTGGAAGCGGCCCTGGCGGCGGGCGTGACCCTGTTCGACACGGCCGACGCCTACGGTTTCGGCCACAACGAGCAATTGCTGGGACGTTTCCTGGCGCGCCACCCAGGCCAGGCGCTGGTCGCCACGAAGTGCGGCCTGGCGCGCGAGCCGGGCAGTTATGCGCGCCGCGTCGACAATTCCCCCGCCTACATCCGCCAGGCGTGCGAGGCGTCGCTGGCGCGCCTGGGCGTGGAGAGCATCGACCTGTTTTACCTGCACCGTCTGAACCTCGACACGCCGTTGGCAGAGTCGATGGGAGCGCTGGCGCAATTGCTGCAAGAAGGAAAAATTCGCGCCGTGGGCTTGTGCGAAGTGAGCGCCGCCACTTTGCGGCGCGCGGCGGCGCTCTGCCCCGTGGCGGCCGTGCAGAGCGAATACTCGCTGTGGACGCGCGAGCCGGAGCAGGGCGTGCTGGCCGCCTGCCGCGACGTGGGCGCCAGTTTCTTTGCCTACAGCCCGCTGGGGCGCGGTTTCCTGACGGGCGCCATCGCCGATGCGGCCAGTCTCGACGCGGGAGATTTCCGCCACTTCAATCCCCGTTTTGCCGCCGACAACCTGGCGCATAACCAGGCCATCGTCGCGCAGGTCAGGGACATCGCGCGCGCCAAAGGCTGCACGCCGGCCCAGCTGGCGCTGGCCTGGCTGCTGGCGCAAGGCGACGACATCATTCCCATCCCCGGCACCAAGCGCATCGCCTACCTGCACGACAACCTGGGCGCGCTGGCCGTGCGGCTGGACGGGGCGGAGCTGGCGGCGATGAACGCGGCCTTTCCCCTGGGCATGGCGGCGGGCGCGCGCTATACGGAGGAGGGCATGAAGGGCGTGGATGCCTGAAAAAAAGTGTCCCTAGCGTACGCCAGCGTACCTAACTGACGCTTTTCCTGCGGGATAATCGGCGACGATCTGCTAGCATTTGGCAGTGACTGCACGGTGCGCGTTGCACCGTGTTCAACGGTCAGGTATCCGATGAGGTGGATGTTGTTAGATGACGATATTTTCGATATAGAACTGAAATTATTGCTGGAGGGAATATTGCTGCGCTATCAGCACGATTTCCGCGATTATTCCGTGGCTTCCCTGCGCCGGCGCATGCGTCAGGCCATGGAGCGCTTCGGCTGCGCCAGCCTGTCGCAATTGCAGGACCGCATCTTGCACGAGCCGGCCATGTTCGCGCAGATGCTGCAATTTTTTACGGTGCAGGTGAGCGAGATGTTCCGCGATCCCGCGTATTTCCGCGCCTTGCGCGAAAAAGTCGTGCCCATCCTGCACACCTATCCTTCGATCAAGATTTGGGTAGCCGGCTGCAGCAGCGGCGAAGAGGTGTGGTCGCTGGCCATCTTGCTGGAAGAGGAAGGCTTGCTCGAGCGCAGCATGATTTATGCGACCGACATCAATGTGGAAGCGCTGGCCGCCGCGGAAGCGGGCATCTATCCGGTCGAGCGCATCGCCCAGTTCAGCGAGAATTATCAGCTGGCGGGCGGCAAGCGCTCGCTGTCCGACTATTACACGGCCGCCTACAAGGGCGCCATCTTTGACCGGCGCTTGCGGCGCCAGTTCGTTTTCGCCGACCACAGCCTGGCGACGGACAGCGTGTTTTCGGAGGTGCACATGGTTTCCTGCCGTAACGTGATGATTTATTTCAATAAAGATTTGCAGGACCGCAGCCTGGGCCTGTTCCACGAAGCGCTGGTGAACCGGGGCTTCCTGGGTCTGGGCATGAAGGAAAGCCTGCATTTCAGCCGCCATGCGGACAGCTTTAACGAGCTGAGCCCGGCCGAACGCATCTTCCAGCGTGCCTGACATGCTGCCGAGCTCCGACGTCGCGCCACCGCCGGCCGGCCTGCGCCTGATCGCCATCGGCGCTTCGGCCGGCGGCGTGGAAGCGCTGGGCATCGTGCTGCGTGCCTTGCCCGCCACCTGCCGCGCGGCCGTGGTGGTGGTGCTGCACCTGGCGCCGGGTCGCTCGAGCCAGTTGCCGCAGCTGTACGCGGAACGTTGCCAGCTGCCCTTGCGCGAAGCGCAGGACAAGGAACCGCTGCAGCCCGGCGTCGTGTATTTCGCGCCGCCCGACTACCACCTGCAAGTCGAATCCGATGGCTGTTTTTCCCTATCGCAGGAAGCGCCCGTGTATTTTTCGCGCCCATCGATCGATGTCTTGCTGGAAACGGCTGCGTATGCCTACCGGCGCGCCATGCTGGCCATCATCCTGACGGGCGCCTCGGCCGACGGCGCGGCAGGCCTGGCGCGGGTGCGGCAGCTGGGCGGCAGCGCCTGGGTGCAAGACCCGCAGCGGGCCAGTTGTGGCATCATGCCGGCCGCCGCGCTCAAGCTGGCCGGCGCCGACCGCGTGCTCGATTTGCCGCAAATGGCTGCCAGCCTGGCATTGCTCGGCGATGGCGAACACAAGTGAATGGGAATAGTGTAGTGCGTGTAATATATGTGAGAATTGAAACAATGTTTATGTCCATATCGAAACACGATGGCGTCTTGCCGTTGCGATGCCTGAAGATGATTCCGTGACCGCCCCTATTCATATCCTCGTCGTTGACGACATCGCGCAAAACCTGGTCGCCGCCGAAGCCGTGCTGGCGCGGCCCGGCATTGTCATCCTGAAGGCCAGCTCGGGCGCGCAAGCGCTGGAACTGCTGTTGACGCATGAAGTGGCGCTGGCCCTGATCGACGTGCAAATGCCGCAGATGGATGGTTTCGAGCTGGCCGAGCTGATACGCGGCAGCGAGCGCACCCGCAGCATCCCCCTGATTTTCCTCACGGCCGCGTCGCGCGAGCCGAGCTACAGTTTCCGCGGCTACGAGGCGGGCGCCGTCGACTTTCTCTACAAGCCCATCGACGTGAAAGCCTTGCAAAGCAAGGTGGCGGTGCTGGTGCAGCTCTACCAGCAGAAACGCGAATTGTCGGCCCAGCTCGACGAACTCAAGCATGCGCTGCACCTGAATGAACTGTTCACGGCCGTGCTGGGGCACGACTTGCGCACGCCCTTGTCGGTGGTGATGAACGGCGCCATGCTGTTGCCGATGATGAGCGACCACCCGAAGGTGATCGTCACGGCGCAGCGCATCGAAAGCAGCGCCAAGCGCATGGCGCGCATGGTCGACCAGTTGCTGGACCTGGCGCGCATCCGTTCCGGCACGATGGAGTTGCGCGGCAGCATGCACGACTACCTGGCGCTGGCACGCGCCATCGTCGAGGAATGCGAGACGGCCGGTCAGGCGCCGCTGGTCGAGGTTAGCAGCGTGGGCGAGCTGCACGGGCAATGCGACGCGGGCCTGCTGTCGCAAGTCATCTCGAATCTGTTAAACAATGCCATCACGCATGGCGAGCCGGGCGCGCCCGTGCAACTGGCCTTCGACGGACGGGACGCCGGCAGTATTGAATTGCGCATCGCCAATCGTGGCGTCATTCCCGCCACCTTGCTGCCGACCCTGTTCGAACCGTTCCAGCAGGCGGGCGAAAAGCGCCGGACGGGGCAGGGCCTGGGACTGGGCCTGTACACGGCAAACATGTTCGTTAAGGCCCACGGCGGCACGCTCGAGCTCAGTTCGACGGCCGCGCAGGGCACGCTGGCGACCGTGCGCATTCCGCGCCAGTGCCAGGTGTGCGTGCAAGCGGGACGGGCGACATGAGCGCGCCAGCCTGGCCGCGCGGCGGCGGCAGCATGGGGGAACTGGTGCGCCAGCGCGACTGGTCCGCCACCAGCTTGGGCGCCGTCGATGGCTGGCCCGCCCATCTGCGCACCAGTGTCGACATCGTGCTCAATTCGCCCATGGCGATGGTGCTGATGTGGGGCCCGCAGCACGTCATGATTTACAACGACGACTACATCCAGATCGCAGGCGAGCGCCATCCGGCGGCGCTTGGCGGCACGGTGCCGGGCATCTGGCCGGAAATCTGGGACTGGAACGCGCGCATCCTCGAAGCGGGACTGCGCGGCGAGACGCAGGTGCACCGCGAATGCTGTTTGCCGTTGTTGCGCGGCGGACAGCGCACGGACGTCTGTTTCGACCTGTTCTACACGCCCGTGCATGGCGCCGACGGCCAGGTGGACGGCGTGCTGTGCACGGCGCTGGAATTGACGGCGCGCATGGAGGAGGGGCGCCAGCTGAGGCTGGCCACAGCCGAGCTGGGCGAACTCAACACCACCTTGCAGGCCGAGAGCCAGGCCGTGCGCGCGGCCAACCGCCGCCTGGGCGAGGAGCGGGCGCTGCTGCGCGCCCTGTTCCAGCAGGCGCCGAGTTTCATGGCCCTGCTGCGCGGGCCGCAGCACGTGTTCGAATTGGCGAACGAGCATTATCTGCGTCTGGTCGGGCACCGCGATGTGCTGGGCAAGACAGTCGAAGCGGCCTTGCCTGAAGTCAAGGAACAAGGTTTCATCGAGCTGCTCGACCAGGTCTACCGCACGGGCGAACCTTACGAGGGGCGCCAGGTGAAGGTGGACTTGCAGGCGGCGGACGGGCAGACGGGCCAGCGCCAGATCGATTTCGTGTACCAGCCCATCAAGGATGAAGAGGGCGTGGTGACGGGCATCCTCGTCGAAGGCATCGACGTGACCGAACGCATGGAAGGCGAGGAGCGGCTGCGCCTGGCCCAGCAGGCCGGCGGCATCGGCACCTTCGAATGGTTCCCCGAGACGGGCGCGATGGTGGTGTCGCGCACGTTCCGCCGCCTGTGGGGCATTGCCGACGAGGTGGAAGTGACGGAACGCCTGCTGGTGAGCCTGGTTGATGCGCGCGACCAGCAAAAGGTCGGACCGAGCAAGCTTGACGTCGCGCCCAATCCCCTCGAATACGTCGAGTACCGCATCCGCCGCCCCGCCGATGGCGCGCTGCGCTGGATCGCTCGCCAGGGCGAGGTGGTGGCCGGCCGCATGCCGGGCCAGCGCCGCTACGTGGGCGTGTCGTTCGACGTGACGGAGCGGCGCCAGATCGAGGACGAACTCAACGCCAGCCAGGAGCGTATGGCGGCCATTTTCGGCCAGGCCTCGGTGGGCTTGTCCGAGCTGGGCCTCGATGGCAGTTTCCAGAGGGTCAACGGTGCCCTGTGCTGCATGCTGGGGCGTTCCGCCGAGGAACTGCTGAGCCTGAACATGAACGACATCATGCATCCGGCGGACGTGCCCGGCAACAACGTGCTGTTCCAGCGTCTGGTGGAAACGGGCGAGTCGTTTTCGCTGGAAAAGCGCTACCTGAAGCCCGACGGCACGCAAGTGTGGGTGTCGAGCAATGTCAGCCGCCTCGTCGATGAGCAGGGTCATACGCGTTCACTGATCGCCGTCAAGACGGACATCACGGACCGGCGCCGCGTGGAAAAAGCGCTGCATGAATTGAACGAAACGCTCGAGCACCGGGTCGAACAGGAAGTCGGTGAGCGCACCAAGGCCGAAGACGCGTTGCGCCAGGCGCAAAAGATGGAAGCCGTGGGCCAGTTGACGGGCGGCATCGCGCACGATTTCAATAATGTGCTGCAAATTATTTCCGGCAATTTGCACTTGCTGCAGCATCTGGCGGGCACGGATGGCCTCATGCGCCAGCGCCTGGACACGGCGATTGCCGCCGTCGAGCGGGGCGCCAAATTGTCGTCGCACCTGCTGGCCTTTGCGCGGCGTCAACCGTTGAAACCCGTGGTGGCCGACCTGGCCCGCGTGGTGCGCAACATGGATGCGCTGCTGCGGCGCGCGCTGGGCGAAGCGATCGACATCGTGCTGGTGGGCGGCGGCGGGCTGTGGAATACCCTGGTCGACCGCAGCCAGATCGAGAACGTCATCCTCAACCTGGCCATCAATGCGCGCGACGCCATGGATGGCGTGGGCAAGCTGACGATCGAACTGGGCAACGTCGTGCTCGACGAACAGTATGTGCACAATCTGGTCGACGTGCCGGCGGGCCAGTACGTGATGCTGTCGGTGACGGACACGGGCCGCGGCATGAGCGGCGCCGTGCTGCAGCGCGCGTTCGAGCCGTTCTTCACCACCAAGCCGGAAGGCGCGGGCACGGGCCTGGGCCTGTCGATGGCGTATGGCTTCGTCACGCAAAGCCGCGGCCATATCCGCATTTACAGTGAACCTGGCGTGGGCACGGGAGTCAAAATCTATTTGCCCCGTTCCCTGATGGCCGAAGCGGACGAGGAACTGGAATTGAGCGGCGTCGTCACGGGCGGCACGGAAACCGTGCTGGTAGTGGAAGACGACGTGGGCGTGCGCACCACCGTGGTCGATATGCTGGGCGCGCTGGGCTACAAGGTGCTCAAGGCCGAGGATGGCGAAAGCGCGCTGGCCGTGCTGCATAGCGGCGCGCAGATCGACTTGCTGTTTACGGACGTCATCATGCCCGGTCCCGTCAGCAGCACGGAGATGGCGCGCCAGGCGCGCGAGTTGCAGCCCGATATCGCCGTCTTGTTTACGTCGGGCTACGCGCAGGATGTCATTGTGCATGAGGGGCGTCTCGACGCGGGAGTGGAATTGCTCAGCAAGCCGTACCGGCGCGAAGAGCTGGCACGCAAGCTGCGTCATGTACTGGCCAACCGCCAGCAGCAAATGCGTGCGCGCCAGTTTGAACGGTCCGGCGCGCCGGTGGCCGGCATCCTGCCGACCGGCAGCGCGGCGGCCAGCTTGCTGGGAAGTGACACGCCGGGACTGGACTTGACGGGCCATGCTCCGGAACCGCAGGGGGACATGCCGACATCGATGAAAATACTTGTGGTGGAAGACAACCTCGATTCGCAGCTGATGGTGTGCGAACTGGTGGGCATGCTGGGCCATACGGTCAGCGGCGTGTCCGATGGCGAGGCGGCGTGGAAATTGCTCAACGAGCAAGACTTCGATATCCTGTTTACGGATGTCAGCCTGCCCGGCATGTCCGGCATCGCGCTGGCACGCATGGTGCTGCGCGATAAACCGGCCATGCGCATCATCTTTTCCACGGGCTATGGCAAGGAATCGATGGATGAGCTGGGTTTTTCCGCCAGTGTCTTGCGCAAGCCCTATGATTTGATGGAGTTGCAAGCGGCACTCGACCAACCTTGACGGGCACGCGCCGCTTCGGCCCGCCCGTCTCACACCTAGAGGTAAGGCATGACCCCTGAACTGACGATGCTGGCCGGTACCCTGGTGCTGGCGCTGGTGCAAATCCTGCTGCCCGCGCTGTTCCGCACGCGCGAAACAGGCACGGCCTATAACGTGAGCGCGCGCGACGGCGACGGGCCGCCCGTGGGCAAGATCACGGGCCGTTTGCAGCGTGCCCAGGCGAACCTGTTCGAAACCCTGCCTCTGTTTGCCGCCGCCGTGCTGATCGCCCACGTGACGGCGCAGGAAAGCGCGCTGACCCTGTACGGCGCCGCCCTGTATCTGGCCGCGCGCGTACTGTATCTGCCCCTGTACGCGTTCGGCGTGCCCGTCGTGCGTACGCTCGTGTGGTGCGTGTCGATTGCCGGGCTGCTGATGCTGTTCTGGGCCATCCTGTTCGCTTCCTGAATTCCTACGCTGGCTGTAGCAGCCGTCCTATGGTCGTACGCCAGACCCGGCCGTAAAGTGGCGGCAAGCTGGCGACTGGCGCCGGCATGTGAGGGACCGGACCACGATGGCGACTACCATTTCTGCAGTGAACGAAGCGGGCAGCGCCCGCCAGCGCAAGATCCAGCGTCTGCTGCGCGCCGTATTTGGCGTGGCGCGGCTGCGCGCGGGCCAGCAGGACGTCATCGACAGCGTGCTGGCCGGACGCGACACCCTGGCCATCATGCCCACGGGCAGCGGCAAGTCGCTGTGCTACCAGCTGCCCGCCGCTCTGTTGCCGGGTGCCACCGTGGTGGTGTCCCCGCTGATTTCTCTGATGAAGGACCAGCTGGAAAAGCTGCACGAACTGGGCATCACGGCCGTGCAGCTCAACAGCAGCCTGTCGTGCGCCGAGGAAGACGACGCCATCGGCCGCATCGCCCAGGGCGGCAGACTCATCATCTTTTGTACGCCGGAACGCCTCACCAATACCGCCTTCCTGTCGCTGCTGGCCGGCACGCCGCCCAGCCTGGTCGTCATCGATGAAGCCCATTGCATTTCCCAGTGGGGCCACGACTTCCGTCCCGCCTACCTGGACATCGCGGCCGCCCTGCGCGCGCTGGGCCGCCCGCCCGTGCTGGCGTTGACGGCCACGGCCACCGGGGAAGTAATGGACGATATCGATACGCAACTCGAAGCGCGCAAGCTGAACGTCATCAATACCGGCATCTACCGCGCCAATTTGCGCTACCGAGTGATCCAGGTCACGAATGCGGGAGAAAAACAGGACGAAGTCCTGCGCCTGCTGCGCGAAACGCCGGGCGTGGGCATCGTGTACGCGGCCACCGTCAAGGCCGTCGAAGACCTGGCGGCGCGGCTGGAAGCGTTGGGCGAGAGCGTCACCTGCTACCACGGCAAGCTGGCGGCGCGCGAGCGCAAGCACCACCAGGACTTGTTCATGGGCGGCGAGCGCCGCATCATGGTGGCCACCAACGCGTTTGGCATGGGCATCGACAAGCCCGACACGCGCTTCGTCATCCACTTGCAGGTGCCGGCCAACCTGGAAGCGTATTACCAGGAATCGGGCCGCGCAGGGCGCGACGGCTTGCCCGCCGACTGCACCTTGCTGTACTTCCAGGAAGACAAGCGGGTCCAGCAATTTTTTCTGGCGAAGCACTATCCCACGGCCGAGGAACTGGCCGCCATCGTGGCGGCAGCGCAAGAATTGCCGGCCACGTTTGCTTTCGCTGCGCTGGCGTCCAGCCTGCCCGATTTTTCCGACGGCCACCTGAAGGTATGCCTGAAACTGTTGAAAGACGGCAAGCTGCTGCGCCAGGACCGCAAGCTGGGCTACAGCCTGAAAGCGCCTTCGGCCAGCTCGCCCTCGTATGCGCAGCTGGCGCAGATCTACGTCGACAAGCAGGAGCGCGACAAACAGGCGCTCGAACAAATGGTGGCCTATGCGCAAAGCGGCTTGTGCCGCTGGAAACTGCTGCTCGATTACTTTGTCGATGCCGGCGATTTCGAGCGCTGCTGCACCTGCGACAATTGCCTGTCGCCGCCCGCGCTGGCCGCGCCCATTTCCCTCGACGAGTTGCCCCCGGTCCCGTCCCAAGCGCCATCGCCGCCGCCTGCGCCCCAGATCGCCGTCGGCAGCCGCGTGCGCGTGCCCCGCTACCAGATCGGTACCGTGCTGTCGGTGGCGGGCGACCAGGTCACGATTGCCTTTCCGGAAAACACCACGCGCACCTTCATGGCCGAGTTTGTCGCACCGGCGTGAACCCAGTGTGCGCTGTCTGACAGATGATCTGGCGCAAGAGCGCTAGAATCAGCCCATTCCAACGCGTGTCAACGCAGGGAGCAGGGCATGGCAGACATGGTAGTGGTGCGCAAGGAAGGCTTGTACTGTGTGCCGGGTCAGTTCTACATCGACCCGTGGCGCCCCGTCGAGCGCGCCATCATCACGCATGCGCACGCCGACCATGCGCGGGTCGGACACCGGCATTACCTGTGCGCCGCTCCCGGTGAGCAAGTGCTGCGCGCGCGTCTGGGCCCCGTGTCCGTCCAGGCACTCGCGTATGGCGAGACCATCGAACACCACGGCGTGCAGGTGTCGCTGCAGCCGGCCGGCCACGTGCTCGGTTCGGCACAGGTGCGCATGGAATATGGCGGCGAAGTGTGGGTGGCGTCGGGCGACTACAAGCTGCAGCCCGACCCCACCTGCCTGCCGTTCGAACCCGTGCGCTGCGACACCTTCATCACGGAATCGACTTTCGGCCTGCCCATCTACCGCTGGCAGGCGCCGCAGGAAATCTACGACGACATCAACCAGTGGTGGCGCAGGAATGCGGCCGAAGGGCGCACCAGCGTGCTGTTCTGCTATGCCTTCGGCAAGGCGCAGCGCATCCTGGCGGGCCTCGATGCCAGCATCGGCCCCATCATCTGCCATGGCGCGGCGCAAGCCCTGACGCAGGTCTACCGCGAGTCGGGCGTGGCCTTGCCCGCCACCGTGATGGTGGGCGAGGTGGCGGACAAGGCTGCATTGAAAACGGCGCTGGTGATCGCGCCCCCATCGGCGGCCGGCTCGCCGTGGATGAAGCGCTTCGGCGACTACAGCGATGCGTTTGCCAGCGGCTGGATGCTGCTGCGCGGCGCGCGCCGGCGGCGCGGCGTGGACAGGGGTTTCGTGCTGTCCGACCATGCCGACTGGCCCGGCCTGATGCAAGCGATCACGGCCACGCAGGCCGAACGCATCATCGTCACGCATGGCTCGATTCCCGTCATGGTGCGCTGGCTGCAGCAGAACGGCTGGCAGGCGGGCGGCTTCGAGACGGAATACGGCGATGACGAGGCCGATGACGGTGCGCCGGCTGCGTCCTCGGCGGCGGAGGACGTCAGCCATGCGTGACTTTGCCCGGCTGTACGCGGAACTCGACGAGACGACCTCCACCAGCCGCAAGCTGGCGGCGCTGCAAGCCTATTTTCGCGGCGCTTCGCCCGAGAACGCGGCCTGGGCTGTGTATTTCCTGGCCGGCGGCAAGCCGCGCCAGGCCGTGCCCACCAGATTGCTGCGCGAATACGCGACCGAACGGGCGGGCCTCGATGCCTGGCTGTTCGACGAGGCCTATCACGCCGTGGGTGACCTGGCCGAAACCATCGCCCTGATCCTGCCCGCACCCGCCAAACGCAGCGACGTCGGCCTGGCCGAGTGGGTCGAGCAGCGCATCGCACCGTTGCGCGGCGCGGCGCCCGACGCCATCCGCGACGCCCTGCTGGGGTACTGGGACGAGCTGGAAACGCGCGAACGTTTTCTGTTGATCAAGCTGATCGGCGGCGGCTTTCGCGTGGGCGTCTCAAAACTGCTGGTGACGCGCGCGCTGGCATCGATCGCCGCCGTCGACAGCAAGCTGATCGCCCAGCGCCTGATGGGCTGGACCGATGGCAAGGTCAACCCCACGGGCGCGGGATTCTTGAAGCTGATCGCCGCGCAGTCGGACGGCGAACATGCGCTGCGCGGCGGCCAGCCGTATCCGTTTTTCCTCGCGCATCCCTTGCAGGCGGGGCCGGAAAGCCTGGGCGACATCGGCGGCTGGCTGGCCGAGTGGAAATACGACGGCATGCGCGCCCAGCTGCTGCGCCGCGATGGCGTGAACTGGCTGTGGTCGCGCGGCGAGGAATTGATCACGGAGCGCTTTCCGGAACTGGCGCAGCTGGCCTTGCCCGAGGGTACCGTGCTCGATGGCGAAATCCTCATCTGGCAGCCGGGCGACGTGCCGGCGCCATTTGCCGATTTGCAGCAACGGATGGGCCGTAAAACGGTCTCGCCCAAGTTGCTGGCCGAGCTGCCCGCCGTGCTGGTGGCTTACGATGTGCTGGAACTCGATGGCGTGGACGTGCGCCAGCTGCCCCAGCTGGAACGGCGCGCGCTGCTGGAAAGCGTGGTGGCCGGCGTGCACTCTCCCGCGTTGCGCCTGTCGCCGCGTGTTGACGCGGCTAGCTGGGAGGCATTGGCCGCCATCCGCGAGGAATCGCGCGCGCGCGGCGTGGAAGGCCTGATGCTCAAGGCCGTGTCGGCCGCATATGGCGTGGGCCGCACGAAAGACGTGGGCACGTGGTGGAAATGGAAGATCGATCCGTATGCCATCGACGCCGTGCTGATCTACGCCCAGGCGGGCCATGGCCGCCGCGCGTCGCTGTACACGGACTATACGTTCGCCGTGTGGGATGACGTGGAGGAGGGCGGGCAGGGGGAGCGTAAGCTGGTGCCGTTCGCCAAGGCGTATTCGGGCTTGACGGATGCCGAGATCGGGCAGGTCGACGCGGCCATCCGCAAGACGACGATAGAAAAATTCGGCCCCGTGCGCAGCGTGCAGCCGACGATGGTGTTCGAGATCGGCTTCGAGGGCATCGCCGCGTCCAGCCGCCACAAGGCGGGCATCGCCGTGCGCTTCCCCCGCATCCTGCGCCGCCGCGAAGACAAGACAGTCGCCGACGCCGACACCCTGGCCACCCTGAAGGCCATGCTGGCGGGCGCCGCATGAGCAGGCAATGAGCACGCTGGCGCAGCGCATCGATGCGTGGTTCACGGGGCGCGGCTGGACGATCTTTCCTTTCCAGCGCGCCGTCTGGCGCACCGCCGCACAGGGGCAATCGGGCTTGCTGCATGCGAGTACGGGGTCCGGCAAGACGTATGCCGTGTGGTTCGGCGCCTTGCTGCGCGCCGAGCGCCTGGCGCGCAAGGGCAGGAAGCAGGGCTTGCGCGTGCTGTGGATCACGCCCATGCGGGCGCTGGCGGCCGACACCGTGCGTGCGCTGCAGGCGTCCGGCGAAACGCTGGCGCCCGGCTGGCGCATCGAGGCGCGCACGGGCGATACGAGCGCCGCGCAGCGGGCGCGGCAGGCGAAAGCGTGGCCCGAGGTGCTCGTCACGACGCCGGAAAGCCTGTCCCTGATGCTGAGCCAGGCGGACGCGCAGGAACGCTTCAGCCTGCTGGAAACGGTGATCGTCGACGAGTGGCATGAATTGATGGGCAGCAAGCGCGGCGTGCAGGTGCAGCTGGCGCTGGCCCGGCTGCGCCGCTGGCAGGACAAGCTGATGACGTGGGGCTTGTCGGCCACCCTGGGCAATCTGCGGCAGGCGCAGGACGTCTTGCTGGGCGAGGAAAACGCCGGCGTGCTGGTCGAAGGTAAAGTCAGGAAGCGCATCCTTGTCGACAGTCTGATTCCCGTCAATCCCACGCGCTTTCCCTGGGGCGGGCATTTGGGCATCCAGATGCTGCAGCCGCTGATCGCCGAGATCGAGGGCAGCGCCACCACCCTGGTGTTCACCAACACGCGTTCGCAGGCCGAGCTGTGGTACCAGCACCTGCTCGACGCGCGCCCCGACTGGGCGGGCCTGATCGCCCTGCACCACGGTTCGCTGGACCGCGAAGTGCGCGAGTGGGTCGAGCAGCACCTGAAGACGGGCGAGCTGAAAGCCGTCGTGTGCACGTCCAGCCTGGACCTGGGCGTCGATTTCCTGCCCGTCGAACGGGTGCTGCAGGTGGGCAGCGCGAAGGGCATCGCGCGCCTGGTACAGCGGGCGGGGCGCAGCGGCCACGCGCCGGGGCGCATTTCGCGCGTCACCCTGGTGCCCACCAACAGCCTGGAATTGCTGGAAGCGGCCGCCGCCCGCGCTGCCCTGGCGCTGGGCGACCTGGAAGCGCGGCCCGTGCCGGACAAGCCGCTCGACGTGCTGGTGCAGCACCTGGTGACGATCGCGCTGGGCGGCGGTTTCGACTCGCCGGCCCTGTACCGCGAAGTGCGCGCGGCCTGGTCGTACCGCCACCTGACGCCGGACGAGTGGCAATGGGCGCTCGACTTCGTCGCGCGCGGCGGGCAAAGCCTCACCGTGTACCCGGAATACCGCAGAGTGCTGCCCGACGATGCAGGCATCTACCGCGTGCCGGACGTGGCGCTGGCGCGGCGCCACCGCATGAGCATCGGCACCATCGTCTCGGAAGCGGCGATCCAGGTCAAATTCCTCGGCGGGGCGCGCATCGGCAGCATCGAGGAATCGTTCATCGCGCGCCTGAAGCAGGGCGACCATTTTCTGTTTGGCGGGCGTATCCTGGAATTCGTGCGCGTGCATGAGATGACGGCCTACGTGCGGCGCGCCACGGGCAGCCGCGGTGCCGTGCCGCGCTGGCAGGGCGGCAAGATGCCGCTGTCGTCGGAGCTGGCGCATGCCGTGCTGGACCAGCTGCAGCTGGCGCAGGAAGGGAAAGCCAGCGGGCCGGAAATGCGCGCGCTGGCGCCCCTGCTGGCCATCCAGCAGAAATGGTCCAGCCTGCCCACGCGCGCCAGCCTGCTGCTGGAAACTTTGTCCAGCCGCGAAGGCCATCACCTGTTCGTGTATCCGTTCGCGGGCCGCTCCGTGCACTTGGGCCTGGCGTCCCTGCTGGCCTATCGCATCGCGCGCGTGCAGCCGGCCACCTTGTCGATCGCCGTCAACGATTACGGCTTTGAATTGCTGGGCGCGGACGATATCGATTTTGCGCCGCTGCTGACGGCCGCCAGCGGCGCCGATATTGCCCTGTTCAGCACGGACAACTTGCTCGAAGACGTGCTGGCCAGCCTGAACGCGACGGAACTGTCGCAGCGGCGCTTCCGCGAAATCGCCCGCATCGCCGGCCTCGTGTTCCAGGGCTATCCGGGCCAGCCGAAAAGCGCGCGCCAGCTGCAGGCGTCGTCTTCGCTGTTTTTCGAGGTGTTCCGCAAGCACGACGCGGCCAATTTGCTGCTCACGCAGGCGCAGCGCGAAGTGCTGGAGCAGGAACTGGAACTGACGCGCCTGCGCGCCACCTTGCGCGAACTGCATGGACGCAGCCTCAGTCTGCAAGCGCTGGAGCGCGCCTCGCCATTTGCCTTCGGCCTGATGGTCGAGCGCTTCCGCGAACAGCTGACGACGGAAAAACTGTCGGACCGGGTGGCGCGGCTGGTGCTGGCGCTGGAAAAGGCAGCCGCATGAAGGGACAGGAGCGGGCGCACTGCGCGGTGGAGCTGGCCGGCGAGCTGGTCTGGCTGCTGGCGGACAAGGCCGTGTACTGGCCGGCGCGCAGGATATTGATCGTTGCCGACATCCATTTCGGCAAGGCGGCGGCGTTTCGCGCGCTGGGCGTGCCTGTGCCGCGCGGCACTACCACGCAAAACCTGCTGGCACTCGACGCCTTGCTGGCCAGCTACGCCTGCGAGGAAATCGTCTTCCTCGGCGATTTTTTGCACGCGCGCGCCGCCCATGCGGCCGCCACCGTGGCGGCCATGCTGGCCTGGCGCATGCGTCATCGCGACGTGCGCCTGACGGTGGTGCGCGGCAACCACGACGCGCATGCGGGCGATCCGGCCGCCGCGCTGGGCATCCGCATGGTGGACGAGCCGCACCAGGTGGGCAAGCTGTCGTTCTGCCATCACCCTGACACCGTCGCGCCCGGCTATGTGCTGGCGGGCCATGTGCATCCCGTGTTTCACTTGCGCGCCAAAGGGAGCGGAGCGCACGGCGGCGGCTTGCGCCTGCCGTGTTTCCTGCTGGGCCAGCAGCGCGCCATCCTGCCCTCGTTTGGCGCCTTCACGGGCGGCCATGCGGTGCGGCCAGGCGCAGCTGAGCGCGTGTACGTGACGGCCGACGCGGCGATTTTTCCGCTGCCCGCCAACTGCTGAGTGTCAGATACTTTTGGTGGAAAACTGAAAGTAACTGTGCCACCGTAGGCGGGACTCATCCTACATGCGCTCTTGCCATCCTCCTATTTCTTGTGCCCCATGTGCGCACTAAGATGACGGTTCCCTTGCCATGCGAGGGGGAAGAATTGCATGGTTTGCACTGTTTCCGATTCCATCGATCAAGGAGATCATCATGGCCACATCGAGCGACAATAAACAGCAAGGTAGTAAAACCAGTAGCAGTAGCAGCGGCGGCAGCGGCGGCAGCAAGCAAAGCGATACCAGCAAGCGGGGTTTCGCTTCCATGGACCCCGCCCAGCAGCGCGAAATCGCCAGCGAAGGCGGACGTGCCGCGCATGAAAAAGGCACGGCCCATGAATTCACGTCGGAAGAGGCCCGCCGCGCAGGCAGCCAAAGCCACAAGAACGATGCCAACCGGCAAAGCGCCTCCAGCTCCAGCGGTTCGCGCGATAACGCCAGCATGAACCAGGAGGGCAACCGTGACAGTGGCAACAAGCAAAGCGGCGGTTCCGGGTCCGGGTCCGGTTCCAGCTCCGGGTCGCGCAACAAGTAGCGCCAGCTGAGTAGCAAGTTGCAAGTGGTCCTGGCCAGCGGGAAGCAGGCACGCCGCAGGTCAGGGCCACGCTTATTTGGCTGCCGCAAAATTTTGATGCAACGCAGCAGGCATGGACTATGATGAAATAGCTGCGCCGGCCACGGCCTATGCGCAGTCAACGCAGTCAAATCGCATTCACGATCAGGGAGAAGATGATGGGCAACTCCACCACGCCGCAAGCCGGCAATAGCCAGGGCGGCACGCCGTCCGTGGCAGGCAACAAGCAAAGTACGGCCGATTCTGCCGAGAACTTTGTGCTGGTCGATAGCGAGCAAGGGCTCGATATCGGCGACGATCTGTTTTCCATCGGCGAGGTGCGGCGCGCCGACCGCCTGCCCCATCACCAGTCCGGCTCCGCCGGGCAGAGCCGGCAGAGCGCCGACGATGCGCCCGACACCACGGGCAGTACGGGCGTCTGATCTGGCCGCCTAACTTTCTTCACTCTCAAGCCACCCGCGCCGGGCCAGCTGCAAGACGTGTTCGCGCACGTCCGCTGGCCATTCCTGTACGCATGCGAGAAACGCTGCTTGCTTGCCGGCGAACAGGGCGCGGCTCGCTTCCTCGAAGCCTGGCGCATCGCCGGCCAGCGCATTCATGACTTTATAGGCCGCTTCGCGTGCCTGGCGCTGCTCATCGTGCAGCTTGTTGCCGCGCTGCGCGTGTTCCACCAGTTTGCGCAAGGCGACGGAGGCGCCGCCCGGCTGCGTTGCCAGCCATTCCCAGTGACGGGGCAGCAAAGTGATTTCGCGCGCCACGACGCCCAGCTTCGGGCGGCCTGCCGTGCGTGCGGGGGCGGGAGCGTCGTCCTGCGGCGCCGGCGTTGCTGCGCGAGGCAGGCGCTGCAGCACCTCGGCCAGGCTGCCATGCAGGTTCAGGTCGACCTGGCTGCCGCTGGCGTCGTCGAAAATCAGGATCTGCGCATCGGGATCGCGCGTCACCAGTTCCTTCAGTGTTTGCGCAAGCGCATGTAAAGGGCCGGCGGCGACTTTTCGCTTGCCGGCGAAGGCGGTGAGCTGAGGTGGTGCGGGGGTATGCATGTCTTGCCTCCATGGGGAATGCAGGCAATTTTACCCGGGTTAAATTGAAAGTCAATATTGCCCGGGTAAAATAGGGTGAGCCTGCTACAGATCGACCCGGCCGTGTTCGCCCATGTCTTTCGGCGGCTCGCCCGTGATGGCGGCCCTGGCCATTTCATAGAATTGCATCATCTTGCTGGCGCTGCTATCCCAATACTCGGCCGACTGGATCGTCACCTTGATCAGCGACAGCTTCGGATCGTCGAGCCCGCCCGGGAACCAGGCTTTCACGAGCGGATTCCACAATTCCTCCGCCTTGGCACGGTCCTTCAGCAACTGCGCGTGGCCGCAGACGGATACATACAGGCTGTCGCCCGTGTCGACGAAGCTGACATTGACTTGCGGATTGTTCAGCAAGTCGCGCGTGTAGCTGGCCTCGTCGGAAACAAAGAACCAGATCTGCCCCTCGTTATCGACCTGCTGCTGCGTCAGCGGCCGGCTGGTGAGGGTGCGCATGTCGTCGCTGGTGGTCAGCATGCCGAATTTGACATCCTTGATCTTGGCCGCGATGCTGGCCAGTTGTTCGCTGGAATACGATTGCATGGGTGCTCCCTTGTTGGTTGTCCTGAACAACAAGCATAGGTGCTTGCTGCAAGCGGCTCTGTACGGCAGCTTACGTAGTAGGCCAGCTTTGTTTCAAAGCTGTTACAAAACGCTGGCCCGGCGGGGCGCCCCATGTATTGACTTAATAAATGATAATCATTATCATTTGTTTGAAAATATAAGCATGCACTTTGATTGAAGGATGGGAATGAAGCACACTGACTTGTCGCGCCAGCTGGCCCGCCCCTTGCCGGGAGCGGAGCATGCATAGTGCGGGCGCCGCAGACAAGGCCAGGAACAACGCCAGCCGCGCCGTCTGGCTGAAGAACTTGCATCAATGGCATTGGATCAGCTCGGCGCTTTGCCTGCTGGGCATGTTTCTGTTCGCCATTACCGGCATCACCCTGAACCACGCCGGCCAGATCGAAGCCAAGCCGGCGATCACGCGCCAGCAGGCGCAGTTGCCGGCGCCCCTCCTCACGGAACTGGCCGCGTATGCCGCCAAGCACGATGGCACCAATGCGCCGATGCCGGCCGCCGCCGAAGCCTGGCTCAGGCAGCAATGGTCGCTCAATGCGGGCGGGCGTCCCGCCGAATGGTCGGTCGACGAAGTGTATCTGCCGCTGCCCAAGGCGGGCGGCGACGCCTGGGTGCGCATCGGCCTCGAAGACGGGGCCGCTGAATATGAATTGACGGACCGGGGCTGGGTGTCCTGGCTCAACGATGTCCACAAGGGCCGCAACACGGGCGTGGCGTGGAGCTGGTTCATCGACATCTTTGCCGGCGCCTGCATCGTGTTTTGCCTGACGGGGTTATTGATTTTGAAGTTCCACGCGGCCAACCGGCCATTTACCTGGCCGATGGTGGGCCTCGGTATCCTGATACCTTGCGCGATCGCCTTGCTGTTTATCCACTGATGTTTTTATTTTTCCTTTTTACAGGCACACCATGAAATTACGCTACTCCCTGGCGCTTGGCCTTCCCCTGATCGGTACGTCGGCGATGGCTGCCGACCTGTCCCTCAAGATTGAACTGCCGCAACTGAACGTGGCGGAATACCACCGTCCTTACGTGGCGGCGTGGCTGGAAACGGCGGACCAGAAGGTCGTTGGCAACCTGGCCGTGCTGTATGACGTGAAAAAGAAGGACAAGGCCGGTGAAAAATGGCTGAAGGACATGCGCCAATGGTGGCGCAAGAGCGGCCGCGACCTGGCCATGCCCGTTGACGGCGTCAGCGGCGCCACGCGCGCCCCCGGCGAACATACTCTGACTTTCCCCGGTGCCAAGGCCTTGCTCGACAAGCTGCCGGCCGGCGAATACCAGGTGGTCGTGGAAGCGGCACGCGAAGCGGGCGGACGCGAACTGGTGCGCGTGCCGTTCCAGTGGCCGCTGAAATCGGCCCAGTCCGTTCCTGGCAAGGGCAAGGAAGAACTCGGCAATGTCGTCGTCCAACTCAAACCTTAAGGCGCCTCTACCATGTTGAAGCAACTGAATAAACCGCTGATCGCCCTGGCGCTGGCCGGCCTGGCCATGAATGCCCACGCCCACCGGGGCTGGATGGTGCCATCGAGCACGATGGTGGAAAGCAAGGACGCCTGGGTGACGGTGGACGCTGCCGTCTCCGACGGCCTGTTCGAGATCGACCACCAGCCGCTGCGCCTGGATGCGCTGCAAGTCATCGGTCCGGATGGCGCGAAGGTCACGCCGGCGAACACGGTCACGGGCCGTTTGCGCAGCGTCTTCGACGTAAAAATGGAAAAGCCGGGCACGTATAAAGCGGCCATCGTGTCGCAAAACGTGATGGGCAGCTACAAGCTCAATGGCGAGCAGAAGCGTTTCCGCGGCAATGAAGAGACGTTCAAGAAGGAAGTGCCGGCCGACGCGCAAGAGCTGAAAATCACGCGCACGGCAGCGCGCCTGGAAACTTTCTTCAGCAATGGCGAAACCAGCACGGAAGTGTTCAAGCCGACGGGCGTGGGCCTGGAATTCGTGCCGGTGACCCATCCGAACGACTTGCGCGCAGGCGAAAAAGCCACGTGGCGCTTCCTGGTCGACGGCAAGCCGGCCGCGAACCAGGCCTTCAGCCTGGTGCCAGGCGGCGTGCGCTACCGTGGCGTGCTGGGGGAAATCCGCCAGAGCACCGATGCCAAGGGCGAGATCACGTTCACCGTGCCGGCCGCCGGCATGTATTACCTGAGCAGCACCTGGCCAGCGGCTGCCCCGGCCGTGGCCGGCCAGCCGCCAGCCATGCCGGAGCGCCGCATGACGTACGCGGCCACCGTGGAAGTGCTGCCGCAGTAAGCGGCGGCATCGTCACGAGCTCGCCGATGCGCCGGGTCCTGCTGCCGCAGCATATTTCCGATCAGGCCGCGCCGCCCGGCGCCGCGATCCGGGACTTGCGCGGCTTGAGCATGGGCACCAGCTGGTCGGTGCGCCTGCTCGAATCCGCCATGCCGGGACGCGCCGGCAGCGCCGACCTGCAGCAGGGCTTGCAGCAGCAGCTGGACCTGGTCGTGGCGCAAATGAGTCACTGGAGCGATGAGTCCGACCTGGGCCGCTTCAACCGGGCCGAACCCGGCAGCTGGCACAGCCTGCCCGCCGCCTTTTGCGAGGTGCTGGGCTTTGCCATGCACGTGTCGCAGGCGTCCGGTGGCGCATACGACCCGTGTGCGGGCGCCCTCGTCAACCTGTGGGGCTTCGGCCCCCGCCATCGCTACGACGAGCCCGGTTTTCTGCCGCCGAACAAAGAGACGGTGGCCTTGCTGCTGTCGCAACGCCAGCGCCGCCGCCTGGAGCTGGACTTGCCGGCCCGCCGCGCGCGTCAGCCCGGCGGCTTGCAGCTCGATTTATCGGCCATCGCCAAGGGGTATGGCGTGGACCGCCTGGCGCGCTATCTGGACAGCCAGGGCATCGGCCATTACCTGGTCGAAGTGGGCGGCGAGCTGCGCGGCGCCGGCAGCAAGCCCGACGGCCAGCCATGGTGGGTGATGCTGGAACAGGTCGATGGCGCCGACGCGGATCTAGATCCGCCGGAAATGCTGCTGGCGCTGCACGGCTTGTCCGTGGCGACGTCGGGCGACTACCGGCGTTTCTTCCAGGATGGCACGGCGCGTTTCTCGCACACCATCGATCCGCGCAGCGGCATGCCGATAGCCAATCAACTCGCTTCCGTCACCGTCGTGCATGAACAATGCATGGCGGCCGACGCCTGGTCGACGGCCCTGACCGTGCTCGGTGTCGAGGCCGGCATGGCGCTGGCCGAAGAGCAGGGCCTGGCCGCGCGCTTCCTGCAGCGCGACGGCCCTGGCTTTCACGAAACGCTGAGCAGCCACATGCTGGCCATGCTCGACGAATGAAGATTTATTTCCCATGATTTTTACGCACGATACGACGCGGCTGGCCTTGCTGGCCGCCCTGTCCCTCAGCTACGCGGGCGTGTGCCTGGCGCCTTGGCTGCGCGCGCGCGCCAGGCGCCGCGCGTCCGCCGCCGCCAAGGCGGCGCTGGCAAACAGTCCCGCCTGGCTGGTGACGTATGCAAGCCAGACGGGCAATGCCGAGGAACTGGCCACGCAAACGGCGCAGAGCCTGCAACTGGCCGGCATCCCCGTGCGCCTGTGCACGCTTGCCGAAGTCACGGCCGTTGATCTGCAACAAGCCGAACGGACTCTGTTTTTGGTCAGCACCTATGGCGAAGGCGATGCGCCCGACAATGCGGCCGCCTTCATGGGCCGCCTGATGACGGGCGGGCTGGCGCTGCCGCAATTGCATTACGCCGTGCTTGCCCTGGGCGACCGCAGCTATGGCCAGTTTTGCGGTTTCGGCCGCGCGCTCGATGCCTGGCTGGCGGCGCAGGGCGCCTCGCGCCTGTTCGAGCGCATCGAAGTCGACCGCAGCGCCAGCGTCAGCATCGAGCAGTGGTTCCAGCATCTGAGCCACCTGGCCGGCACCAGCGACGCGCCCGACTGGAGCGCCCCCGCCTTCGGCGACTGGCGCCTGACGCACAGGCAGCTGCTCAACCCGGGCAGCGCGGGCGGCGCCATCTATCACGTGGAACTGGCGCCCGTGGCCGGCAGCTTGCCTGACTGGCAGTCGGGCGACCTGGTGCAGGTGACGGCGCCCGCCGACCCCTCGCAGCCGCGCGAATATTCGATCGCTTCGATTCCGCGCGATGGCGGCGTGCACTTGCTGGTGCGCCAGCATGCGCATCCCGACGGCAGCCTGGGCCTGGCCTCGGGCTGGCTCACGGCGCAGGCCAAGGTCGGCGACGTGGTGCAGCTGCGCTTGCGCCAGCATAAGCGCTTCCGGTTGGAAGACAATGCTCAGCGGCCATTGATTTTGATCGGCAACGGCAGCGGCATCGCCGGCTTGCGCGGCCACCTGAAAAGCCGCGTGCTGGCAGGGCAGCGGCGCAATTGGCTGATCTTTGGCGAACGCAACGCGGCCCATGATTTTCATTATCGCGAGGAAGTTGAACACTGGCATGCCAGCGGCGACTTGCCGCGCCTGGACCTGGCGTTTTCGCGCGACCAGGCGGAGCGCACCTACGTGCAGGACCGCTTGCGCGGCAATGCCGATGAAGTCAAGCTGTGGCTGGAGCAGGGCGCGGCCATCTATATTTGCGGCAGCCTGGCCGGCATGGCGGGCGGCGTCGACCAGGCCCTGCAGGAGATACTGGGCCGGCCCGCGCTCGACGCGCTGGCGGCCGAAGGGCGCTACCGGCGCGACGTGTATTAATGCAGCAGCGACTGCTTATGGCTGGACCACAGCCAGCGGCGCCGTGTCCATGTCGCCGCTCACTTCCTGCAAGCCGCGCGCCAGGCTGGAGATGCTGGGGTTGTCGATGAAGACGCAGCGCTTGCCCGTGCGCTTGCAATAATCCTTCACGCGCCAGTAGGCGCTGTGGCTGATGCAGCCCGTCTGGCAAATCACCAGGTCGGCCGCCGCCAGGCTCGAGTCGAGCAGGTTGGCATTGTCTTCCAGGCCGCCGTCGTGGTGGGCGAACTGCGCGCCGACCCGCTCGATCAGGGCGCGGTAGGTGGCGACATTGCCGCTGCGTCCGCCCACGCACAAGACGCTTTGATCGACGAGGCGGATCGGCATTTTCAGCTTGCCGCCGGTCGGCACTTCCAGCTTGGGTGCCGGTGGCGGCACGGCGGCGGCTGGGCGCGGCTGGGCCTGTTTCAATTCCGCGATTTGCTGGCGCAATTCCTTTTCGCGCTCATCCATTTGCGCCAGGCGTTCGACCAGGCGCGTGCGCGATTCCAGTGCCGGGATGGCCGCCTGCAATTGCGCCAGGTCCGCGCGCAAGCCGTCGATCACGCTATCCTTGCCGATGGACTCGGCCCGAGTGCGCAGCAGCACGGCTTCCTGGCGTTCCAGTTCGCCCGTTTTTTCCGTCAGTGCGGCCTGGCTGCGCTGTTGCAGCTTGGCCAGTTCGTGGGTCAGGCGCGCGTTTTCTTCCTGCAAGGCTGTAAATTTGCCCATGTCGGCGCGCACGCAGGCGCCGGCCTGGTGCTGGATCATGTGCAAGTCGCGGCACATCTGCTCTTCCAGCTCGGCGTCGCAGCGCGGGTGCGTCAGGCCGGCCCAGAAGGCGCCCGACACGTCGCCGTTGGCGACGGCCGTGCGCCACAGTTGCGCTACCTGTTCCGTGGTCTTGGCGCCGCGAAAGCGCAGGATCACGGGAGCGTAGCGGCGTTCGAGTTCCTTTTGCAGTGCTTCGGACAGGCGGTTGCGCGCGCCGCATTCCGTGACGGCGCCCACGTGCACTTCGTAGTCGTCGGCCAGCACGCGCCCGCCCGTCATCTTGCCCACCAGCTTGCGCAGATAGCCCAAGGGCAAGCCCACGCCGACCAGCGGGCAATGGCAGGTATGCGACAGTTCCCACAGCCGGCGGCGGCGCGAAGCGAGCGCGGCCGTTTCCGTGTCGGCGTGGGCGCAATTGCTGATGACGGGCAGGGACTGGTCTTTGTCACACATGGCGATATCCTGTTGGGCGGTGGGGCAGCGGTGGAAGAGAAATAGAAATTAGTGCGGCAGCGGCGAGGCAGGACGCCTGGCGCTCAGCCTGCGCGCCAGGCGCTCGAGCAAGGTGGTCTTCGGCGGCGCGGGGCGGTGCAGCGCCACCAGAGTGGCCCATTGCTGCGACAGTTGCTGACAAGTCGCTTGCAGCACGGGGCCGAGGCCGGGCGAGCCGGCCAGCGCTTGCAGGTGGCGTTCGATGACTGCGGCCAGTTTCTCGCAGGGACTGTCCGCATGGTAGTGCGACATCAGGTGCAGCACGGCCGACAGCAGCAATTCAGGCTGCTGGCCTTGCGGGGAAGGAAACATCGGGGAAGGTCGTTCGTTCGCCATCAAACACTCCTGTGCGGTGGTTTGGCTGGCTGCGCGCACGGGGCGCGACTGGCTGGCGAGCGTGGTGACTGGCTGCCGTGCTGCTTCAGGCAGTCAGGATCAGCTTGTTCAATTGGGTGACGCGCAGGCGATAGATCTTGCCGCTGTGCTCAATCTCCACTTCGCGGCCCTGCTGCAGCAGCGCTTCGCTGGTGATGCGGCGCGCCGGCTGGGCCATGCTGACGGGAGGACGGACGTGGGCGGTAGCGGCATCCTGGATCAAGGCTGGTTTTGAGCTTTGCATGTTGGGCTTTCTTTATCTCAGTTGAGAATGATTCGTATTTGCATTATTGTTGAATGTGGCCCGAAAAGCAAGGCTTATTTATGCGCAATCCGTGCTTTTTTGCGATGGGATGGCAGCGTGGAGCATGGCGCTGCGCGAAGGCGGCCATTGGCGCGGCATGGAAGGGGAGCGGCAGCAAAAAAGACCCGGCAAGGCGGTGCGCGCCTTGGTCGGGTCAAGCCTGTGCCAAGCTGGAAGAAATCGGGATGGCGTTAAATCGTGGCCAGCAATTGCGCCGAGGCGGCCGCGGCGGCGGTGGTGTCGGCTTTGAGCTTGGCGGCAGCCAGCTGCTTGGCGCGCGAGCGCGACGGCGGCAAGCGGCGCAGGGTTTTCAGGGCGTCCGGATCCTTGATGCCGATGGTGCGCTGGTCAACCGAGATCAGGCCGATTTCATTGAAGGCGGACAAAGTGCGGCTCACCGTTTCCAGGGTCAGGCCCAAGTAGCTGCCGATTTCGTGGCGCGTCATGCGCAGGTTGAACAGCTTGCTCGAATAGCCCATCTGCGCGAAGCGGTCGGCCAGCGAGACGAGGAAGCGGGCCACGCGGGCTTCGGCGCTCAAGGCGCCCAGCATGCCGATCATCGCCTGTTCGCGCACCAGTTCGCGGCTCATCACGCCGTACATGACGTTTTCCAGTTCCAGGTGAACACGTCCCAGCGCCGTCAGCTTCTTGAACGGCAACAAGATCAGGTCGCAGTCGGACAGGGCCACCGCTTCCGAGGAGTAGTGGCGCGAGTGGATGCCGTCGACGCCCAGCATGTCGCCCTTCATGGGAAAGCTCAGTACCTGTTCATTGCCGAATTCGTCGATGAGCACGGTTTTCAGGAAGCCCGAATTGACAATGTACAAGGTGTCGAACGGTTGGCCGATGGTATGCACGCGCTGGCCCGTCTTGAATTGCACGTGCTGGAACAGCAGTTCGTCGGCGGCGATGGTGCAGGCGCTGGAGATATGCAGCAGATCGCACACCTCCTTCAGGTTCGACCATAGCCGCCCCTGGCGCTGGCGCCCTGCTTCCATCGGGGAAGAGGGAGCCAGCGATGGGGTGGCGGCGCGGGTTTCGGGCGTTTGCGTGGACAGCATGTTCATCTCCTGGTGACAGGTAGTTCAGAGTTGAATGACAGGGTGCGCAGGACGGCGGGCAGGGAAGGGGCGGCGCGCGTCCAGGCTGATAAAGCTCAATTCGCTGACGACTTGCTGTGTGATGAAATAACTTCCCAGCAACTTGATTACTGGTTTCAGTATGCCAACAACCATATACAATTAATATCAGCAGTGGCTGAATATGGCAGTAGGAGCTGTGGTAGGAGATGTAGGATTGTTCCTACGGTCGACGCGCCGCCGCGCGCCGCCGGGCTTACGTCTTGAAGGGGGAGAGCAGGCGGTGCGCTACGGCATACTGCACCATTTCGGACAGCGAACTCATGCCCATTTTTTGCATGATGCGCGTCTTGTGCGTACTCACCGTCTTCACGCTCAGGTGCAGGTTGTTGGCGATTTCCGTGATCGACTTGCCCGCCACCAGCAGGGAAAAGACTTCGAACTCGCGGTCCGATAACTGTTTGTGCAACAGGCTTTCATTCGGCATCATGATGTTGAGCACGAGCTGCTCGGCCACCTCGGCGCTGATGTAGGGGCGCCCCGACGCCACCTTGTGAATGGCGCCCACGAGCTGGGTGCCCGCGCTTTCCTTGGTCAGATAGCCTTGCGCGCCGGCGCGGATGGCGCGCACCGCATATTGTTCTTCCTCGTGCATGGTGAGGATCAGGATGGCCAGCTTGGGCGCCTCGCTGCGGATTTGCCGGATCAGGTCGACGCCGCTGCGGCCCGGCATCGACAGGTCGAGCAGCAACAGGTCGAAGCCGCCCTGGCGCACCTGATTGAGTACTTCAAAGCCGTCGATGGCTTCGCCCACGATATCGATATCCGGCGCGCCGTCAAGGATGCGCTTCAAGCCTTCTCGCATGATGGTGTGGTCGTCGGCAATCACAATACGTATCATAGGCGGGCAATCTGGATGCGTGAAATCTGCTCTGTCCGTCACCGGACAATCAAATGTTGAGAAACGAGAAATGTTGTCATTTTAACTGAAGCGGCCGCATTGTGCCTTTTTCTGCATATGCCGGCAACGGCGGCCCCAGTGGTCATGTGACCTCTTATTCGGACGGGGGTTCCTTGATCAGCCTATGCACGAGCACGGGCAATTTCGAGTGCGACAGCACTTTATTGGTCACGCTGCCCAACAGCAATTGCCCCCAGCCGCTGCGGCCATGCGAACCCATGAAAATCAGATCGCAATGCTGCAATTGCGCCACTTCCACGATCTTCAGGGCCGGGCTGTCGGAAAAGACCGTCAGGCCTGTCGCTTCCAGGCCGCGCTTGGCGGCCGCGTCGAGGATGGGCTGCCAGTGGTCGGCGCCGGCCTTGCGCATGGCGATGCGGTACTCCTCCTCGCTGGGATAGCTTGGCGGAATGATTTCGATGTACACCGGGTACTGGTACTCGGGCGCCACGTACAAGGCAAGGATGTCGGCGTGCATCTGTTCGGCAAAGGCAACGCCGGCGCAGGCCGTCAGGTTGGAGACGGTGGAGCCATCCGTGGCGATCAGAATTTTCTTATACATGGCAGGTCCTTTGGCGGTGACTGAGCGCGCGCAACGCCTCTTATTGTAGACGCGGCGGCAGCATTGTATTCATGCAAAGACTTGATAATTATCAATACAACTGCACCTTCAGTATAGACAACATTGGCAGAAAGATCGTGTTTAGCAGCAACGATGTGCATGTGGCGCTGTTGCGCAGACGCCCGGAAGCAGGATTTCTTCTGCTGTGCGTGGTCTTGCACCCACGCCAATGGTAGTATTTCAAAATACAACAGCTGGAACACATATTTCCTTGTGGAAAAGCTCTTGTGGACCAGCTTTGCACCAGGAAGCGCGTTTTGAGATTTACCAACAGGGCGGCGCCCTGCTACACTCGCACCATCGCAGCGGTATTGCCTCAAATCATCTTAATCGAGAAATTGTGGGTATCAGTCTGTAAAACGCACAGTTCAGGCGGAATTTTGACAAATTATGGAGAAGCAGGGATATGACCAACGCCGCTGATGATTTCGACGCATTATTCGATGAAGTATCTGCGCAAAGTGCGGCCGCGGCTCAGCCCGCGCCTGCCGCCGCGCCCGCTCCCGCCGTGATTGCGGAGGACGATTTCGACGCGCTATTCGACTCGGTGTCGGCCAACGCCGCCGTGCCGGCAGCCGCCGAGCCGGTGGCCGCCGAGGCGGAAGCGCTGCCTGTGGCCAGCGCCGAGGCGTCTGGCGACGCGGCCGATCCCGTCGACCAGTCCGACAAGCCGATGTTCGAGCGTCTGGGCGGCATCGTGCGCCTGCTGCACGATTCGCTGCGCGAACTGGGCTACGACAAGGCGCTGACGGAAGCGTCGTCGCAGATCGTCGACGCCCAGGACCGCCTGGAATACGTCGCCACCCTGACCGAACAGGCCGCCAACAAGGTCCTGAACACGCTCGACGAAGGCATGCCGGCGCAGGATGTACTGTCGAAGAAAGCCAAGGACATGGACGGCCGCTGGACGGCGCTGTTCGACGGCAAGCTGAGCCTGGAAGAATTCAAGGCCCTGGCCGGCGACTCGCGCCAGTTCGCGCAAGCCGTTGCCGAAGCGACGGAAGCGGAAAAAGCGCGCTTGCTGGAAATCATGATGGCGCAGGACTTCCAGGACATCACGGGCCAGCTGATCAAAAAAGTGGTCAACATCACCAAGACCGTGGAAAACGAACTGGCCCAGCTGTTGCGCGACAACGCGCCGGCCGAGGTGCGCGAGAAACTGGCGCAAAAGCCGGTGCCGCTGATGCAGGGCCCGTCCGTGCCGTCGGTGGCGCTGGACCAGGATAATGTAGACGACCTTCTTGCGGATTTGGGATTCTAATGGACGATATGCTCAAGGATTTCGTCGTTGAGGCGATGGATCTTGCGGTTAATGTTGAAGAGCACTTGTTGCGCCTCGAGCGCGATCCTGACAACAAGGAAACACTGAATGCGGTGTTTCGTTCCTTCCACACGATCAAGGGCGGTGCCGGCTTCATGGGCTTGCCCGCGCTGGTGGCGGCCTGCCACCTGACGGAAAACCTGTTCGACGCCTTGCGCACGGGCGCCGCGCCCGTCACCCCCATCGCCATCGAGGCAGCGCTGCAGGCGTCCGGTTTCGTCGCCGACCAGCTGACGGAACTGGCCAATGGTGCCGCGCCGGAAAGCTTGCCGGCCATGCCGGAAGAGCTGGAACACATCCTGACGAACGCCATCGAAGGCAAGGGCATGGATGCGCCTGCGCCTGCCGCCGCCGTGGTGGCGGAAGTGGCCGCGCCCGTTGCCGAGGTTGCGGAAGTGCCTGCCGCCACGCCTGCCGCCGCCGTCTCCACCGCCGGCGCCGATGGCCTGGACTGGGAAGGCATGTATAACGCCGTCGTGCCCGAGGGCAGCCGGGTCGCCGCCGCGCCGGTGTCCGCCGTCGCCGCTGCCCCTGCCGTCGTGGCCGCCGCTGCACCCGCCGCTGCTGCTGCCGCTGCCGCCAAGCCGGCCGCCAAGGCCTGGGATGGCGCCGAACGACGCGAAGAGCGTCCGGAAGTGCGCCATGCCGCGCCCGTCAAGGAAGACAGCATCCGCGTCGACGCCGTCAAGCTCGACGCGCTGCTGGAAGTGGCGGGCGAATCCGTGCAGGCCGCCAACCAGGCTGCCGTGCTGCTCGAACGCTTGCTGCAATTCAAATTCGAAGGCCAGGCCGCCACCTTGATGGCGACCCTGGCGGAAACCCTGGAGCGCGCCTCGCGCTACTCGACGGAACTGCAGCGGGCCACCCTGGCCACGCGCATGCAGCCTGTCGGCCGCCTGTTCCAGAAATTCCCGCGCCTGGTGCGCGAGCTGGCGAAAGACCTGGGCAAGGATGTCGAGCTGACCATCGAAGGCGCGGAAACGGAAGTCGACCGCGTCGTCGTGGACAGCCTGTACGATCCGCTCGTGCACATGCTGCGCAACTCGCTCGACCATGGCGTCGAATCGCCGGAAGCGCGCCTGGCCGCCGGCAAGCCCGCCAAATCGTATATTTCGCTGAAAGCCTGGCAAGAGGCCAACAGCGTCATGATCGTGCTGCAGGATGACGGCAAGGGCATGGACCCGGTCTTCCTACGCAGCAAGGCCCAGCAAAAGGGCTTGATCAGCGAAAACGCGCAATTGAGCAACGACGAATGCTTCCAGCTGGTGTTCCTGCCAGGCTTCTCGACCAAGGAAGTGGCGTCCAGCGTCTCCGGCCGTGGCGTGGGCATGGACGTGGTGAAAACGGCCGTGGAGAAAAACCGCGGCGCCATCCACATCGAGTCGACGCTGGGCAAGGGCACGAAGTTCGCCATCCGCCTGCCGATCGAACTGTCGATCGTGCCGACCATGCTCGTGTCGACCTCGGGCGCCGCGCTGGCGCTGCCGATGGCGGTGGTGCAGCGCGTCGTCGAATTGCCGGAAACCTTCATGGAAGTGGGCGGCGCGCCGGTGCTGAAAGACCAGGGCCGTCCATTGCCCGTGCGGTCGCTGGCAGGTGCCCTGGGCTATGAATCGTGCAGCGAACGCGTCGGCATCGTCGTCGCCGCGCCGCAGCCGTACATTCTTGCAGTGGAAGCCGTCGACGGTACGGCCGACCTGGTCATCAAGCCGATGACGGCCATCACCGTGGAAGGCATCACCGGTACGGCCCGCTCGGCCGAAGGCGAGCTGGTGCTGGTAGTCGGCTTGTCGTTCCTGATGGACGGCTGCCGGGGAAGCGTTCGTCTAGCTGCCTGAGTCTTGCTTCAATCGTTAGAAAGCCCGCTAGGCATAGCGGGCTTTTTTTATGGCGCCAGCGGTGTCAGATGTTGTTAGGGCGTAAGGTGCCGCCTTCCAGCCAGCGCTGCACGCGCACGATTTCCTGGGCGCGCTCCGCCTCGTCCTTCGGCGGCGGCAGGTAGATGTCGGGCATGATGCCGCCGAGATCGACCTGCAGATCTGGCAAGCGGGCCGAGCGCGAGGTGGCGTAGGCCAGCTGGCGCCGTCCCGAGGGCAGGGGGTGCATGCGCAGATTCGAATAATCGAGCGCGCCTCCGCTGTTGCGTCCGATCAGCTTGACGCGAAAGCTTTGCCGCGCTTCCAGCAGAAACTGTTCGCAGGAACTGCCGCAATCGCGGTCGACCAGCACCGCCACCCTGGACGGCTGTACTGCCTGGCCAGACACACTCGCATAGCTGACAGGCCCGTTGGTGCTTTGCGCCACGAACTGGCCGGGCTGCACGCTGCGCATGCGGGTGACGGCCAGTGCCATATATTTCGTGCAGGTGGCGTCGCCGGGAGCGTACAGCGCGCAGATGTTTTCCTGGCTGGCGATATTGGCCGGCGTGGACAGCCATTCACCACCGATATTGACGCTCTCGCCTGAAGCTAGCCATGGCAGCAAGGGCGCATATGTGCTGTCGCTGCCGCCGTTGTTGCGCCGCACATCGATAATCCAGTTTCGACGGGTGGCCAGTTCGTCGCGCTTGCTTTCCAGTAAATCATTGATGAGCCCGGCGTACCCGGGGAAAAAACTCGGTAAGGTCAGCAGCGCCGTGTGCGGCGACAGCAGCTGCAGCGATGGCGCTCTGTCATCGATGGTGGCCGTTGGCGCGGCGGTTGAGGATGGCGCTGCAGCTGGTGTCTCATGTTTCAGCGTACCGGTCGGCATGATCTGCAGGTGGCCTTTGCGCCACTGGCTCAGGTAACCGGACAGTGCCGTATTGCAGGCAGCCTCATCGTTCACCTTGGCCGCCGCGGTGCTGGCGCTGGCCAATGCCTGATCGAAATACGCTTGACCTTTTTGTGCCAGATGCTGGCGCGCGCCAGTATCGTTTTCCAGCAAAAAGGCGGGAAGGACGCGCAAGTCCTGCAGGCAGGTCTCGCTCGGCGTGGCCGCTTGCGTATGGCTGACTGTCAAAGTAGCCAGGAGCGTGGCGGCAAAAGAACACAGTCTCATCAATACAGTCTTTCCTGAAATTGTTATCGAAATACAATACACGAAAGATTAAAGAAAAAGTATCGATTTCTGGCCGCGCCGTGGCTCGTTCGGCGGCCTACCCGCAGATTGGGCCGTCATGTCGCCGATATGCCGATATCGGCAATTTCCAGCTCGTATCCAACAAGGTTGCCAAACTTTGTATCGCCAATCCCACTCTTTTGCCTGTTTCGGTTCTGTGTCGTCCGATATATGGCATAATCCTTGTGGATCACCGTATGACCTGGTATCACTTGATCACTTACTACAGGCTGTGGCAACGCTGCATAAATCATGATGAAGACGCTTTACGACAAACTCTGGGAATCCCACGTTGTTCGGGCCGAAGATGATGGCACGACAATTTTGTACATCGACCGGCACTTGCTGCACGAAGTCACCAGCCCGCAAGCCTTCGATGGCCTCAGCGTGGCGGGCCGCCAGCCGTGGCGCATTTCCGCCAACCTGGCCGTGGCCGACCATAACGTGCCCACCACCAGCCGGGTCGACGGCATTGCCGATCCCGTCTCGCGCCTGCAGGTGGAAACCTTGGACAAGAACGCCAAGCACTACGGCTTGACCTACTTCAACATGAACGACAAGCGCCAGGGTATCGTGCATGTGATCGGCCCTGAACAGGGCGCGACCCTGCCCGGCATGACGGTGGTCTGCGGCGATTCGCACACGTCCACGCACGGCGCGTTCGGCGCGCTGGCGCACGGGATCGGCACGTCCGAAGTGGAACATGTGCTGGCCACGCAGACCTTGTTGCAAAAGAAATCCAAGTCCATGCTGGTGCAGGTCGACGGCGCTCTGCCGGCCGGCGTGACGGCGAAAGATATCGTGCTGGCCATCATCGGCAAGATCGGCACGGCCGGCGGCACCGGTTACTGTATCGAGTTCGGCGGTTCGGCCATCCGCGCGCTGTCGATGGAAGGCCGCATGACGGTGTGCAACATGGCCATCGAGGCTGGCGCGCGCGCCGGCATCATCGGCGTCGACGACACCACCATCAATTACGTCAAGGGCCGTCCGTTTTCGCCGGCCGGTCCGCACTGGGAACGCGCCGTGGCCTACTGGCGCACGCTGCATTCTGACCCGGGCGCCCGTTTCGACCTCGTCGTCACGCTCAACGCGCAAGAGATCGAACCGCAAGTGACGTGGGGCACCTCGCCCGAGATGGTGGTCGGCATCGATGGCCGCGTACCGGATCCGGACAATGAGAAAGACAGTGTCAAGCGCGACGCCATCGAAAAGGCGCTCGTCTACATGGCGCTGAAGCCGAACACGCCGATCTCGGACATCCGTATTGACAAGGTCTTCATCGGTTCCTGCACCAATTCGCGCATCGAAGATTTGCGCGCGGCGGCCGCCGTGGTACGCGGCAAGTACCGCGCCTCGAACGTCACCCTGGCGCTGGTCGTGCCCGGTTCCGGCCTGGTGAAAGACCAGGCCGAGCGCGAAGGACTCGACCGCATCTTCAAGGATGCCGGCTTCGAATGGCGCGAGCCGGGCTGTTCCATGTGCCTGGCCATGAATGCGGACCGTCTGGAACCGGGCGAACGCTGCGCCTCGACCTCGAACCGCAACTTCGAAGGCCGGCAAGGGCAGGGCGGTCGTACCCACCTGGTGTCGCCCGCGATGGCGGCGGCGGCGGGCATCGCCGGCCACTTTGTCGACGTGCGGGGATTGCGATGACGGCAGGGGCTGGCGCCGCTGGTTTACACTAGCGTTCCCGGTCCCTTATCTACTATCAAAAAATCATCATGAAAAAACTCTTCGCCCTCCTCATCGCCACCGTCATCTTGTCCGGCTGCAACACCGTCTCGGGCATCGGCCGCGATGTGCAGAAAGTCGGCCAGGTCGTCACTGGCGCCGGCGGAAAATAAACCGTGACGTGGCGGCGCCCCGCGCCGCGCGTCTTACCGAGTAGAAACAGCATGGATAAATTTACGATTTACGAAGGCCTGGTAGCCCCGCTGGACCGCGCCAACGTCGACACCGACGCGATTATTCCGAAGCAATTTCTGAAATCGATCCACCGCAGCGGCTTCGGCCCCAACCTGTTCGACGAATGGCGCTACCTCGACCATGGCGAACCGGGCCAGGACAACAGCCGCCGCCCGCTGAACCCCGAGTTCGTGCTCAACGAGCCGCGCTATCAGGGCGCCTCGATCTTACTCACGCGCAAGAACTTCGGCTGCGGCTCTTCGCGCGAACATGCGCCGTGGGCGCTCGATCAATATGGCTTCCGCGCCATCATCGCGCCCTCGTTTGCCGACATCTTCTTCAATAACTGCTACAAGAACGGCTTGCTGCCCATCGTGCTGTCGGAAAGCCAGGTCGAGCACCTGTTCAATGAAGTCAAGGCCTTCCCCGGCTACAAGCTGGTGGTGGACCTGGAACAGCAGTGCGTGCGCACCAGCAATGGTTCCGTCTCCTATCCATTCGAGATCGATGCCTTCCGCAAATATTGCCTGATGAATGGACTCGACGATATCGGCCTGACCCTGCGCCATGCCGACGATATCCGCGCCTTCGAAGAGCGTCACTTGAATAGCCAACCGTGGCTCGCCAACGTCATTTAATCGATAAAAATATGAAAATTGCAATTTTACCCGGCGACGGCATCGGTCCTGAAATCGTCGCGCAAGCCGTTAAGGTCTTGAATGTGCTGGGCGAATCGTTCGAGCTGGAAACGGCGCCCGTGGGCGGCGCCGGCTACGCGGCCCATGGCCACCCGCTGCCGGAAGGCACGCTGGCCCTGGCGAAAGCGGCCGATGCCGTGCTGTTCGGCGCCGTGGGCGACTACAAATACGACAACCTCGAGCGCCAGTTCCGCCCGGAGCAGGCGATCCTGGGCTTGCGCAAGAACCTGGGCCTGTTCGCCAACCTGCGTCCGGCCATCTTGTACCCGGAACTGGCGGGCGCCTCGACCCTGAAACCGGAAGTGGTCTCCGGCCTGGATATCCTGATCATCCGCGAATTGACGGGCGACATCTATTTCGGCCAGCCCCGCGGCGTGCGCGAGTGCCCGGACGGTCCGTTCAAGGGCCAGCGCGAAGGCTTCGACACCATGCGCTATGCGGAAGGCGAAATCCGCCGCATCGCCCACGTGGCTTTCCAGGCCGCGCAAAAGCGCGACAAGCGCCTCACCAGCGTGGACAAGGCGAACGTGCTGGAAACCTTCCAGTTCTGGAAAGACATCGTCACCGATGTGCACAAGGAATACCCGGACGTGGCGCTCGACCATATGTACGTCGATAACGCGGCCATGCAGCTGGTGCGGGCGCCGAAGAAATTCGACGTCATGGTGACTGGCAACATGTTCGGCGATATCTTGTCGGACGCGGCCGCCATGCTGACGGGCTCAATCGGCATGCTGCCGTCCGCTTCGCTGGACGCCAACAACAAGGGCTTGTACGAGCCGTCGCACGGTTCGGCGCCCGATATCGCGGGCAAGGGCATCGCCAATCCGCTGGCGACGATCCTGTCGGCCGCCATGATGCTGCGCTATTCGCTGAACCGCGAAGAGCAGGCAAACCGCATCGAGGGCGCCGTCAAGCAGGTGCTGGCGCAGGGGCTGCGCACGGCCGACATCCACGAAGCGGGCACGACGTTGGTCGGTACCGAGGCCATGGGCGATGCCGTAGTGCGTGCATTAGGATAAAATATTTCAATGACGGCAGTCGCCGTCTCATCTTGAGGAATGGTAATGAAATTAGTTGGCTTGGTAGGTTGGCGCGGTATGGTCGGTTCGGTCCTGATGCAGCGCATGCAGGAAGAGGGCGATTTCGCCCACATCGAACCGGTGTTTTTCACGACGTCGAACACGGGCGGCGCCGCGCCGGCCATGGCGAAGAATGAAACCATCCTCAAGGATGCCAACAACATCGCCGAACTGTCCAAGTGCGACATCATCATTTCCTGCCAGGGCGGCGACTACACGAGCGCCGTCTTCCCGCAGCTGCGCGCAGCGGGCTGGAATGGCTACTGGATCGATGCGGCCTCGACCTTGCGCATGGAAAAAGACGCCGTCATCGTGCTCGACCCCGTCAACCTGCACGTCATCAAGGATGCGCTGGGCAAGGGCGTCAAGAATTACATCGGCGGCAATTGCACCGTGTCGTGCATGATGATGGGCCTGGGCGGCCTGTTCCAGCACGACCTGATCGACTGGATGACGTCGATGACGTACCAGGCGGCATCGGGCGGCGGCGCGCAGCACATGCGCGAACTGCTGACGCAATTTGGCACCATCAACAGCTCCGTCAAGGCGCTGCTGGAAAACCCGGCGTCCGCCATCCTGGAAATCGACCGCCAGGTGCTGGCCACCCAGCACGGCTATTCCCCGGATGAAATCAAGCAGTTCGGCGCGCCGCTGGCCGGCAACCTGATCCCGTGGATCGACAAGGACCTGGGCAACGGCCAGTCGAAGGAAGAATGGAAGGCGGGCGCGGAAACGAACAAGATCCTGGGCCGCGGCATCGATTTCGGCACCAAGGAAATTCCCGTCGACGGCCTGTGCGTGCGCATCGGCGCCATGCGCTGCCATTCGCAGGCGCTGACCATCAAGCTGAAGAAAGACGTGCCGCTCGATGAAATCAACGACATCATCGCCAGCAACAATCAATGGGTGAAATTCGTGCCGAACACGCGCGAAGCGTCCGTGCGCGATCTGTCGCCGGCAGCCGTCACGGGCAGCCTGACGATTCCCGTCGGCCGCGTGCGCAAGATGAGCATGGGCGGCGAATACCTGTCCGCATTCACCGTGGGCGACCAGTTGCTGTGGGGCGCGGCCGAGCCGCTGCGCCGCATGCTGCGTATTCTGCTGGATGCGTAACAGCAATAAATCAGCAATTAATTGCTGATGCGGATCAAGCCGGGGCTGTTTTCCCGGCTTTTTTTTCGTCCTGAGCCCGTCAAGGCTCAACCATGCGGAGCTTGCATAGCTCTGGGCATGATGATATGTTGATACCTCTGGAAAAGTAACTGTTTTCCCATGTCAACTAAGATGCCGCCAACTATGCCTGTACACACTCGTCCCCGGGTCGCCTCCCTTGCCATTAAAACACTCAGCAGCGCTGTCGCCTGTGCGGTGTTATTGTCACCGGCGGCATCCGCAGCCGAGCTGGGCAAGATCACGGTGCTGTCCGCCGCCGGCCAGCCGCTGCGCGCCGAGGTCGAATTATCGGCCATCAAGCCAGGCGAGGCAGCAAGCCTGCTGGCCAAGCTGGCGCCGCCGGAGGCCTATCGCCAGGCCAACGTGGAATTCAATCCCGCATTGAACGCCTTGACGTTTGCCGTGGAAAACCGCAATGGCAAGCCCTTCATCCGCATCAGCTCGGCGCAACCGGTGGCCGAGCCCATGGTGGATCTCTTGCTGGAACTGAGCGGCAAGAGCGGTCGCCAGGTGCGCGAATATGCGTTCGTGCTCGACACGCCGGAAGCGCGCCAGACGCGCGGCGCGCAAGTGACGGCGCCGGCCGAACCGGGCAAAGGCAAGGCGGCGGCCGATGCTGCGCCAGCTGCGGCGAAAAAACCGGCCGGGGAATACAAGGTCAAGACGGGCGACACCCTGAGCCGCATCGCCAGCGAACTGAAGCCTTCGGGCGTGTCGCTCGACATGATGCTCGTCGCCCTGTACCGCGCCAATCCCGACGCCTTCAAGGGTGAGAACATGAACCGCATGCAGGCCGGGCGCATCCTGGCCGTGCCGGGCGCGGACGCCGTGCGCGCCACCGGTGCGGCTGAAGCGAAGGGCATCGTGACGGCGCACGCCATCGATTTCGAGGCCTACCGCAACAAGCTGGCAGGTCAGGTGTCGCAAAGCAAGCCGGCCAAGGCCGCGCAAGCGACGCAAAGCACGGCCGGCAAGATCGGTGCGACCAAGGTGCAGGAAAAGCCGACGGCCGTGAGCGAGTCGCAAGACAAGCTGAAACTGTCGAAGGCGGAGCCGGCGGCCAAGTCGGCCGGCAAGAGCGCCGTCGCCAGCGAGGAAGACAAGATCGCCAAGGCGAAACAGGTCGATGAAGCCGCTGCCCGCGTCAAGGAGCTGGAAAAGAACGTCAGCGACCTGGAAAAGTTGATGGCGGTCAAGAGCAAGGCCATGGCCGACAAGAGCGCCCCCGCACCCGCCAAACCGGCCGAGGCCGCTGCCAGCGCACCCGCCAGCGCGCCGGCCGAGGCGCAGCCGCCCGCACCTCAGCCTGCCGCACCGAAGGTCAAACCGGTGCCGCTGGTGAAAAAACCATCGCCGCTGGAGCCGACGATTACCGACAAGATCAATGACCACCTGGGCGCCATCGGCATCGGCATCGCCGCGCTGCTGGCGGCCGTGGCGGCGCTGGTGGTCGCGCGCCGCCGCAAGGACGCGCCGCCCGCGCCGGAGAGCGTGGCTCCCGTGTTCGAGCCGGAGCCGCCCGCCGCGCCTCCGGCCGGCCTGGCGCCGGAAGACCAGCAGTCCGAAGCGAGCAATCACCTGTTCGGTACGGGCGCGGCCGCTGCCGGCGTGGCTGCCGCCGCGGGCGCGAGCATGCTCGATGCGAATGAAACGGACCCCGTCGCCGAAGCGGACGTGTATATCGCCTACGGCCGCGATGGCCAGGCGGAAGATATCCTCAAGGAAGCCTTGCGCATCCATCCCGAGCGCCATGCGGCCCGTCTGAAGTTGCTGGAAATCTATTCGGCCCGCAACGACGTGCGCGCGTTTGAAGACCAGGCTAGCGAGCTCTACAGCCTGACGCGGGGCCAGGGCGAAGAGTGGCAGCAGGCGGCCGCGCTGGGACTGGCGCTCGATCCCACCAATCCCCTGTATGGCGATACGGAAGACGACGCCGTGGTCAGCCTGAGCAAGGCAGCCGGGGACGACGTGCATGGCCAGAGCATGGACTTGCCCGACGAGCCGCCCGCGCCGCTGGCCGACCTGGCGCCGGCCGAGCCGGTCTCCTCCGTGACCGCCCGCGATGCGCGCGACCCCCTCGATTTTGACCTCGACAGCCTCGATTTCGAACCCGTCTCCACGAGCGAGCCGATCGTCATGCCGGGGCCGGACAGCAAGCCGGTCCCTGCCGCGCACGATGCGCAGTATGACGCCAGCATGGATTTCGGCCTGGACCTGGAGCCGCCTGCCGGCCCCGTCAATGGCGTGGGCGCCGGTTTGACGCCATTGCCTGATCCGTTGAAGGATGTCGACCTGGCCCACTTCGACCTCGACGAACCCGTGGCGCCGGCTGCCGCGCCCGTCGCGGCGGCCGAGCCTTCCCTCGACAGCCTGTTCGACGATGCGCAAGCGCCGGCGAGTTTGCCGGAAGCGATACCGCCCGCACAGGAATTCGACCTGTCCGGCATCGACCTGGACCTCAACGATGGCAAGACGGCCAGCGTGGGCGTCGACGACCCGTTGTCGGCCATCCACATGGAAATGGATACCAAGCTGGACCTGGCGATCGCATACCAGGAAATCGGCGACAAGGAAGGCGCGCGCGAGCTGATCGATGAGGTCATCAAGGGCGGCAGCGAAGAGCAGGTCGCCAAGGCGAATACAATGAAGGCACTTCTGAGCTAAGCACCTGATACGACGTCCATGGCTGCGTTGCACGGTCTCGCGGTACTATTCGTACTGTCTTCGACTATGCGCCTGGCCCTGAACGCCGTCTCGTTCGCTTTCCAGCACCAGATACGACGTCCATGGCTGCGTTGCACGGTCTCGCCGTACTATTCGTACTGTCTTCGACCATGCGCCTGGCCCTGAACGCCGTCTCAGGCGCTGGTGTCGTCGGGAGGCGGGGCCGCCTTTGCGCCGGTATAATGCTTCGATGCAAAATATTACGACAGCAACGCCATTGAAGCGTATCGTCCTCGGCCTGCAGTACGACGGCACGGCCTGGCATGGATACCAGAAACAGGAAGACGGGCAAACGGTGCAGGACCAGCTGGAAAACGCGCTGGAACAGTTTGCCCGCGTGCGCCTGGCCACCACGTGCGCCGGCCGCACGGATACGGGCGTGCATGCGCTCGAGCAAGTCGTGCATTTCGATACGGAACTGAACCGCGACGTGCACTCGTGGGTACGCGGCGTCAACGCCTTCCTGCCGAAATCGATCGCCGTGCGCTGGGCCAAGGAACTTGACGGCGATCCGACGGTCAATGACTACTTCCACGCCCGTTTCAGCGCCCGCGCGCGCACCTATCATTATGTGTTGTACAACAACGCCACCCGTTCGCCGCTGGTGGAAGGGCGCGCCGGTTTCTTTTTCCGTCCGCTGGACGTGGAACTGATGCGACAAGCCGTGCAGCCGCTCTTGGGCTGGCACGATTTCACGGCGTTTCGCGCCGCGCAATGCCAGGCCAAGTCGCCCGTCAAGCTGATGCACGACATCCGCATCGAGCGGCGCGGCGATTGCGTGATTTTTACGATTACGGCCAATGCCTTCCTGCACCACATGGTGCGCAACCTGGTCGGTTCGCTCGTCTACATCGGCACGGGACGAGAAAAGCCCGACTGGCTCGCGCATTTGCTGGAAAGTAAGGATCGCCACGCGGCGGCGCCCACCTTCATGCCGGACGGCCTGTACCTGGCGCAGATCGATTACGATCCGAAATGGGAGTTGCCGCAAGACAGCAGCAGCGCCTTGCCCTGGTTTTGATCTGCATCAATAAAGGATTAACATGCCACGCACACGCATCAAGATCTGCGGTCTGACCCGCGTCGAAGACATTCACGCGGTCGTGGCGGCGGGTGCCGACGCCATCGGCTTCGTGTTTTATCCGAAAAGCCCCCGTTACGTGACGCCCGGGCAGGCAGCGGGCCTGATCGCGGCCATGCCGCCCTACGTGACGACGGTGGGCCTGTTCGTCAATGCCACGGTGGAAGAAGTGCGGGCCACCAGGGTCGTGGCGCCTTTATCTCTGCTGCAATTTCATGGCGACGAGACGCCTGAGCACAGCGCGGCGCTCGCCGGTGCCGTGAATACGCCGTTTACGCAAGTGTTCCGCGTCAAACCCGACACCCGCTTTGAAGATTTGCTAGAATACGAACAGCGCTATCGCGCCGCCAGCCCCTTGTTCTCGAGCCTCTTGCTCGATACCTATGTGGATGCCTACGGCGGTGCAGGAAAGGTATTCGATTGGTCCCTCATTCCAGAAGAACTCGCGCCTCGGGTCGTTTTAAGTGGTGGCTTGAGCGTACAAAACGCGACTGACGCAGTGGTGCGCGTGCGCCCTTACGCCGTCGACATCAGCAGTGGTGTCGAAGCGTCCAAGGGCATCAAGGACGCATCCCGAGTCCGCGCGTTCATCGCCGCGGTGCAGGATGCCGATGCCATCATTGCCAGAGGAAACCACCATGAATGACCATACCACAGCGCCCGGCGCAGCCGCCGCATTGTTCCACGCCACCGATTACCCGTTTCCCGACCTGCGCGGCCATTTCGGCCCCTACGGCGGCGCCTTCGTGGCCGAAACGCTCACGCACGCGCTGGCCGAGCTGAAGGACGCCTATGCGCGCTACAGCGCCGATCCGGAATTCCTCGAAGAATTCCGCTACGAGCTGAAACACTTCGTCGGCCGTCCCTCGCCCATCTACCACGCCAAGCGCTGGTCCGAGATGGCGGGCGGCGCGCAAATCTACTTCAAGCGCGAAGACTTGAACCACACGGGCGCGCACAAGATCAATAACGTGATCGGCCAGGCTCTGCTGGCAAAGCGCATGGGCAAGCCGCGCATCATCGCCGAGACGGGCGCCGGCCAGCATGGCGTGGCCACGGCCACCATCTGCGCCCGCTTCGGCCTCGAATGTGTGGTCTACATGGGCAGCGAAGACGTCAAGCGCCAGGCGCAGAACGTGTACCGCATGAAATTGCTGGGCGCGACCGTCGTGCCCGTCGAATCGGGTTCGAAGACACTCAAGGATGCGCTGAACGAAGCCATGCGCGATTGGGTCACCAACATTGAAAACACCTTTTATATCATCGGCACCGTGGCCGGCCCCCATCCTTACCCGATGATGGTGCGCGACTTCCAGTCCGTGATCGGCGAGGAATGTCTGGTGCAGATGCCGGAAATGACGGGCCGCCAGCCCGACTACGTGCTGGCCTGCATCGGCGGCGGCTCGAATGCCATGGGCATCTTTTACCCGTATATCGACCAGAAGGATGTAAAACTGATCGGCGTGGAAGCGGCCGGCGAAGGGCTGAACACGGGCAAGCATTCGGCCTCGCTGACGGCCGGCTTCCCGGGCGTGCTGCACGGCAACCGCACCTATCTGCTGCAGGATGAAAACGGCCAGATCATTGAGACGCATTCCGTCTCGGCCGGCCTCGACTATCCGGGCGTGGGTCCGGAACATGCGTGGCTGAAAGATTCCGGCCGCGCGCAATACGTGTCGATCACGGATGACGAGGCGCTGCAGGCCTTCCACGACTGCTGCCATATCGAAGGTATCATCCCGGCCCTGGAATCGTCGCACGCGCTGGCCTACGCGGCCAAGCTGGCGGCTACCTTGCCGAAAGACCAGATCGTGCTGGCCAACCTGTCGGGCCGTGGCGACAAGGACATGCATACCGTGGCGGAGCGCATGGGGCTCAATTTCAGTTAAGTAACTGACAACCCCAGTAACGCGTAGGTCGGATTAGCGCGCAAGCGCGTAATCCGACATCCTCCACCGATAAAGAAAGCTCACCATGTCCCGTATCGCCACCACCTTCGCCCAATTAAAATCCAACAACAAGACCGGCCTGGTCACCTTCATCACCGCCGGCGACCCCGGCCCTGACGCCACCGTGCCGCTGATGCACGCGCTCGTCGAGGGCGGCGCCGACATCCTGGAGCTGGGCGTGCCGTTTTCCGACCCCATGGCCGAAGGCCCCGTCATCCAGCGCGCCTGCGAACGAGCCTTGAAATTCAATGTCGGCATCCACGACGTGTTCGGCTACGTGCGCCAGTTCCGTGAAACGAACCAGACGACGCCCGTGGTGCTGATGGGGTACGCCAATCCCATCGAGCGCATCGGCAGCGCCGCGTTTATTGATGCAGCGCAAGCGGCCGGCGCCGATGGTGCCATCGTCGTCGACTATCCGCCGGAAGAGTGCGAGGAGTTCGGCGCCGCCATGCGCGCAGCGGGCCTCGACCTGATTTTCCTGCTGGCGCCCACTTCGACCGAAGAGCGCATCGCGCAAGTGGCCAAGGTTGGCGGCGGTTTCAGCTATTACGTGTCGCTCAAGGGCGTCACGGGCGCCGGCAACATTGATACGGAACAGGTGGCGGAACGCCTCGCGGCCATCCGCCAGCATGTAAAATTACCCATCGGCGTGGGCTTCGGCATCCGCGATGGCGCCACGGCCAAGGCCGTGGCCAAGGTGGCCGATGCCGTCGTGATCGGCAGCCGCATCATCCAGGAAATTGAAAATGCCCCGGCAGGGGGCGCCGTCGACGCCGTGCGCAGCTTTACGGCAGGCATCCGCGCCGCACTGGACGCCTGAGCAAGCTTGCCGTTTACGCAAGATGCGTTGGCGGCAAAGTTCGACAGCCCGGCGATAAACGGCTACACTTCGGCCACTGATTTGCCTGTTATTGTGCAATAGATAAAATTTTTGGTGGCGCCCCGCGGGGCGTCGCCGTTGACCGTCTGCCGGGGGCGTCCACCGACGCTACCCCTACAAGGGCCCAAGGAGAAAATATGAGTTGGTTGGAAAAACTGCTGCCACCGCGCATCCAGCGTTCTGATGCCGCCGCGCGCAAGACCATGCCGGAAGGCCTGTGGGTCAAGTGCCCGTCGTGCGAAGCCGTGCTGTACCGTACGGACCTGGAATCGAATTTGCACGTGTGCCCGAAATGCGACCATCACATGCGCATCCGCGCGCGTGAACGCCTCGACAGCCTGCTTGACGCGGGCGGCCGCTATGAAATTGGCCAGGAAATCCTGCCCGTCGATACCCTGAAGTTCAAAGACAGCAAGAAATACCCGGACCGCCTGAAGTCCGCCATGGAAGCGACGGGCGAGACGGATGCGATGGTCGTCATGGGCGGCGCCATCATGAGCCTGCCAGTAGTCGTGGCGTGCTTCGAATTCGAATTCATGGGCGGCTCCATGGGTTCCGTCGTGGGCGAGCGCTTCGTGCGCGGCGCGCAGATCGCGCTGGAGCAGAAAGTGCCGTTCATTTGCATCACCGCCACCGGTGGCGCGCGCATGCAGGAAGGCTTGCTGTCGCTGATGCAGATGGCGAAAACCACGGCGATGCTGACCAAGTTGTCGGAAAAGAAATTGCCATTCATCAGCGTGCTGACCGACCCGACCATGGGCGGCGTGTCCGCCTCGTTCGCCTTCATGGGCGACGTGGTCATTGCCGAACCGAAAGCGCTGATCGGCTTTGCCGGCCCGCGCGTGATTGAAAACACCGTGCGCGAAAAACTGCCGGAAGGCTTCCAGCGCGCCGAGTTCCTCGTCACCAAGGGCGCCGTCGACATGATCGTCGACCGCCGCAAGATGCGCGAAGAAATCGCCCGTCTGCTGGCCTTGTTGCAAAACCAGGCTGTTGAAGTGCTGGCTTAATTTACCGCTGGCGTCGGGTTACGGCCTTTGGCCTAACCCGACCTACATCGTCCTGCCTCGTTATATCTCTTCTGCGCCTTGCGCATCGCATCCTTCAAGAAGTCTCCCATGCAAAACCTCCCTACGTCATTGCCGGACTGGCTCGCCATGCTGGAAACCCGCCATTCGGAAACCCAGATCAACATGGGCCTGGACCGCGTGCAAGCCGTCAAGGCGCGCATGCAGCTCGCTTTTACTTGCCCCGTGATCATGGTGGCGGGCACGAATGGCAAGGGCTCCACCTGCGCCATGCTGGAATCCGTGCTGTTGCGTGCCGGCTACAAAGTGGGCTTGTACATCAAGCCGCATTTCCTCGATTTTAACGAGCGCGCGCGCGTGCTGGGCGAGATGGCCAGCGACGAGCAGCTCGTCGCCAGCTTCCAGACCGTCGAGGCCGTGCGCGGCGATACGCCGCTCACCTATTTCGAATTCACCACCTTGGCGATTTTGCATCTGCTGTCGCAAGCCAACCTGGACGTGGCCATCCTGGAAGTGGGCCTGGGCGGGCGCCTGGATGCCGTCAACGTGATCGACGCGGACGTGGCCATCGTCACCAGCGTCGATATCGACCACACGGATTATCTGGGCGACACGCGCGAAGCGATCGGCTTTGAAAAGGCGGGCATCTTCCGTCCGGGCAAGGCGGCCATCTGCAGCGACCCGTTGCCGCCGCAATCGTTGATCGACCATGCCGAGGCCATCGGCGCCGACCTGTGGCTGATGGGCCGCGATTTCAACTATTCGGGCGACAAGCAGCAGTGGAACTACGGCGGGCGCGAGCAGCGCCGCAATTCGCTGGCCTACCCGAGCTTGCGCGGCGCCAACCAGATCCTCAATGCGACGGCCGTGCTGGCCGCGCTGGAAGTGCTGAAGCTGAAACTGCCCGTGGGCGCGCAGGAAGTGCGCACGGGCCTCGTGACGGTGGAGCTGCCGGGCCGCTTCCAGGTCTTGCCTGGCCGCCCCAGCGTGATCCTCGACGTGGCGCACAACCCGCACGCGGCGTCGGCGCTGAACCAGAACCTTGGCAATATGGGTTTCCACCCGTACACCTATGCCGTATTCGGTTCCATGCACGACAAGGATATCGATGGCGTCCTCGCCGCGATGAGTGAACACGTCGACCACTGGTGCCTGACGGGCCTGCCTTCGCCGCGCGCGGCCACGGCTTCCGAGCTGGCCGCCAAGGTGCAGATCATGCTCGAAGATAAGCCCGACAGCAGCGAACATACTGTGTCTATTTTCGATGATCCGGCACAAGCTTTTGCAAATGCAATGAGCCGGGCCGGTGAGAATGATAGAATTGTGGTCTTTGGTTCTTTCCTCACCGTTGCAGGCGTGATGAAGGCCCGAAAATCCTCACTTCACTGAAACGCACTCGACTGAAAATCACGCATGGGCTTGTTCTCGAAACTGTTTAAAAACAAGCAAGAATCCTCTGGCGAAGACAGCGGCTTTTATGTCCCTGGCGAAGCACAGTCGCCGACCCGCAAGCGCGCCGCCAACACCTCCGGTGGTGGCGGATCGCGCCGTGGCGGCAAGGAAGCGCCGGACCCGGTCTTGCCTGAAAAAAAGCGCGCACGCCGCCGCTTGGTCGGGGCCGTCGCTTTGGCGCTGGGCGTCGCCGTCGGCTTGCCGATGCTGCTCGATTCGGAGCCGAAAGCACCGTTCAACGATATCGCCATCGACATTCCGTCGAAGGAAAAGGCTGCGCCTGCACCTGCGCCTGTGCCGGCCGTTCCGGTCCAGGCCGCATCGAATGGCCTGGACCAGTCCGAGGAAATCGTCGACGCGCCGCTGCCGCCTGCGGCCAAGCCTGCGCCCACACCGGCACCCGTGCTGGCCGCCGTGCAGCCTGCAACGGTCAAGCCGGCCTATGTGGAACCGAAACCTGAGCCCAAGCCTGAGCCCAAGCCGGTCAAGGTGGAACCGAAGCCGGAAGCGAAGCACGAACCCAAGCCTGAGCCGAAACACGAGCCCAAGCCTGAACCGAAGCATGAAGTAAAGCCCGAAGCCAAGCCTGAGGCCAAGCCTGCCAAGCCGGCGCAATCGGCCGACGATGCCGCGCGCGCGCTGGCGATCCTGGAAGGCAAGCCGCAAGACAAGCCGCAAGAAAAAGCGCAAGACAAGGCCCACGACGCCGGCAGCGGCAAGTTCGTGGTGCAGGTGGCGGCGCTGGCGACGCAGGACAAGGTCGATGAATTGCAGGACAAGCTGCGCGAAGCGGGCATCAAGTCGTACACGCAGAAAGTCTCCAGTCCGGCGGGCGAGCGCATCCGCGTGCGCGTGGGACCGTTCGGCAGCCGCGAAGACGCGGAAAAGACGCGCGCCAAGTTGCAAAAGCTGGGCCTGGGCGGCTCGCTGGTGCCGGCGTGATGTTGCAAGGCTGAATGCGCGTGACGATCTTCGATTACCTGGTGCTGTTCGTGCTGGTGACTTCCGTGCTGATCAGCATGATGCGCGGCCTGGTCAAGGAAATACTGTCCCTGGTCAGCTGGATCGTGGCGTTCGTCATTGCCAACGCCTATGGCGCCACCCTGGCGAAATTTCTGCCGGAAGCCGTGCCAGGCGAAGCGATCCGTTTATTGCTGGCTTTCGTGGTGCTGTTCATCGGCGTGCGCATTTTGATGGGATTGCTGTCCATGACGGTTGACGCGCTCGTCAAGGTGACAGGCCTGAGTCTGGCCGACCGCACCCTGGGCAGCCTGTTCGGCGTGGCGCGGGGCCTTGTGATCGTGCTGACCGCCGTCATCTTGTGTGGCATGACTTCCATACCGCAGCAGCCATTCTGGAAAAACGCGCTGCTCAGTCCGCTCGCGGAACAGGGCGCGCGCGCGATCAAGCCTTATCTGCCTGCCGCTTACGCGCAGCATGTGAAATTTTGAATTTTTTTAAAATCAGTAGCACAGTTTAGGAGCACACCATGTGTGGCATCGTCGGCGTCGTTTCCCATCAACCTGTCAATCAATTGCTCTATGATGCATTGTTGCTCCTGCAACATCGCGGTCAGGACGCGGCAGGGATTGCGACCAATCACAGCAGTATGTTTTCCATGCACAAGGCCAACGGCCTCGTGCGAGACGTCTTCCGCACGCGCAACATGCGTTCGCTGCAAGGCACGACGGGCATCGGCCATTGCCGCTACCCGACGGCCGGTTCGTCGAGCGAAGAGGAAGCACAGCCGTTCTATGTGAATGCGCCGTTCGGCATCACCCTGGCGCACAATGGCAACCTGACCAACTGGGAACAGTTGAAGCTGGAAATGTTCAAGAACGACCGCCGCCACATCAATACCGATTCCGATTCGGAAGTGCTGCTCAACGTGCTGGCGCATGAAATCCAGGAAGCGACGACGGGCCTGAACCTGGACCCGGAAGCCATCTTCAAGGCCGTGACCGTGCTGAACCGTCGCGTCAAGGGCGGCTATGCCGCCGTCGCGCAAATCGCCGGCGTCGGCTTGCTGGCCTTCCGCGACCCGCACGGCATCCGCCCGCTGTGCCTGGGCATCAATGAAACGGAGCAGGGTCCCGAATACCTGATCGCTTCCGAATCCGTGGCCCTGGAAGGCATGGGCTTCCGCTTCGTGCGCGACATCGGTCCCGGCGAAGCCGTCTTTATCGATGCCGACAAGAAATTGCACAGCGCCCAGTGCGCCGACAATGCCAGCCTGAACCCGTGCGTGTTCGAATTCGTCTACCTGGCCCGTCCCGACTCCGTCATCGACGGCGCCTCCGTGTACGCCACGCGCCTGAAAATGGGCGAATACCTGGCCGAGAAGATCCGCGCCGAATTGCCAGGCGTGCATATCGACGTGGTCATGCCGATTCCCGATTCCTCGCGTCCGGCCGCCATCCAGCTGGCCATGGCGCTGAACATCGAATACCGCGAAGGCTTCATCAAGAACCGCTACATCGGCCGTACCTTCATCATGCCGGGCCAGGCGGCGCGCAAGAAATCCGTGCGCCAGAAGCTCAACGCGATCCCGTCCGAATTCAAGGATAAAGTGGTCTTGCTCGTCGACGATTCCATCGTGCGCGGCACCACCAGCCGTGAAATCGTGCAGATGGCGCGTGAAGCGGGCGCGACGAAAGTCATCTTCGCCTCGGCCGCGCCGCCGGTCATCTATCCGAACGTGTACGGCATCGACATGCCGACACGCGACGAACTGATCGCCTATGGCCGCACGACGGAAGAAGTGTGCCGCGAAATCACGGCCGACTACCTGGTCTACCAGGATATCGGCGCGCTCAAGCAGGCGATCGCCGACGTCAACCCGGCCCTGACCAACTTCGAGGCCTCGTGCTTCGACGGCGTCTACGTGACGGGCGACGTGTCGCAGGAATACCTGGACCGCCTGGAATATGCGCGCCACCATCCGAAGGCGGCAGCGCCCGAAGATACGCCGCGTTCCCAGCTGAACCTGAACCTGGCAACGACAGAAGCGTAATTATCTTGCCCGGCTAGCGCCGGGCTTTTTTTGCTCCGCGATCATGAACGATAAAAAAAACTACGGCTTTACCACCACCATCCTGCATAACGACCGCCGCAAGGGCATCGAGCATGGTTCGCTGCACAAGCCCGTGCACACTTCCGTCGCGTTTGGTTATGCCGATGCGCGCCAGCTCGCTTCCGTATTCCAGGGCAAGGAACCCGGTTTCCGCTATGGCCGCCAGGGCAACCCGACCGTGTCCGCGCTGGAAGACAAGGTCAACAAGATGGAAGACGGCGTGGCGACCTTGTGCTTCGCCACCGGCATGGGCGCCATCGGCGCCGTGGTGCAGTCGCTGCTGCGCGCGGGCGACCATGTCGTCTCGTCGGCCTTTTTGTTTGGCAATACCAACAGCCTGTGGCAAACGGTGACGGGGCAGGGCATCGCCGTATCCTTCGTCGACGCCACCGAGGTGGCCAACGTGGCGGCCGCCATCACGCCTGCCACGCGCATCGTGTTCGTGGAAACCATCGCCAATCCGCGCACGCAGATCGCCGACCTGAAAAAAATCGGTGACCTGTGCCGCGAAAAGGGCATCTTGTACATCGTCGACAACACGATGACGACGCCGTATTTGTTCCGCCCGAAAGCCGTGGGCGCGGGCCTCGTGGTCAATGCCTTGACGAAATCCATCGGCGGTCACGGCAATGCGCTGGGCGGCAGCTTGACGGACACGGGCGTGTTCGACTGGACGCAGTATCCGAATATTTTCGAGAATTACAAGAAGGCGGCGCCCGCGCAGTGGGGCATCGCGCAAATCCGCGCCAAGGCCTTGCGCGACTTCGGCGCGTCCCTGGGGCCGGAAGCGGCGCACCATATCGCCGTCGGCGCGGAAACCATGGCCTTGCGCATGGACCGCACCTGCTCGAACGCTTTGGCGCTGGCCGCCATGCTCGCCGCCGACCCGCGCGTGGCGGCCGTGCATTACCCGGGCCTGGCGTCGCACCCGCAGCACGCCTTGGCGAGCGACCTGTTCCGCAGCTACGGTTCCTTGTTCAGCTTTGAGCTGAAGGATGGCATCGATTGCTTCGATTTCCTCAATCGCTTGAACCTGGCTATTCCCGCGAGCAACCTCGGCGACACGCGCACCCTGGTCATTCCCGTCGCCCACACGATCTTCTACGAGATGGGCGCCGAACGGCGCGCCAGCATGGGCATCGCCGAATCGCTGATCCGCGTCTCCGTCGGTATCGAGGATGAGGTGGATCTGCGAGAGGATTTCCGCCAGGCACTCGATGTATAAGTCGCCGGACAAATGAAAGGGCCGCAACAGTCATGCTGTTGCGGCCCTTTGTTTTTCGCCGTTCAATGGTAATGTCTTCGTGCCTTCAGAAACCGTAGCGAGCAAGTCCAATATCGGGTTGAGTAGCGGAGCTGTACATTGGTACAGCGAGCAACGGATGCCCGAGAGTGGGCTGCTCAGTAGGTTTATGAGGGCGCGCTCAATCAGTGCCAGCTGCGCATCAAGCCGACTGCTAAGCCTTCCAGGGCGAATTCATCTTCCGGCGACACGGTGATGACCTTGAAGTCTGGGTTTTCCGGCAGCAATTCGATGACGGAACCCGTCTTCTTGTAGCGCTTGACGGTGACTTCGTCGCCGATGCGGGCCACGACGATCTGGCCATTCTTGGCGCTGTCGACCTTTTTGACGGCCAGTAAATCGCCATCCATGATGCCGGCGTCGCGCATGGACCAGCCGCGCACCTTCAGCAGGAAGTCGGGCTTGGCCGAGAACAGGGCCGGGTCCACGTTGTAGCTCGCTTCCAGGTTTTCCTGGGCCAGGATGGGCGAGCCGGCGGCCACCCTGCCGATCAGGGGCAGCGACATCAGCAGCGCCGCCGGCACTTTCGATGGCGGCGCTTCAGCTGCCGCGCCGATCAGGCGGATGCCGCGTGAGGTGCCGGGCGAAATCTCGATCGCGCCCTTGCGGGCCAGGGCCTGCAAATGCTCCTCCGCCGCATTGGCCGATTTGAAACCCAGTTCATTGGCAATTTCGGCACGGGTGGGAGGGAAGCCCGTGTTTTCAATCGCGTCCTTGATCAGGTTCAGGATTTGTTCTTGTCGTGCTGTCAGCTTGATCATGAGCGGTGGGTGCATACTAAAATGCTGTCTATATGAACAGTCTGTATTTTTGTACAGTATCGCCCACTATGCAAGGGGATTTCCGTGTTTTCGGCGAATTTCGCAAGAAATACTTGTTCCCGGTCGAAAAGCACGGTGGCGCGCGGGCTTTTCGGGCGCTGGCGCAAGCAATGATTGAAACGTTTGCAAAAGGCGGTTATAATCTTCGGCTGACCTTCCCACACCCGTCTTGACGCCGGGGTGGGCGATTATCAATCCGACCTGAAGGAGTTTGCATGCGTCATTATGAAATAGTCTTTATCGTCCATCCGGACCAAAGCGAGCAAGTGCCCGCGATGATCGAACGCTACAAAGCCAGCGTAACCACCCGCGGCGGTTCGGTTCACCGCGTGGAAGATTGGGGCCGCCGTCAAATGGCTTACTCGATCCAAAAGCTGCCTAAAGCACACTACATCTGCCTGAACATCGAATGCGACAACGAGACCCTGGTCGAGTTGGAAACAGCATTCAAATTCAATGATGCCGTGTTGCGTCACCTGACCGTTAAAATGAAGAAAGCTGAAACAGCTCCTTCGCCGATGATGAAATCGGTACAACGCGAAGACGCGGCCAAAAGCCACCGCACCGAAGCACCAGCAGCCGCTCCAGCCGCAGCAGCAGCTTAATTTTTGACCAGGATCGTGCGCTGAACCAGCTACAAGTCACCGCCATCATTGCCGAGCGCGAAATATTGCGCTATACCCCGGCAGGGCTACCGATTGTGAATGCAGTATTGCAACACAGTTCGCAGCAGATGGAAGCAGGGATTGCCCGTTTGACCGAGTTTGATGTTGCCGCGCTAGCCGCTGGCGAAATTTCAGGCCGGTTCAATCAGGCAAGCTTGGGCGGGGTGTATCAGTTCACGGGTTTCCTGGCCAGGAAGAGCCGCAACAGCAAGAGTTTGGTGTTTCACATCATTGATTTTAGTGCAGTCAATTCTGACTAGCGCATTTTAGATACAGGAGCCTGACATGGCATTCGGTAAAAAGTTCGACAAAAATAAGCTCAAGCTTAAAGAAAAACGCAAACAGCAAAACCCTTTGTTCAAACGTAAGAAGTTCTGCCGCTTCACGGCAGCTCACGTTGAGCAAGTCGACTACAAAGACGTCGACACGCTGAAAGACTTCGTCCAGGAAAACGGCAAGATCATGCCAGCACGCCTGACCGGTACCAAAGCGCACTACCAGCGCCAAGTCGACACCGCAATCAAGCGCGCTCGCTTCCTCGCGCTGCTGCCATACACCGATCTGCACCACGCTTAATCGGTCAGATATTCCTGGAGAAGAACTATGCAAATCATTCTGTTAGAAAAAGTTGTAAACGTCGGTAACCTCGGCGAAGTCGTCAAAGTCAAAGACGGTTACGCACGTAACTTCCTGATCCCGCAACGCCTGGCACGTCGTGCTACGGCAACCGCTGTGGCTGAATTCGAAGTCAAGCGCGCCGAACTGGAAAAAGCTGCTGCCGCCAAACTGGCCGCATCGCAAGCCCAGGGCGAAAAACTGAGCGGCCTGACCGTTCAAGTTGCTCAAAAAGCTGGCGTCGATGGCCGTCTGTTCGGTTCCGTCACCAACTTCGACATCGCTGAAGCGCTGACCAAGCAAGGTTTTGCTGTTGAAAAAGCACAAATCCGCATGCCTACCGGCCCGCTGAAGATCGTTGGCGAGCACAACGTTTCGGTTGCTCTGCACACCGACGTGGTCGTGGAAGTTGTTATCGCTGTCGTTCCAGACGCGAACGCGTAATCGTCTGCGGGCCTGGCCCGCAAGCGCTGCCGCACTATGAAAAGCCGGGTTCGCCCGGCTTTTTTGTGGCCTTTTTTTCGCTCATTTTCAGCCCTTTATTTTTGCCGGCACGCCGAAGCGGGTATAATTCGCGCCATGAACGCCCCCTCTGATCCGCAACTGGATTCCCTCCGTATTCCGCCGCATTCGATCGAAGCAGAACAATCCGTTATCGGTGGTCTGCTGCGCGACAATGCCGCCTATGACCGCATCGCCGACTTCATGCATGCGGAGGATTTCTATCGCTATGACCATCGCATCATCTTCGAGCAAATCGTCAAGATGGTTAACGCTTCCAAGCCAGCCGATGTCATTACTGTTTTTGAAACCCTGACCCAGCTCGGCAAGGCCGATGACGTGGGCGGACTCGCTTACCTGAACGCCATGGCGCAAAACACGCCATCGGCCGCGAACATCCGGCGCTATGCCGAGATCGTGCGCGACCGCGGCGTGCTGCGCAAACTTATCACCGTCGCCGACGATATCTCCGGCACGGCCTTCAGCCCGCAAGGCAAGGAAGTCAAGCAGATGCTTGACGAGGCCGAGTCGAAGATTTTCGCCATCGCCGAAGAAGGCGCGCGCGGCGCCCAGGGCTGGACCGCCATCCAGCCACTGCTGACGCAGGTGGTCGAGCGCATCGACGAACTGTACAGCCGCGACAACCAGAGTGAAATCACGGGCGTGCCCACCGGTTTCATCGACCTCGACCGCATGACCTCGGGTCTGCAGCCGGGCGACCTGGTGATCGTGGCGGGCCGTCCGTCGATGGGCAAGACGGCGTTTTCCGTCAACATCGGCGAAAACGTGGCCATCGACAGCGGCTTGCCCGTGGCCGTGTTCTCGATGGAGATGGGCGGCGCCCAGCTGGCCATGCGTATGCTCGGCTCCGTCGGACAGCTGGACCAGCACCGCCTGCGCACGGGCCGCCTGAACGACGAAGACTGGCCGCGCCTGACGAATGCAATCCAGAAGATGAACGACGCGCAGTTGTACATCGATGAAACGCCGGCGCTCAATTCCATCGAATTGCGCGCCCGCTCGCGCCGTTTGTCGCGCCAGTGCGGCAAGCTGGGCCTGATCATCGTCGATTACTTGCAACTGATGTCGGCCAATACGCCGGGCGACAACCGCGCCACGGAGATTTCCGAGATTTCACGGGGCTTGAAAGGCCTGGCGAAAGAACTCGGTTGCCCCGTGATCGCGCTGTCCCAGTTGAACCGCTCGCTGGAACAACGCCCGAACAAGCGTCCCGTGATGTCCGACTTGCGCGAATCGGGCGCTATTGAGCAGGATGCCGACGTGATCCTGTTCATTTACCGCGACGAGGTGTATAACCCCGACTCGCCAGACAAGGGGACGGCCGAAATCATCATCGGCAAACAACGTAACGGTCCAATCGGCAGCATCCGCCTCACCTTCATGGGGCAGTACACCAAATTTGGCAATTACAGTGGTGGCCTGGCGCTTTACCAAGGCGACTAAGACTCAGCAGCACTGATATTCCATTGGCCGCCCCCTCATACGGGGCGGCTTTCTGTAGTAAATAACACGACTCAATGCTTAACGGAGAATGACATGTTTGGACGCTTGATGCCCACTGAGGGCAAGTTTTTTGAATTGTTTAACCAGCACGCGGAATTGTGCGTCAAGGGCGCGAAAGAGATGCTCGGCCTGATGACCAATTTCGACGACCTGGAAAACCGCGTGCATGCGATCGAAAGCATCGAGAAACAGGCGGACAAAGTCACCTACGCCACCGTGGAAATGCTGCACAAGACCTTCATCACGCCGATCGACCGCGATGACATCCATCAGCTGATTACGCGCCAGGACGATATCCTCGACCTGCTGGAAGACGCGGCGCAGACCGTCTCGCTGTACGACTTGAAAGCCGTCACGCCGGAAGCCAAGCGCCTGGCCGAACTGGTGCTGGCCTGTACCGAAAAAGTGCGCGATGCCGTCGCCATGCTGCACAATATGGACAACTCGCGCAAGATCGTCGCCATCTGCGAAGAGATCGACCGCCTGGAATCGGACGCCGACCACGTGATGCGCGCCGCCATGTCCAAGCTGTTCCGCGACGAGCCGGACGTGCGCAACCTGATCAAGCTGAAAGCGATCTACGAAATTCTGGAAACCGTGACCGACCGTTGCGAAGATGTGTCCAATATTATCGAAGGCATCATCGTCGAAAACGCGTAAGCGTTGGGCCTGTCCTGAACCAGAATCAGAAAAGAAACTATAATGACCATACAAATCAGCATCTACGTGCTAGGCCTGTTGATCGTCCTCGCGCTGCTGTTTGACTTCATGAACGGCTTCCACGATGCCGCCAACGCGATTGCCACGGTGGTCTCGACGGGCGTATTGAAACCGCAGACCGCGGTTGCCATGGCCGCCACGTTCAACTTCGTCGCCATCTTCGTGTTCCACCAGCTGACCGTGGCCGCCACGGTGGGCAAGGGCACCATCGACCCGGCCGTGATCGACCAGTACGTGATCTTCGGCGCGCTGATGGGCGCCATCTTCTGGAATTTGTTTACCTGGTACTACGGCATTCCCTCGTCGTCCTCGCACGCCCTGATCGGCGGCCTGGTGGGCGCGGCCGTCGCCAAGTCCGGCACGGGCGCGCTGGTCGCGGCCGGCCTGTGGAAAACCGTGGCCTTCATCGTCATCGCCCCCGTGCTGGGCTTCGTGTTCGGCTCCATCATGATGCTGATCGTGTCGTGGATCTTCGTGCGTTCGACGCCGCGCAAGGTCGACAAGTGGTTCCGCCGTTTGCAACTGGCATCGGCCGCGGCCTACAGCCTGGGCCACGGCGGCAACGATGCGCAAAAAACCATCGGCATCATCTGGATGCTGCTGATTGCCGCCGGCTATTCCAGCGCGGCCGATGCCATGCCGCCGATGTGGGTCATCATCTCGTGCTACACGGCCATCAGCTTCGGCACCCTGTTCGGCGGCTGGCGCATCGTCAAGACCATGGGCCAGAAGATCACCAAGTTGAAACCCGTCGGCGGCTTCTGCGCCGAAACGGGCGGCGCCATCACCCTGTTCGTCTCGACGGCGCTGGGTATTCCCGTGTCGACCACGCACACGATCACGGGCGCCATCGTCGGCGTCGGCTCGGCGCAAAAAATGTCGGCCGTGCGCTGGGGCGTGGCGGGCAATATCGTCTGGGCCTGGATCTTCACGATTCCCGCTTCCGCGTTCGTGGCGGCAGTGGCCTGGTGGATTGGCCACCACATCATGTAAGGCGGCCTTGGGCCAACTGGGCGCATGTATAAAAAAGGAACCGTAAGGTTCCTTTTTTTATGCGCCGGCCAGTTCCACCGTCAGCCCCTCGCTGGCGAGGAACACCTGCAGGCCGGCCAGGCGGCTCGCATAGCGGCCCATCACGTCGGCAAACACGGCTTCGAGCTGCTCGTCGCTGCGGGTCGGTTCGTGGTGGGTGCAGTACAGGTGCCGCGCGCCGCAGCGCAGGGCCAGGTCGAAGGCGGCGTCGAAGGTGCCGTGGCCCCAGCCCTGCTTGCCCGGGTATTCCTCGCGCGTGTACGAGCAATCCATGATCAGCGCATCGACGCCGGCGACCAGTGCATCAATGCCGGCCTGGCGCTGCGCATTGCGCGCCGCGCAGGCCGCATGCTCGGCGTGGCCGGGCGGATACAGGTTGTAGAACGGTTCATGGTCGCCGCTGAAAAACAGCGAGGCGCCGCCGCAGTCGATGCGGTAGCCGAGGTTGACCACCGGATGGTTCATTTCCGCGCCGCGCACGCGCGCGCCGCCCACGTCGACGGCTTCGCCGGGCGCCAGGGTGCGGTACTCGATGCAGGCCGCCATGGCCGCTTCGCTGACGGGAAAATAACTGCCCTGCAGCTGCACCGCCATCACGTGCTCGATGCCGCGCCCGCTGTTGCCGTCCAGGGCGCCATGCAAGCGCATGCGGTTGCCGGCCACGAACAGGGGCGAGAACATGGGCAAGCCGTGGATGTGGTCCCAGTGGCTGTGCGTGATGAAGACGTGCGCGTCGACGGGCTGGCCCGGCGGCAGTTGCTGCGCCAGCGCGAAGATGCCGCTGCCGGCATCGAGAATGATCAGGCTGTCGTTGTCCGTGCGCACTTCGATGCACGTGGTGTTGCCGCCATAGCGCGCCGTGCGCGGACCGGGGGAGGGGATGGAGCCGCGCACGCCCCTGAACGTGAATTTCATTCAGTACCTTGTTACAGTGTAATTATTGTTGATTCTATTCTAATTAATGAGATTGGCGGCAACATTTATGCGTGTTGCGATACGGAAAGTAATTTCATTTTGTTGTGACTAAGTAATGTACAGTGCGCAGGGTCGCCGTTACACTGGCGCTTGCCGACTTCCCCTTTTTTGCTTGTCCATTACCTGATTGCCACCAATATGCCTCAGCTGCACCCTGAGAAAATCGCCCACAGACTGGAGCAATTGACCGAACTCAGCGTGGCGCTCGGCCACGGCCTGGGCGGTGAGGGGCGCGACATTGGCGCGCTGCTGCAGCGCATCGTGCTGCTGGCGAAAAGCATGAGCGGCGCCGACGGCGCCACCCTGTACCGGCCCGCGCTTGACGGGCGCCAGTTGGCGTTCGATATCAGCGTCAACGACAGCCTGGGCATCGCGCAGGGGGCGGACATGGGTTTGCCGGGCGTATCCCTGTTCGATGGCGCCGGCCAGCCCAACCTGGCATCGGTGGCCGCGTATGCGGCGAACATGCGCCGCAGCGTGAATATCGCCGACGTCTACCGCGACGAGGTCTTCAATTTTTCCGGCATGCGCGAGTTTGACCGCCACCATGGCTACCACACGCAATCGATCCTGACGGTACCCATGAGCGATCACGAGGGCGACTTGATCGGCGTGCTGCAGCTGGTCAATGCCAAGGATGGCGAGACGGGCCAGGTGCGCGCCTTTTCCTCCACCGACCAGCGCTTCATCGAGGCGCTGGCCGCGCAGGCGGGCGTGGCGCTGACGAATCAGCTGCTCATCTCTCAGCTGGAAGAGCTGCTCGAGTCGCTCGTTACCCTGATCAATATCGGCATCGATGAAAAGTCGCCGTACACGGGAAGGCACTGCCAGTTCGTGCCCGAGCTGACGATGTTGCTGGCCGACGCCGCGCATGCGACGCAAACGGGGCCGCTGGCCGATTTCCGGCTCAGCGACAACGAGCGCAAGCAGCTGTGGCTGGCAGGCCTGCTGCACGATTGCGGCAAGATCACCACGCCCGTGCACGTGGTCGACAAGGCCACCAAGCTGGAAACCATTTTCGACCGCATCGCCCTGATCGACACGCGCTACGAAGTGCTGCTGCGCGACGCCGAGATCGAGGCCCTGCGCCTGCAGGCCGCGCAGCCGCAACAGAAGGACGCCATTGCCCGCGCGCTGGAGCAGGAGCAGGCGGCGCTGCGCGAAGAGCGCGATTTCATCCGCACGGTCAACATCGGCGGCGAGAGCATGGCGCAGGCCGACCAGGAAAGGGTGCGGCAGATCGCCCGGCGCCGCTGGCGCGCGGCCGACGGCGAACTGCGCGATTTTCTCGATGCCGACGAGACGGAAAACCTGACCATCCGCGCCGGCACCCTGACGGCGGCCGAGCGGGCCATCGTCAACAACCATATCAGCGTGTCGATCCGCATGCTCGAAGCGCTGCCGTGGCCCAAGCACCTGCAAAAGGTGCCCGAATATGCGGGCGGCCACCATGAGCGCATGGATGGCAAGGGCTATCCGCGCGGGCTGACGAAAGAGCAGATGTCGGTGCCGGCGCGGCTGATGGCGATTGCCGACATTTTCGAGGCGCTGACGGCGCGCGACCGGCCCTACAAAAAGGGCAAGTCGCTGTCCGAATCGCTGCGCATCCTCGGTAACTTCAGCCTGAACGGCCATATCGACCCGGAGCTGTTCGACGTTTTCATCCGCAGCAAGGTCTATCTGACCTTCGCTGAAAAGCACATGCATCCGAGCCAGATCGATGCCGTCGACGAGGCGGCCATTCCGGGCTATACCCCTTGAAGCTGCCGCAGTCCTGGCGCAAGCATGGGGCGCGGTCGCTGCTGGGCGTAGTCCTGACCGTGGCGGCGGCCGTGCTGTGCCTGGCGGGAAATGAGAATATTGCCCGCCTCGATGCCATGCTGGGCGACTGGCGCATGCGCTTTGATGCGCCGCAGCTCGACCGCCGCATCGTCATCGTCGACATCGACGAGCAAAGCCTGGCCCGCGTGGGCCGTTTTCCCTGGAGCCGCGACGTGCAGGCGCGCCTGGTGCGCCAGCTCACCGGCCATTACGGGGTAGCCGCGCTGGGCTTCGATATCTCGTTTCCCGAAGCGGACACCAGTTCCGGCTACGCCGTGCTGCAAGGGCTGGCGCGCGGCGAACTGGCCGGCGTGGCCGGCTTGCCGGCGCAGCTGGAAAAGCTGCGCCCGGCCATGGATTACGACGGCCTGTTTGCCGAGGCCATGCGCGGACAGCCCGTGGTGCTCGGCTACAGCGTCTCGGAGCAGCAAAGGAAGGGCGTGCTGCCCAGGCCCGCCTTTACCGTCGCCGATTTGAACGGGCGCACGGTCACGGCCTACGTGGCGCGCGGCTACGAAGCCAATATCGCCCCCCTGCAGGCGGCCGCGCAGGGCGCCGGCATCTTCACGGCGCTGACCGATGCCGACGGCGTCGTGCGTTCCTCGACCCTGTTGCAGCGCATCGGCGACGGCTATTATCCTTCGCTGTCGCTGGCCACCGTCGCCGTCTACCTGCAGGCGCGCGCCATCGCTCCCCGTTTCACGGGCACGGCCGATACCCTGTCGGCGCGCGAACTGGCCAATGGCGGCCTCGAACACATCATGCTGTTCACGCCGCGCGGCGCGATGGCGATTCCTGTCGGCGAAGCCTTGACGACCACGGTGCAGTACCGCGGCGCGGGCGGCCCCGATGGCGGCGCCTTCCGCTACGTGTCGGCCGCCGACGTGCTGGCCGGCACGGTGCCGCCCGCGCTGCTCAAGGGCGCCATCGTGCTGGTGGGCACCACGGCGCCCGGCTTGAACGATATCCGCGCCACGCCCGTGAATGCCGAATATCCGGGGGTGGAGGTGCACGCCAACCTGATCAAGTCCATGCTCGACGGGCGTTTCAAGGCGCGGCCCGACTACGCGCTGGCGTTGGAACTGGTGCAGATCGTGCTGTTTGGCCTGCTGCTGGCGGGCGCCCTGGCCGTGCTGCCGCCGGCTGGCGTGATGCTGGCTACCGTGGCCGCGCTGGCCGCCGCCATCGGCATCAACCTGTACCTGTACGCCGTGCACGACCTGGTGCTGGGCGGTGCCGTGCTGTTGCTGCTGATCCTTGCGCTATTCATCGCCAACCTGGCGTGGGGTTATTTTTTCGAGGTGCGCAAGGGACGCGCGCTGGTGGCCCGTTTCGGCGAGTACGTGGCGCCCGAGCTGGTGGCCGAGATGGCCGACGATCCGCGCCGCTACACGATGGAGGGCGAGAACCGCGAACTGACGGTACTGTTTGCCGACGTGCGCGGTTTCACGGCCATTTCCGAGCAGCTGGCCCCGGCCGCGCTGCGCGAATACATCAACGCATACCTGACGGCCATGTCGGAAGATATCCGCGACAGCCATGGCGGCACCTTGGACAAATACATCGGCGACGCCGTGATGGCGTTCTGGGGCGCGCCCGTCGCCTTTGGCGATCACGCCAGCCGGGCCGTGGCCAGCGCCCTGCTGATGCAGGCCAGCGCGGCGCGGCTGAACCAGCAATTTTGCGCGCGCGGCTGGCCGGCGCTGCGCATCGGCATCGGCATCAATACGGGGCCCATGCATGTGGGCGACATGGGCTCGCGCATCCGCCGCGCCTATACCGTGATGGGCGACAGCGTCAACCTGGCCGCGCGCCTGGAAGGCGCCAGCAAGCTGTATGGCGTGGGCATCGTGGTGGGCGAGGCCACGCGCGCGGCCGCCCCGGATTTCCTGTACCGCGAGCTCGACCGGATCAGGGTGCTGGGCAAGCAGGAAGCGGTGGCCATCTTCGAGCCGCGCTGCCTGCTGGCCGGCGCCGCAGCGGCCGAACTGGCGCAGCTCGAGCGCTGGCACGCCGTGCTGGCCCGGCTGCGCGCGCGCGACTGGGCGCAGGCAGGTGAGCAGCTGGCCCATTTGCAGGCGGACTTTCCCGGCGATGGCCTGTACCGGCTGTACGCGGCGCGCCTGGAGCAGTACCGTAACGCGCCACCGCCATTGGACTGGGATGGCGTGACAGAATTGCACAGCAAATAGCCCGCCATTCGCCGGAAAAGGCAAGCGATTGCGGCATTTTTCACCATTGCGTGCGCATTGTTTGTTGCATTGCGATAAAAAACAGGGGGAAATGTTAGAAATTTCTGACTGGAAACTAAAAGCCGTCTAAAATTTGTCTTCAATCCATTGCCGGACATGCTGGCGCCTGCGGGCCGCGCGCTTGTCCGGTTACACAAGAAATCCTTCACATGACATATCGTTTGGTGCACCTGCTTGCGGGTTCCGCGCTGCTGTTCGCCGTCGGCGCCGCCGGCGCCGCTGTTTCCATGGATGACGCCGCGCCTGCCACGCAGGGCGACGGCGTGCCGCGCTTCGAGATCCGCCGCTTCGACGTCCAGGGCAATACCCTGCTCACGTCCGCGCAAGTGCAGGCCCTGCTGGCGCCCTACACGGGAGCGCAGCGCGATTTTTCCGACATCGCGCGCGCCGTCGAGGCACTGGAGGGGGCTTACCGCGAGCGCGGTTACAGCGCCGTGCAGGTACAATTGCCCGAGCAGGAACTGGAGCGCGGCGTGGTGCGCCTGAGCGTGCTGCAAACGCCGCTGGGCAAGCTTGCCATCGGCGGCAATACGCATGTGGACGAGGCCAACGTGCGGCGCGCCTTGCCGTCTCTTCGCGAAGGCGAGACGCCGAACTTGCCGGCGCTGTCGCAAAGCCTGAGGCTGGCCAATGAAAACCCGGCGCGCAAGATCGAAGTGCGCCTGCAAGCCGATGAACCGGCGGGCGCCATCGACGCCATCGTCACGGTGGCCGATGAAAAGCCCTGGAAAGCCATGCTCAACGTGGACAATACGGGCAATGCACAAACGGGCAAGACGCACGTGGGTGTGGTGCTGCAGCATGCGAATCTGTTCGGCCTCGATCATGTCGCCAGCCTGCAATACACGAGCAGCCTGGAAAAGCCGGACAAGGTGGGCGTGTATGGCGCCGGCTACCACTTGCCGCTGTATGCGCTGGGCGACTCGATGGATTTTTTTGCCAGCTATTCGAACGTCGATTCGGGCAGCGTCTCGGCCGGCATTTTCGACCTGGCCGTCAGCGGCCAGGGCAGCATGGCCGGCATCCGCTACAACCAGAACTTTGCCCGCAGCGGCGATTTCGAACCCAAGCTCGTGTACGGCATCGACTACAAGGCTTACCGCAACAGCGTACAGCTGTTCGGCATGGAACTGGGCGCCGACGTCACCGTGCATCCGCTCAGCGTCAGCTACATCGGCAACTGGACCTTGCCCACGGGCGAGACCAGCGTGGCGGTCACCTTCGCGCACAATATCCCTGGCGGCAAGCACGGCGCGCAAGCTGATTTCGACCGCGTGCGCGCGCACGCCAAGGCGGCCTACAACACGGTGCGCCTGAGCGCCAGTGCGGCACGCGTGCTGGCCGGCGACTGGCAATGGCGCGCGCTCGCCAACGCGCAGATCACGCCCGACGCGCTGGTGCCGGGCGAGCAGTTCGGCGCCGGCGGCGCCGCGTCCGTGCGCGGCTTTGCCGAGCGCGAGGTATCGAACGATTCGGGCGTCAACCTGAACCTGGAGCTGTACACGCCGAACTGGTGCGGCCAGGCTCTCGCTTACCAGTGCCGCGCGCTGGCGTTCTATGACACGGCCTGGCTGCGCCGCAACCATGCGCTGCCCGGCGAAAGCGCGTCGCAAGGCATCAGCAGCGGCGGCCTCGGCCTGCGTTTGCTGCTGAGCCGCTACGCCAATCTGCAACTCGATTACGCCCATGTCGTCAATGGCGGCGACACGGGACTGCGGGGCGCCAACCGCCTGCATTTCCGCCTCGCCTTGGCCTACTAGCATCAGGATGAACACCATGCACAACCACGTCCAGCACGCCACCGCTTTCATCCTGACGCCCGCCTTTTCATTGCCGCTTGCGCCGCCCCTGCGCCGCACGGCGCTGGCGCTGCTGCTGGCCGGCTGTTTCGGCGCCGTGCAGGCCAACCCCGCCTTGCCGCAGGTGGTCAACGGACAGGCCACGTTCAGCCAGCAGGGCAACATCTTTTCGATCACGAACACGCCCAACACCATCATCAACTGGCAGAGTTTTTCCATCCATGCGGGCGAAATCACGCGCTTCATCCAGCAAAACGGCAATAGCGCCGTACTGAACCGCATTACGGGACAAGACCCCAGCAAGATCCTGGGCGCGCTCGAATCGAACGGCAAGGTCTTCCTGATCAACCCGAACGGCATCGTCTTCGGCCAGGGGGCGAAAGTGGACGTGAACGGGCTGGTGGCCTCCAGCCTGGGCATGACGAATGAGGATTTCCTGGCCGGCAAGCGCCAGTTCACGGCCGGCGGCGTGGCCGGCGGCGTCGGCAATGCGGGCATGATTAACGCGGGCAAGGGCGGGCAAGTGCTGCTGATCGCGCCGAACGTGGAAAACACGGGCATCATCACGGCGCCCAATGGCGAAGTGATCCTGGCGGCCGGGCGCAGCGTGCAGCTGGCCGACCCCGGCAATCCGCAATTGCGCGTACTGGTGTCTGCGCCGGCCGACCAGGCGCTGAACCTGGGCCAGATCATCGCCCAGGGTGGCAGCATCGGCATGGCCGGCGCGCTGGTCAGCCAGCGCGGCGTGCTCAATGCCAACAGCGCCGTCGTCGGCGAGAACGGCAGGATCGTGCTCAAGGCCAGCGGCAAGGCGCTGCTCGAAGCGGGCAGCGTCACCAGCGCCGCGGGCGCGGCCGGCACGGGCGGCCAGATTCAAGTGCTGGGCGAGCAAGTGGGTTTGCTGGGCAATGCAAAGGTCGACGCCCGCGGCGCGACGGGCGGCGGCACGGTCTTGCTGGGCGGTGATTACCAGGGCAAGAACGCGGCCGTGCACAATGCGCGGCAAGTACTCGTCGGCAAGGATGCCAGCGTCAATGCCGATGCGATTGTCAGCGGCAACGGCGGCAAGGTCATCGCCTGGGGCAATGAATCGGCCCAGGTGCACGGCAGCATTTCCGCGCGCGGCGGCGCGCAAGGCGGCGACGGCGGCTTCGTGGAAACGTCCGGCCATTACCTGGCCGTCGACGGCATCCGCGTCAATACCAGCGCGGCGCGCGGCAAGCGCGGCAACTGGCTGCTCGATCCGTATGATATCGACGTGGTGCAGGGACCGGGCGGCAACCTCGCCAATGTCGATCAGTTCAGCGACATGCCGTCGACCGGCAGCACCAGCATCGGCGCCGATACGATCTCCGGCGCCACCAGCGACGTCACCTTGCAAGCCCTGCACCGCATCAATTTCAGCAGTTCGGTGAACATGCTCAATTCCGGCGTCAGCCTGACGGCGCAGGCGGGCGAAACCATCAATGTCTACGCCGCCATCACCACCAACGGCGGCAATGTGACCCTGTCGGCGAATGACCCTGCTAGCACCGGCGGCAACTATGGCCCGGGATCGAACGTCAATCTGAACGCGGCCATTACCAGCAACGGCGGCAACATTTCGCTATCGGGCGCCAGCATCGAGGGCGCCGCCACGGTTCATGTCGGCAACGGCAATCTGAGCTTGCGCGCGAATGACGCGCTGGGCGGCATCAATCTGTCGGGCGGCGCCGGCCAGCTTGCTGGCAGCGGCATCGCCGGCCAGACGGTGACCCTGCAGGCCGACAATATCACCGTTGCCGGCGGCATCGACGTCGGCGGCACGGCGGGCGGCGCAAATGTCATCATCAAACCCCTGAGCAGTGCGCGCAGCATCGACCTGGGCACCAAATCGGGTACGGCCCTCAGTTTGAACGCGGTTGAGCTGGCCGGCATCTCGGCCGCGTCGCTGACCATCGGCGACGGCACGAACACGGGCGGCTTGCGGATATCGGATGCGCTTGCCAGGACCGGCGATCTGCACCTCAATTCCGGTTCAGCCATCACGGCCACGGGCGCCGTGACGGTGGGCGGCAGCTTTGTGCTCGACGGCGGTGCCTGGGTGCAAAATGCGGCGGCCCTGCCAGGATTTAGTGCCAGAAACTTCACCATCGGCAGCGGCGCCAGTTTCCTGCGCGTGGCCGGCGGCGACGGTGCCGCCACACCTTATCTGCTCGCCGATATCTATGGCTTGCAAGGCATCGCCAGCCTCGGTCTGGGCAACAGCTATCGCCTGGCCGGCAATATCGACGCCAGCGGCACGGCGAACTGGAACGATGGCCAGGGCTTTGTGCCGATCGCCGGCAGCGGCAGCGGTTTTTCCGGCGTGTTCGATGGCGGCGGATTTACGCTCAGCAATTTGAAAATCGACCGCAGCCTGGTGCCAGGACCGGCGGCAGGCCTGTTTGGCACCGTGCAGGGCGGCACCTTGCGCAACCTGACCCTGAGCGGCGGCAGCGTCACCGGCAGGGCGAACGTGGGCGCGCTGGCTGGCGAGGTCGTCAGCGGCACTATATCCGGCGTGAACAGCAGCGTCGCCGTCAGCGGCCAGCGCAATGTCGGCGGCCTGGTGGGCAGCAACGGCGGCGCCATCACGCTGTCGGCCAGCAGCGGCGCCGTCACCGGCGTCAATGCCGACAACGGCGGCGCCATCGGCGGCCTGGCGGGATCGAATGCGTCCGGCGCCAGCATCGCGACTTCGTACGCCACCGGCGTGGTGACGGGCGCGCGCGAAATGATCGGCGGCCTGGTCGGCAACAACCAGGGCGCGCTGAGCCAGTCTTATGCCACCGGCAATGTCAGCGGCGCGCGCAGCATCGGCGGCCTGGTGGGCTTGAACGGCGGCAGCATCGACGATGCGTATGCCAGCGGCGCCGTGGGCCGGGCCGGCATTGCCGATTCCATCTTACCCTGGGAAAACATGGGCGGGCTGGTCGGTGAAAGCACGGGCAGCGTCAGCCATGTCTTCAGCAGCGGCGCCGTGAGCGGCGACGGCTACGCGTCCGTGGGCGCGGTGGCCGGCCGCGTGTCCGCCGGTTCCCCGTTCAGCTATGGTTTTTTCAATTATGAAACATCGCTGGTGCAGACCGGTGGCGGCGGCTCCAGCGGCCGCAGCACGGCGCAGATGCGGCAGCAGGGCAGCTTCAGCGACTACAATTTCAGCAGCGTGTGGCGCATTTACGAAGGCTACACGACGCCGATGCTGAAGGCTTTCCTCAAGCCGCTGCAAGTGAACCTCTCGGGCAATGCCACGGGCAAGGTCTACGATGGCCAGCTTGCCGCCTTCCTCGGTTCGATCGCCTATGTGGGATTGATCGACGGCGACACGGGCGTGAATGGCAGCCTCGGCTACGGCAGCAACGCGCGCAACGTGGGCAGCTATGCAGCGACGGGCCTGTGGTCGACCAAGTACGACATCACCATGGGCGGCACGACGACTTTCGCCATCACGCCGCGCACCCTCAACGTGCAATTTAACGGCGTCAACAAGGTCTATGACGGCACGACGGGCGCCGCGCTGGGTTTTGGCGATGACCGGGTTGCCGGTGACCGCCTGGACCTGTCGGCCCTGGCCAGCTTCAGCGACAAGAATGCGGGCGCGGGCAAGACGGTATTCGTGACGAACCTGAGCCTGGGCGGCGCCGATGCGGGTAATTACCTGCTGACCTCGACGGGCGGCACGACGCAGGCGACGATTGCGCAAAAACAATTGTCGACCTGGGTAGGCAGCGGCAGCGGCTTGTGGAGCGATGCGGCCAACTGGGACGGCGGCGTGGTGCCGGAAGGCGCGAACGTACTGGCTGTCGACTTTAGCAACAGCAAGGGCATCGTGACCTACAGCGCGGCGGCCGGCAACACCATCCTGAAAAACCTGACGGCGTCCGCGGGCTTATTGCTGACGGGCGGCAGCCTGACCCTCGGTGACAAGGCGCCGGATAGTTCCCTGCTGGCCAGCCTGGAAGTCAACGGCGGCAGCCTGTTGCTGAACGGCAGCCTGTCGGCGGATCGTTACGTGCAAGGCGGCGGCGTGTTGAGCGGCAATGGCAACTTGCTCGTCGCCAACAGCTTTAATCAGACTGCCGGCGCCATCCGGCTGGCAGGCCAGCTGGCCATCACGCAAGCGGCTGGCGACTTGCGCTTCGCCAGCCTGGCGGCCAACGATGTGCAGCTGAGCGCCTTGAACGGCGCCATCGGCCAGGACGGTGCGGTGCTCGCCAGCAGCCTGACCGCGCAGGCGCGCGACGGCATCGTGCTGAGTAATGCGGGCAATCAGGTCAGCAGTTTTAGCGCCAGCAATAGCGCCGGGGGCGGCATTGCGCTGAATAATACCTCGGCGCCGGGCGCCTTGGCGCTGGGAACGCTGACCACTGGCGCGGGCAATATCGCCATCGACAATACGGGCGGCGTCACGGCTGGCAATATCGATGCGCATGGCGGCAACGTCAGCGTGACGGCGCACAGCCCCGTTACCGTCAACGGCAGGATCGCGGGCAATGACATCGCGCTCAATGCCAGCACGGACGTACTGCTGGGCGATGGCGCGCAACTGGTAGCGGCGCGCGACATCAGCCTGGCGGCGGGACGCGACATCAGTATCAAGGGCAACTCCCGCGTAGCCAGCGGCGGCAATTTTACCGCCAGCGCGGAAGGCAATGTGCTGTTTGCGGACACGGCAAGTTTCACTTTGCCGGCCGCTGCCAGCATGAGCGTGCTGGCGAAAACGGGCAGCATCACGGGCACGCAGGGCGTGCGTATCAATCGCCAGCGCACCAGCGTCGGCTTGCAGGCGCCGAATGGCACGGTAAGCATGGCGGATGCCATCTTCCTGCCCGTCACGACCGTCGAACAGCCCGTGATCGACGCCGCCACGAGCGCGGCCATCAATGACGCCTTGCGCATTATTAAGCAGGCCGACTATTCCAACGTCCCGCTCGCTTCCAAACTGCCGGCCAAGCCTGCTGACAAGGTGCCGGACGACAAGGATGTTGCCGCCTCCGCAGGTAACTCAACAGGACCTACAAAAAATGAACTTGCTAAAAAAATGTACTGCAATTAAGGCCTTCTTGTGGCTGGCCCTGATGTGCGTGGGCGCGCATGCCTGGGCCGGCCAGGTGGCCGGCACCGTCATGCAATTGAGCGGTCCGCTGATGGCGAAAAAGGCCGATGGCAAGGTGAAATTACTGGCCATCAAGTCGGAAGTCGAGCAGGGCGACACCTTGCTGACGGAAAAGGAGACCTATGCCTTGATCAAGCTGATCGACAATAGCGAAATCACCTTGAAACCGAATACCAGTTTCGTGATCGAGCAATTCAGCTACACGGCCGAGCAGCCCGATGGCGACCACGCCGTCTTCAGCCTGCTCAAGGGGGGCTTGCGTTCCGTCACGGGGCTGCTGGGCAAGCGCAACAAGGAGCGCTTCGAGATGAAGACGCCGGCCGCTACCATCGGCATTCGCGGCACGACTTTCATTGCCAGCTATGTGCCGCCAGCGGCATCTGGCGGGCCAGTGTTGCCCAAGGCACCGGCGCCCGTGGTATTGCCGCCCGGCTTGTATGTGCAGGTGCTCGATGGCCTGATTCATGTGACCAATCCTGCCGGGTCGCAAATTTTTTCTGCCGGGCAATTTGGTTTTACGCCCAACTTCAGGCAGCCGCCCGCCCCCTTGCCCGTCAACCCCGGCATCCCGTTCACGCCGCCGCCGGTCTTTTCATCGTCGTCACCGGGCTCGGGCAGCGCGGCAGGCGGCAGCAAGCCTGCCACCGTCGACTGCGTGGTGCGCTAAGTTTTCAAGCAAGCCCGGCACACATGACAAATAGGGCTTGACCTTCCCATCATGGGATAGCAGATCCTGTACATATCAGTTAATCTTTCGTACAGGATCCGTCATGAACCAGAGTGCACTCGCTCCCGCCGCTTCCCCTCCCGCTACTGCGCATGCGCACGCGCAGGCGCTGGCCATCGAAGGCATGAGCTGCGCCTCGTGCGTGGGCCGCGTGGAAAAGGCCCTGGCCGCCGTGCCGGGCGTAACCCAGGCCAGCGTCAACCTGGCCACCGAAGTGGCCAAAATCAGCTCCGACACGCCGATTCCACTGGCCGCCTTGCAAGCCGCCGTGGAAAAGGCCGGCTACACGGTGGCGCAGCGCGAGATCGATCTGAACATCGCCGGCATGACGTGCGCCTCTTGCGTGGGCCGGGTAGAAAAAGCCCTGCTGAAAGTGCCGGGCGTGCTGGCCGCCAGCGTCAACCTGGCCACGGAAAGCGCGCGCATCAAGGTCACGGGCGGCGCGGATGCCGCCACTCTGATCGCCGCCATCGACAAGGCCGGCTATGCCGCCACGGTGCCCGCCGCCAGCCAGACCAGCGCGCCCGCAGTGGCCCCCAACCGCGACGGCATGAAAGTGGCGTTCGCGGCCGTGCTGGCCTTCCCCCTGATGCTGCCCATGCTGCTCGAGTGGGCCGGCATCCACCTGATGCTGCCCGGCTGGATGCAATTCGTGCTGGCCACGCCCGTACAGTTTTACTTTGGCGCGCGTTTCTACAAGGCGGGCTGGAAGGCGGCCCGTGCCGGCAGCGGCAATATGGATTTGCTGGTGGCCCTGGGCACGAGCGCCGCGTATGGCTTGTCCGTCTATCAATGGCTGACGGCGGGCGAGATGCTGCCGCATCTGTATTTCGAGGCCTCGGCCGTCGTCATCAGCCTCGTGCTGCTGGGCAAATGGCTGGAAAGCCGCGCCAAGCGCCAGACGGCTTCGGCCATCCGCGGGCTGCAAGTCTTGCGTCCGGAGTCGGCCCGCGTGCGCCGCGACGGCGTCGAGATCGACTTGCCCGTGGAACAGGTGAAAGTGGGCGACCTGGTGGTGATACGCCCCGGTGAACGGGTGGCCGTCGATGGCGTGGTGGTGGAAGGCGCCAGCCAGATCAACGAATCGCTGATCACCGGGGAAAGCTTGCCGGTCGATAAGCATCCGGGCGACAAGGTGACGGGCGGCGCCATCAATGCCGATGGCTTGTTGCTGGTGCGCACGCAAGCCGTGGGCGGCGAGACGACCTTGTCGCGCATCATCCGCCTGGTCGAAGATGCGCAGGCGGCCAAGGCGCCGATCCAGCACCTGGTCGACAAGGTCAGCGCCATCTTTGTGCCCGTGGTGCTGTTGCTGGCGCTGCTGACCATGCTGGGCTGGTGGTTCGCCACCGGCGAACTGGAGAACGCCATCATCAATGCCGTGGCCGTGCTGGTCATCGCCTGCCCGTGCGCGCTGGGCCTGGCCACGCCGACGGCCATCATGGCCGGCACGGGCGTGGCTGCCCGTTACGGCATCCTGATCAAGGATGCGGAAGCGCTGGAAGTGGCGCACGCCGTCGATACCGTCGTGTTCGACAAGACGGGCACCTTGACTGTCGGCAAGCCCGCCCTGGCGGCTCTGCATGCGCACGGCATCGACGATGCCCGGCTGCTGCAGCTGGCGGCCTGCATCCAGCGTGGCAGCGAGCACAGCCTGGCTACGGCCGTGCTGGATGCGGCCAGCGCGCGCCACATCGAGCCCTTGCCGACCACGGGCCTGTCGGCCTTGCCGGGCCGCGGCCTGGCGGCGCATGTCGACGGCCTGGACCTGAAACTGGGCAGCACGCGGCTGATGCAGGAGTTACAGGTGGACATGGCGCCGCTGGCGGACCGGGCCTTGTCCCTGGAAAACACGGGCAATACGATTTCCTGGCTGGCCTCGGGTACGCAATTGCTGGGCCTGTTCGCCTTCAGCGACCAGGTCAAGCCGAATGCGCAGGCAGCCATTGCCCATCTGCACAGCCTGGGCATCCGCACGGTGATGTTGACCGGGGACAACCAAGGCAGCGCCGACGCCGTCGGCAAGCTGCTGGGCATCGATACGGTGGCGGCGAAAATGCTGCCGGCCGATAAAACCGCTAAAATTGTCGCGCTGAAAGGCGAAGGCGCGAAAGTGGCCATGGTGGGTGACGGCATCAACGATGCGCCCGCGCTGGCCGCTGCTGACGTGGGCATTGCCATGTCGACGGGCACGGACGTGGCCATGCATGCGGCCGGCATCACGCTGATGCGCGGCGATCCGGCCCTGGTGGCGGACGCCATCGATATCTCGCGCCGCACCTACAGCAAGATACGGCAGAATCTGTTCTGGGCCTTCATTTACAACCTGATCGGCATTCCGCTGGCCGCCTTCGGCTTGCTCAACCCCATGGTGGCGGGCGCGGCGATGGCCTTCAGTTCCGTCAGCGTGATCAGCAATGCCCTGTTGCTGCGCCGCTGGAAAGCCCGCAGTCATTCAGGTCGCGCGCATACCAAGGAGTCATAGGATGAATATCGGCCAGGCAGCCAGTGAAACGGGCGTATCGGCAAAAATGATACGCTACTACGAGAGTATTTCATTGTTAAAACCCAGCGCGCGCAGCGACGCCGGTTACCGCATCTACACGCCGAACGACTTGCACGCCTTGCGCTTCATCAAGCGCGGGCGGGGGCTGGGTTTTTCGCTGGAGCAGATCCGCGAGCTGCTGTCGCTGTGGCAAAACGACCAGCGCGCCAGCGCTGACGTGAAAGGCATCGCCCTGGCCCACGTCGCCGAACTCAACAAGCGCATCGCCGAACTGACGGAAATGCGCGACACGCTGGCCCACCTGGCGCAGTCGTGCCATGGCGATGACAAGCCCGATTGCCCCATCCTGCAAAGCCTGGGGCTGGCCAGCGACACGGAAGCGAAGGCTTGCTGCCATTGAGTTAAATCAAAGGAGGTGCGTATGGCGTATGAACTGTATTACTGGCCCACGATACAGGGACGCGGCGAATTCATCCGCCTGGCCCTGGAAGAGGCGGGTGCCGACTACCGCGATATCGCCCGTTTGCCTGAACGCAAGGGGCAAGGCGTTCCCGCCATGCTGGCCTGCCTCGATGGCGGTGCTACGCCACAGGCCGCCTACGCACCGCCCGTGCTGCGCGACGGCGACATGCTGATCGGCCAGACGACGAATATCCTCTTGTATCTGGGCCGCCGCCTGGGCCTGGCACCGCGCGCGGAAAGCGGCCGTTTATGGCTGAACCAGCTGCAACTGACCATGGCCGACTGGCTGACGGAAGTGCACGACACGCACCATCCGCTGTCGATGAATCAATATTATGAGGAGCAGAAACAGGCGGCCATGCTGCGCAGCGCGGATTTCCGCGAAACACGGCTGCCGAAATTCCTCGATTATTTCACCCAGGTCCTGCTGAATAATCGCAGCCGGGGCCAGTATCTGGTGGGCGCAAAGCTCACGTATGGCGACCTGTCGCTGTTCCAGATGCTGGCCGGCTTGCGTTATGCGTTTCCGCAAGCCATGGCGCGCCTGGCGCCCGAATATCCGTTCCTGTCCGAGCTGCACGATACGGTGGCGGCGCGGCCGAACATCGCCCGCTACCTGAAGTCGAAGCGCAGAATTGCGTTCAATGAGGAAGGCATTTTCCGCCACTACCCCGAGCTGGACGGATAAAAAAACAGCCGGCGCAAAGGCCGGCTGTCGTGATGCTGCTGTGGTTGCTACTGCGCGCTGGTGACGGGGTAGCCCGCCTCCACGATGGCGGCGCTGATGGCGTCCAGTTCGGCGGGCGATTCCACCGTGACGCGCTTGCTGGCCAGGTCGATCTGCACCTGTGCCGCAGGATCGATCGCCTGCACCGCTTTCGTGACCGAGCCGACGCAATGGCCGCAGCTCATGTTTTCAACCTGTAACTGATACATGGCAAGCACTCCTTGAATGATTAGGTACGTTCACTGTAATCCTTGCCCCGGTGGGAAGGTCAAGGGGAAGCTGGCGTGCGCATCAATTCAGCAGGAAATCGTCCGCTTGCATGGGCGGCGGCACGTTCTCGTCCTGCACGGATTCACGCAAGCTGATTTCGATGGCGCGGCACATGGCCGACAGCGGCAGGTCGTTGGCGTCTTCGCCGAACGGCTCCTCGATCTCGTCGCCCAAGGCATCGAGGCCAAAGAAAGTGTAGGCAACGATGGCGACGACGAAGGGCGTCATGAAACCGAGCGAGTCGACGAGGCCGAACGGCAGCAGGAAGCAGTACAGATAGGCTGTGCGGTGCAGCAACAGCGAATACGAAAACGGAATCGGCGTGCTGCGGATGCGTTCGCACGAAGCGCCCGCCGCTACCATGGCCGAGACCGTGTTATCGATTTGTGCGGTGAGGATGCTGTCGATGCGGCCTTGCCGGACGCAGTCGGCCAGGTCGTGGCCCATCTGCAGCATCAGGTAGTCCGATGGATTTGATGCCTGGCAAGCCGCTTCCCATTCGGCCGGGCGCAGCAGCGGCTGCAAGTCGGCCGGCCCGCGCGTGTCGCGCAGCTGGTGGCGCAGGGCGTGGCAAAAGGCGATGGTGCGGTAAATCATGCGCACGCGCACATCTTCCAGGCCCAGCCTCGCGTGGGCGGGCGTGTCGCCGCGTATCATCGTCTGGCACTGGCGCGAGAAATTACGGCTGCGCAAGACCAGTTCGCCCCACAGCTTGCGCGCTTCCCAGTAGCGGTCATAGGCGGCCGTATTGCGAAAGCCCAGGAAGATGGCCAGCGGCAAGCCGATCAGCGTAAACGGGATGGTGGTCAAGATCACCTTGTGGTCGAACAAGGTACCGTGGCACCAGGTGACGAGGGTGGCGATCAGGGTATTGACGATGAGCGTGGTGCGGATGCGCGGCAGGACGGACCCGCGCACCACGAGGAACAGCCTTAGCGCCGAAGGACGCTCGCGCACGATCATGCTGCGCTCCTTGCTGGGGGCTGGGCTGGCGGGGAACGGCGGGCCCGGTGATCGGTAAAAGAGGAAAGATGCAGTGGCAATGGCCGGGAACAAAAAGCCCGCGATGTATGCGGGCTGAGCAGGGTGTGCATGGGAAGCAGTGTAGGGGAGACGGTTTAAGTATAGGCCGCCGATCCGTTTCCAGCCAATTCACAGTGATAATGGGTATTATTCATTTCATGAATGAATATTTCATTTGTAATTTATTGTGTGAATTTAGCTATCCGATTCCTGTCGCTGCCTGATCTTCTTGCGGTGTTCTTCCTGCTGCCGTTTCAGTGCGGCACTGGCTGTATAGTCGTTGCGGAACCATGTCGTGTTCTTGCCGCGGCCCGGCCGGGAGCAGTCAGCCAGGCTGGCCACGTCGGCCCAGTCGCAAGCGCAGTCCAGCAGAGGCACGTCGCAGTCGCAAAATCCCGCCTGCGCCTGGCGGCGCGCACTGCGCCGCGTCTGCGGATGCAGCGCCAGGTATCGGCGATGGCGTTCGCCGCAGGCGCGCAGGCGCCGTTGCAGCAGCGCCAGTCCCGCGCGCAAGCCGTGACGCGCGATGACCTTGTAGCCATAGGCGGAGCAGCTGTCGCGCCCCGTCAGCACGCGGTAGGCGCAGCGAAATCCTTTCCAGGGAGATAGATGGCGCTGGTAGACGCGGATCGCCCACAGGGCCAGGTGCTTGCCGCAGGTGTCGAAGGTGAAAATATTGCTTCCTTTGCCGTTTGCCTTGCGGCACTGACTCGAGCATACGACAGGTCTGCAAAAAATAATAGCGGCAAGCCCGCATGCATGGCGGCACGTGACAGAGAGGGAGATCGGCTGGTGCGTACCGTGGCCGCCATGACGCCTGCGGCCATAGTCCACTATGTTCGCGTGCGTACTGTCGCGCGGCGCGTCCGCCAGCATACTGCCCAGCTACGCCACGCAGTCCCGGGGTGCCAAGACCAAGGAAACCAGATGAGCTATCAGACCACGAATCCCTACAGCGAACAGATCGAGCAGACCTTCACGCCGCATAGCGACGCGCAAATGGACAATATACTGGCCCAGGCAGCCACTACTTTCGAGAGCGACTGGCGCCAGCGCAGCTTTGCCGAGCGCAAGGCAGTCGTCAAGAAAGCGGCCATGCTGCTGAAAGAACAAGGCGATGCCTTCGCCAAACTGATCACCGTGGAAATGGGCAAGCTGTTCAAGGAAGCGCAGCAGGAAGTGTCGCTATGCGTGAAAATCCTCGACTACTACGCGGATAATGCTGAGCAATTTCTCGCTCCCAAACAACTAGACGTCAAGCGCGGCGTAGCCAGCGTGGAAATCGCGCCGCTGGGCGTGATCTTCTGCGTCGAGCCATGGAATTTCCCGTATTACCAGCTGGCCAGGGTCGCCGGTCCGAATTTGATGGCGGGCAATACCCTGGTAGTGAAACACGCGTCCAACGTGCCCCAGTGCGCACTGGCCTTTGAAAAACTGTTCCTTGACGCGGGCGCGCCGGCAGGCGCCTACACCAACGCATTCTTGTCCAGCGAGCAAGTGGCCACCGCCATTGCCGACCCGCGCGTGCAGGGCGTGGCGCTGACGGGCAGCGAGCGCGCCGGCGCCTCCGTGGCGGCCACGGCCGGCAAGGCCCTGAAAAAAACCACGATGGAACTGGGCGGCAGCGATGCCTTCATCGTCCTGGATGACGCCGACATGGACCTGGCCGTCAAACTGGCCGTCATCGGCCGCATCCAGAATGCGGGCCAGGTGTGCGACGGCTCGAAACGCTTTATCTTGCTCGACAGCATTGCCGATACCTTTGTCGAGCGCTTCCAGGCCGAACTGGCCAAGCTGCAGCCAGGCGATCCGATGGATGCCGCCACGACCCTGGCGCCGCTGTCGAGCAAATCGGCGCTGGACCTGGCCGTCAAGCAAGTCGGCCAGGCCGTGGAAGGCGGCGCGAAAGTGCTGCTGGGCGGCAAACGCATCGAGCGTGCCGGCTACTTCATGGCGCCGACCATCCTCACCGAAGTGACGCCTGGCAATCCCGTCTACTACCAGGAATTCTTTGCCCCCGTCGCCATGATTTTCCGCGTCAAGGATGACGACGCGGCGATCGCCCTGGCCAACGATTCGCCCTTTGGCCTCGGTGGCACCATCATCACGGCAGACGTCGCGCGCGGCAAGCGCCTGGCCAGCCGCATCGACACTGGCATGGTATTCATCAACTCGCCCGCCGTCACGGCGCCTGAACTGCCATTTGGCGGCGTGAAACATTCGGGTTACGGCCGCGAATTGTCCGATCTGGGTATCATGGAATTCGTCAACCGCAAGCTGGTGCTGGTCGGCTGACCGGGCGACCTTGGGGGCGTTTCTTACGCCCCCAGCGCCTGCCAGCCATAGCAGCCGAACGCCGCTGCCCACGCCAGCAAGATCGCCAGCCCCGGCAGCAACAGCCATTTTGCTGCCGTCTCTTCCCACGTCACATACGGCTTGCCGCCGCGCGCGATGGCCAGCAGCGCCTGGCCCCCATTCAGACCGGCAAACGGCAGCAGATTAAAGGCGCACAGTTTCAGCGAGAACAGGGCGAACACCGGCGCAAAGCCATGCGTACGGGCAAATAGCTCCCCTGCACCCAGCAATTCCTGCGCCCTCGACAACGGCGCCAGCGCGCCAGCGACGATGTGCCCGAAGGCGGCGATAAAGCGCTCCCAGCCCGAGGCTCCCATGATGCCCAGTGACAAGGCCAGCAGCACGGCCACGCCGCTCAATGGCAGCAGCGCCTGCTTCCACAGCGGCTGGAAGTTGTACGCGTCAAGGCAGGGATCGTCGTCATACAAGGTTTCCTCACGCGTATCTTTCAGCACCACATTGCCGGCCAGCGGCAGCAGCTTGAGGTGGACTTTGCCCCAGGTCAGCAGGGTGGGACCGACGCCATAGCTGATGCTGCGCACCGTGATGCCGAACAGCCTGGCGCAGGCCGCCATGACGGAAATGTGGATGAGCATGAAAACGATGAAGCAGAGCAGCAACTGCAGGGCGGGAGGCATGGGGCGGGTTGTCCAGGAAGAAAGGAGCGGTATTAGAACATGCCGCAGGAAAAAGTCGCGCACATGAAAAAAGCCCCGTCTGCATCGCTGCAGCCGGGGCTTTTGCATGACTGGGGCAGCTGACGCCGCCCGCTACAATTTACAGCACTTCGCTGGCGTGGTCGGCCAGGCGCGAACGCTCGCCGCGTGCCAGGGTGACGTGGCCGCTGTGCGTCCAGCCCTTGAAGCGGTCGACCACGTAGGTCAGGCCGCTCGAGCCTTCCGTCAGGTACGGCGTGTCGATCTGGGCGATGTTGCCCAAGCACAGGATCTTCGTGCCGGGACCGGCGCGCGTGACCAGGGTCTTGACCTGTTTTGGCGTCAAGTTTTGCGCTTCATCGATGATGAGGAACTTGTTCACAAACGTGCGGCCGCGCATGAAGTTGAGCGACTTGATCTTGATGCGCGAACGGATCAGGTCTTGCGTTGCCGCGCGGCCCCATTCGCCGCCATCCGAGTCGGACTTGTTCAGCACTTCCAGGTTGTCGTCGAAGGCGCCCATCCATGGCGACATCTTTTCTTCTTCCGTGCCTGGCAGGAAACCGATGTCTTCGCCCACGGGCACCGTCACGCGGGTGACGATGATTTCATTGTAGAGCTTGGTTTCCAGCACTTGCGCCAGGCCGGCGGCCAGGGCCAGCAGGGTCTTGCCGGTACCGGCCTGACCCAGCAGGGTGACGAAATCGCATTCCGGATTCATCAGCAGGTTCAGCGCGAAGTTCTGCTCGCGGTTGCGCGCCGTCACGCCCCACACATTGTTCTTCGTGTGGCTGAAGTCGCGCAGGGTTTGCAGCACGGCCGTCTTGCCGTTGATCTGCTTCACCTGGCCGTAGAACGGCGTTTCGCCGTTTTTCGGTTCCAGGTAGATGAACTGGTTGACCAGCAGCGATGGAATGAACGGGCCCGTCACGCGGTAGAAGGTGGAGCTGTAGCCGTTCTTGCTTTCCTGCCACGACTCCATGTCCTTGCCGTGCTTGTTCCAGAAGTCGTCCGGCAATTGCACGATGCCCGAGTACAGCAAGTCCGTGTCTTCCAGCACATGGTCGTTGAAGTAATCTTCGGCCGGCAAGCCCAGGGCGCGCGCCTTGATGCGCATGTTGATGTCTTTCGACACCAGCACGACGGGGCGGCCTTCCTGTTCCGACTCGAGCGAACGCACGACGGCCAGGATCTGGTTGTCGGCCTTGCCCACTGGCAAGCCTGCCGGCAGGTCGGCGCTTTGCAAACGTGTCTGGAAGAACAGACGGCCCTTGGCGTCCTTGTTGCCCAGCTTGGACAGCAGGATGCCGTGTTCGATGGCGTCGTCATCCGTGTTGCTGATCAGGGCATCGAGCGTGCGCGACACCTGGCGCGCATTGCGGGCCACTTCCGTCATGCCCTTTTTGTGGTTGTCCAGCTCTTCCAGGGTCATCATCGGCAGGTACACATCGTGTTCCTCGAAGCGGAACAGCGACGATGGATCGTGCATCAGCACGTTCGTGTCGAGCACGAACAGCTTGCTGATGCCGCGCTGATCGGCGGCGCGGCTGGCGGACGACTTGAGCTGCACTTCCACAGGCTTGTGCTTGGCCGGATGCGGCTGCTCTGCCTGCTTGACGGGCTTGATCGGCGTGACCTTGCCTTTGGCCGCCGGCTTGGCTTTCGCCGCAGGCGCGGCAACCGCGGCAGGCGCGGCCGCAACCGGTGCGGGCGCAGGCGCCGGCTTGGCGACCATCAGGGCCGCCACTTGTTTGATCTTCGTGGCCGCATTGCGGACCGGTTTGGCAACTTCGGCGATCGCCGCTTCAATGATCGGTGCAGCCACTTTCTTGGCTGCCGGGGTTTTGGTGGCCGGGCGCGCTGCGCCTGCGGTTGGGTAATCTTGGGTGGCCAGGATGGTGGCTGGCTTGCTCGGTAATTTTGGCAGTGGCATCAGGATCTCAATCAAAAAATTTCTGGAATGAATCGCCCATGGGCAGCCAGCTTCTGGCGGCACTTCTCATGGGGTGGATGCGGGGGAACAACAATGCTACAGGACGAATAACTGCCGGGAGGCCGGCAGCATGGCCGGTCATGGACGCCATCGGCGGGCTGCAGGCCCGTCTGGCGGAGTGGATGGAGGCGCTTCGTTGACTCAAAATGGCGATAGGTACCGTGAACTGAACTGCGGTTGAACCAGGCTTGCTGGAAGCCGACAACGCGCATTGGATCAAAATGAACGATCAATTCAGATGCGCTACGAATTCCAGCACTTCTTCCACGTGAGTTGCGACCTTCACGCCTCTCCATTCTTTCACCAATCGGCCCTGGGCGTCAATCACAAACGTACTGCGCTCGACGCCGCGTACGGTCTTGCCGTACATCTGTTTCATCTTCATGACGTTAAACAGCAGGCAAACGGCTTCGTCCGGGTCGGAAATGAGCTCGAACGGCAGTTCCAGCTTCGCTTTGAAGCTTTCGTGCGAGCGCAGGGAATCGCGGCTGATGCCGTAGATTTCCACGCCGGCGGCGACAAATTGCGGATACGCGTCACGGAAGGCGATGTTTTCAGTGGTGCAGCCAGGGGTGTTGTCCTTCGGATAGAAAAACAGTACCGTGGCTTTGGCCGGGCGGCCCAGCAACTGAAAGGTCTTGCCGCTGGTCATGGCGGCACTAAAGTCGGGTATGCTAACGAGGGATTGGCTATCAGCCACAGGTTCTCTCCTGAACGGTGATCATCAGCGCTGTTTTTTAATCTGGCAACGCATCCAGGTGCAACAATACAGCATTCAGGCCGCTTTGCCCTGCACAATCAGGCGTCCCGAACGCCCGGGCAACTCATCCCAGGTGATGGGGCAAATTGGCAAGTCCGCATCTTTTATCTTTTCATAATAATCGCCCATCGCCGCAAACTGGTACCCCTGGGCTTTCCAGCCAGTCAGCAATTGTTCGAAAATGGGGGCGAGTTTCTGTCCTTCAAGTTCCGCATGCAAGGTATACACGTGATCGCGCGGGTTGTCCGCCGTCAGTGACAGGATATGCGCGGCAACATTGCCGGTGGTGATCAGCTTGCCGTCGATTTCGCAGCCCAGCAATTCGTCCAGGGTGGGCAGGGTGGTGGGCAATTGCACGCAGCGCAGGATGGTGTTGCCATTGCGCACGCGGTGCGGGCCATTGCCCGGATGCACCATGGCGCCGCGCGCGTCGAGCATGGCGCGGCCATCGGAGGCAAAGCGGTAGCCGGCCGTGTCGTGCTCGACAAAGGCGCTGACATTCATTTGCCAGCCGGCCGCGCCGTGCGTGTGCGGCTTGCTGCCGAACACCTGTTCGTAGCGGTTGGCGGCCTTGCGCATCATGTTAATGGTCCAGGCGGCGTTGCGCTTGGCCACATTGTCTTGCCACAGGGTGTGATCCCAGGTGTGGATGCCGCACTCGAAACCGGCATCGCGCACGGCGCGCAATTGCGCCGCGCACTGCTTGCCGATATCGGGTCCCGGCAGCAAGGTGCCGTACATCAATGTTTTCAAGCCGTAGTGCTCGACCACCGACGTGCGCGAGACCTTGCTGAAAAAGCCGGGCCGCAAGGCGCGCCGCAGGGCCCAGCCCGTGTGGTCGGGGCCCAGCGAGAACAGAAAGGTGGCCTTGGCCTGGTGCGCGGCCAGCATGCGCACCAGATTGCCCATGCCTTCACGGGTGCCGCGATAGGTATCGACGTCGATTTTGAGGGTCAGGAACGGCTTGCTCAACATTAATCCATCAGGGCTTTGGCTTGGGCTACCTGGCTGCGGTAGGCGTCGAAAATATTGCGCAGGGAATCGGCCATGGTGGTGGTCGGCGCCCAGCCCAGCTCTTCGCAGGTATTCGTGATTTTCGGCACGCGGTTCTGCACGTCCTGGTAGCCGGCGCCGTAGTAGGCGCCCGAGGTCGTTTCCACGATTTTCACGTGTTTCGCGCCTTCGGCGTATTCCGGGTATTCGGCGGCCAGGGTCAGCATCATGCCGGCCAGGTCGCGGATCGAATAGTTATTGGTCGGATTGCCAATGTTGTAGATCTTGCCGCTGGCGATGCCGTTCTTGTTGGCGATGATGCGGATCAGCGCATCGATGCCGTCGTCGATATAGGTGAACGCGCGTTTCTGCGCGCCGCCGTCGACCAGCGAGATGTTTTCGCCGCGCACGATGTGGCCGAAGAATTGCGTCACCACGCGCGAGGAACCTTCTTTCGGCGTGTGGATCGAGTCCAGGCCCGCGCCGATCCAGTTGAATGGACGGAACAGGGTGAAGTTCAAGCCTTCCATGCCGTAGCCCCAGATCACGCGGTCCATCAGCTGCTTGGCGTTCGAATAGATCCAGCGCGGCTTGTTGATGGGGCCGCAGATCAGTTCCGAGTTTTCCGGATCGAATTCCTCGTCATGGCACATGCCATACACTTCCGAGGTCGACGGGAAGACCAGGTGCTTGCCGTACTTGGCGGCCGAGCGCACGATAGGCAGGTTGGCTTCGAAGTCCAGTTCGAAGACGCGCAGCGGCTGCTTGACGTAGGTCGACGGCGTGGCGATGGCCACCAGCGGCAGGATCACGTCGCATTTTTTGACGTGGTACTCGACCCATTCCTTGTTGATCGTGATGTCGCCTTCGAAGAAGTGCATGCGCGACTTGTAGTTGTCATCTTCCAGCAATTCCGTGATGCGGTCCGTGTTCATGTCCATGCCGTAGACATGCCAGTCGGTGGTTTCCAGGATGCGCTTGGACAGGTGGTGGCCGATGAAACCGTTGACGCCTAAGATGAGGACTTTTTTCATATGAGATTCTCTTGAGTGATATCAGTGTGTGCTGACGCGGGCGGTCAGACTTGCTTGCAATTGCTGAGCCGAAATCGGCTCCCCGGCAGCCCTCAGCGCGGAAATGGCCAGCATGCGGCCGTCTCCGCAGACGCCAAAGATGCAATTATCCACTACCGCCAAGCCCGCTGGCAAACTTCCTGCTGAATGCTTGCTTAAACGGGCTTTTTCGATGGTGTAAACGACATTGTTGACTTCGGTGAACGCGCCAGGATACGGGGGCGCGACGGCCCGGTGCAGGTTGTACACCTGCTGCGCGGGTAACTTCCAGTCGATGCGGCCGTCTTCCGGCGTGCGGCCGCCAAAGTAGCCGCCCTGGCGTAAATCGTTGAGCTGGCGCGGCGCCGTGCCGTCCAGCAAGGCTGGCAGCACGTTCCACAAGGTTTGCTCCGCCGCCACCGTGACCTTGCCGAAGACTTCGAACGCCGTGTCGTCGGGCAGGATGGGCACGGCCGTTTGCGCGACGATGGCGCCGGCATCGGGCTTGACCGTCATTTCATGCAGGGTGGCGCCCGTTTGCGGGGCGCCATGCAGCACGGCCCAGTTGACGGGCGCGCGGCCGCGGAACTGCGGCAGCAGCGAGCCGTGCATATTGTAGGCGGGCGCGACTTCCAGGAGGCTGGCCGGCAGCATGTGGCGGTAGTAAAAGCTGAACAGCATGTCCGGCCTGGCCGCCTGCACCTGCGCCAGCAGCTCGGGCGCGCGCGCGTCCGGAGGCGTGATGTACGGGATGCCTTCGGCCTGGCACAGGCTGGCGACGGATTCGAACCACAGGTTTTCCGTGGGGCTGTCTTCGTGCGTGACGACGAGGGCGATATCGACGCCGCCGGCCAGCAGCACCTTGATGCAGCGCACGCCCACATTGTGGTAGCCGAAGACGACGGCGCGCGGGGCGCCCATCAGCGGCTCACCTGGCGCTTTTCCAGGCGCACGTACGATGGCGCCTCGGCTTCCGCCTGGACCATGCCATCCTGCAGGATGGTTTGCACCACATAGCGGGGACGGGCGCGCACTTGCTGGAAGATGCGTCCCACGTATTCGCCCACCAGGCCGATGCCAAACAGGATCACGCCCATGAAGAAGAAGGCGATGGCGAACAGGGTGAACACGCCTTCGGCCTCCGCGCCCAGCAGGAAGCGGCGTACCAGCAGGAAGATCACCAGCAGCGCCGAGCCCAGCGACATCGCCATGCCCAGCATGGAAAAGATTTGCAGGGGAATCAGCGAAAAGCCCGTGACGAGGTCGAAATTGAGGCGGATCAGGCTGTACAGCGAGTATTTCGACTCGCCGGCGGCCCGTTCCTCGTGCTCGACGGTGATTTCCGTGGGCTTGCGGGCAAACGTGTAGGCGAGGGCGGGCACGAAGGTGTTGACTTCGGCGCACTGGTTGACCAGGTCGATCACATTGCGGCCATACGCGCGCAGCATGTTGCCCTGGTCCGTGATCTTGATGTTGGTGATGCGTTCGCGCAGGCGGTTCATCATCTTCGATGCCAGGGTGCGCCAGGCGGAATCTTGGCGCTTGCGCCGGATCGAGCCCACGTAATCGTAGCCTTCGCGCATCTTCGCCACCAGGTTGCCGATTTCTTCGGGCGGGTTCTGCAGGTCGGCGTCGAGCGTGACCATGATCTGCCCGCGCGAGGCTTCGAAGCCGGCCAGGATGGCCATGTGCTGGCCATAATTGCCGTTGAATAAGATCACGCGCGTGACGTCGGGGCGCTGGCGGAACTGTTCCGCCAGGATGGCCACCGAGTTGTCGCGGCTGCCATCATTGATGAAGATGATCTCGTAGCTCGTCTGCAAGGCATCGAGGGCCGGATACAGGCGGGCGAACAGGCTGGCCAGGCCATCCTGCTCGTTGTAGATCGGAATGATTACGGACAGTTCAGGTTTCATCGGCGCGCTGCTCATTTGATGAGAATGGATTTGACGGTGGCGACGGCGCGTTCCACGTCCTGTGTCGTCATGGCGTAGAACATCGGCAAGGTCACGGTCAGGCGGCCGATCTGTTCCGAGACGGGGAACATGCCCTCGGTAAAGCCGCGTTCGCGGTACATGGTAAACAGGTGGATCGGTGCGTAATGATAGCCCGTTCCCACGTTTTGCTGCGCCATGGCCTGCATGAACGCGGCGCGCGTGCCGGGGCCATTGTCGGGCAGGATGATCTGGAACAAATGCCAGTTGCTGTTTTCAAAGTCCTGCACGGGCAGCCGGGCGCCGCTCTGCGCTTCGAAGTCGCTGCCGAACTGCGCGAAATAGTGGCGTGCCAGCGCGCGGCGGTGGGCCGTGATGGCGTCGATATTGGCGAACTGGCCCAGGCCGATGGCGGCCATGATGTCGCTCATGTTGTATTTGCCGCCCAGCACGTCGACGTCGATGCCGTCGACGCCGCTGCGGGTGACGCCCTGCAGCCGGTATTTCTCGGCCAGCTTCGCTTCTTCCAGGTTGTTCAGGACGAGGCAGCCGCCTTCGCCCGTGGTGATGTTCTTGTTGGCCTGGAAGCTGAACGAGACGAAGTCGCCAAACGCGCCGATGCGCTTGCCCTTCCATTCGGAGCCGAAGGCCTGCGCCGCGTCTTCGACTACCCGCAGCTTGTACTTTTCAGCAATCGCGTACAGGCGGTCCATGTCGACGGGCAGGCCGGACAGGTAAACGGGGATGATGGCTTTCGTACGCGGGGTGATGGCCGCTTCCAGCTTGTCGAGGTCGATATTCCGGGTGACGGGATCGATATCGGCGAACACGGGCGTGGCGCCCACTTCGATGATGACGTTGGCCGTCGCGACCCACGACACGGGTGTGGTGATGACTTCGTCGCCGGGGCCAATGCCGGCGATGCGCAGCGCGATTTCCATGGTGCACGTGCCCGAATTGAAGGTGCGCACGGGACGCCCGCCGAAATACTCGGACAACTGGGCTTCGAATGCCTGCACTTTCGGGCCGCTGGTGATCCAGCCCGAGCGCAGCACCTCGCCGACGGCGGCGATGGTCGCCTCATCGATGGTGGGTTTGGAAAAAGGCAAAAAGGGCAGGGTAGAGGTCATGGGGCGCGGTTCTTGAGTCGGTATGGTGTCAGGGTATCTGTGTCGCCGAGGCTGCCGTACGGTGAAAAGCGGCCGGCAGGCATGGCTATTTTATATCGTCAGTATGGCGGCGCAGCCGGTTCAGCGGTGAAAAAATCATGCCGATGCGGGGGCGGGGCAAGCTGGCCGGGGGCGCGATCCGTGCTGCCTCGCGCCCCAGTTAAACATTATTTGTTGGCAATGACCATGCGGCGCGCGTCCTCGGCAATGACACGCATGGGTACGCCACGTTGTTGCAATTCCTTGTAGCGGCCCAGGCTGATAATGGCCATGTCGCGCACGCCGGCGTTGGCATCGTTCGTCCATTGCGTGATGAAAGGCTCGATGTTCGGGATCGACAGTTCCGGCTGCTGTTTCAGGCCAAACGTGAATTCATCCCAGTAATCGACGAGGATCACGGGCCGCTGCAGATAATAGGTCAGCGACTGTTCGTAGATGCCGACCGAATAGAGCTTGGTATCGGCCGTCAGTTCGGCCTGGATCTGCGGCAGCATGTCGGTGCCTGCGCGGTTCTGGCCATACAGTTCGGAGCCGGCCAGGATGCAGTGCGTGGCCAGGAAGCCGGCGCCGGCGATCGTCAGCACCGTCATGTCGCGGCGCAGCTGGCGCGCATGCAGCAAAGCCAGGGCGCCGCCGGCCAGGGCGAAGAAGCCGGCCGCCATCAGCCATGGCTGGTAGCCTTTCAATGCGATCAATGCTGCCGGATCGCGCGCGCTGGCCTTGCTGAACGCGATCGGTCCGCCGATCAGGATGGCCGCGCCCAGCACGCACAGCAGGCCGGCGGCGAACAGGCGCTGGCGGCGCGACGCCGATTCCAGGTACAGCGCCACCAGCAAGGCCAGCGCCGGGAAGATGGGCACGATATAGCCGGGCAGCTTCGAGGTCGAATAGCTGAAGAAGAAGAAAATGAAGACGGCCCAGACCAGCAGCATCAAGCGGGGCTGGAAGGCGCCTTGCTGGCGCTGGAAGGCGGCGGCCAGGCTTTGCGGCAGCAGGCCTATCCATGGCAAGATGCCGGGAATGAGCAGCACGAGGAAGTAGTACCAGGCGCCTTCGCGCTTGTGGCCCTTCATCAGGAAACGCTGGAAATGCTCGTGGATGAAGAAGAAATGCGGCTGCTCCGGATTGCGCAGGGCGACCAGCACGAACCACGGCGTGGCGATGGCAAAGAACACCAGCAAGCCCTTGACCAGGTGCAGACGCGTCCAGATGCGCCAGTCGCGCGCACACAGCGAATACAGCACCAGCACGGCGCCCGGCAGCACGATGCCGATCAGGCCCTTGGCCAGCACGGCCAGCGCCATGGCGGCCCAGCAGGCCAGCATCCAGTTGCGCCGTTCCAGCGCCGTGGCGTCGTCGCGCTGGGCGATCAGCAAGCTGCCCAGGGTCAGGGTCATCATGCCCGACAGACCCATGTCCAGCGAATTGATCTGGCCGGAAGCGAGCCAGAACAGGCTCGACGCCAGCACCAGGCCCGCATACAGGCCCACGCGCGGGCCGAACACTTTCTTGCCCGCATAGGCCGTCATGCACACGCCGATGATGCCGCACAGCCCAGTCCACAGGCGTGCCTGCCACTCGCCCAGGCCGAAGGCGGCGAAGGTCAGCGCATTCATCCACGTTTGCAGCGGCGGCTTTTCAAAGTACTTGATGCCGTTCAGGCGCGTGGTGATCCAGTCGCCCGTGACGAACATCTCGCGCGCCATCTCGGCGTAGCGGCCCTCGTCGGGCGGCACCAGGGTGCGCACGCCCAGCGCATACAGGGTGACGACGATGAAGATGCCCAGCAGGGACCACATCAGCACCCGCGACGAGTGCAGTTCGTTGACATTGATTTTCATGCAGCCTTGCCTGCGGCCGGGGCCAGGATCAGTGCCAGGGTGACTTTGCGGCCCTCGCCCATGAGGATGTTGTAGGTGCGGCAGGCAGCCTGGCTATCCATGCATTCGACGCCGATGCGGCGCATGGTCAGCGCGGCCGTCAGCTTCGGGTGCACGAAGCGCTGGCGCTCGCCCGTGCCGAGGATGACCACGTCGGGCGCATCGGCCAGGATTTGCGCGAAATGCGCCTCGTTCAATTCTTCGAAACTGTCCACTTCCCACGCGCGTGGCGGCGTTTCCGGCATGACGATCAGGCTGTAGTTGTACGGCTGGGCATTGATCTCGACGCCGTTTTCGTCATAGCCGGTGACAGTCTGGTATTGTTGGGTGCTGCTGGCGTGGAGTTTCATGGCGATATCGGGGCTGGTCGTGTCGGTTGATCGGTACGCGCGCGGCCAAACTGGGTGCCGCGGCCAAGGGCGTAAGCATGCCATAAATGACAGAAAAGAGCGACTGAAAAGCAACATCCTTTCCAAATTGCAATGTTCGGCACCACAGTGGCGCTGCATGCTGGCGCCATGGTAATGCTGCAAGATTAAGGGAAGATGAAGATGGCGCCCGCCCGATAGTCGTCCAGCTGCGCCGGCGTGGCAGAATCGGCGTCAAATGCTGCAGTTCGCCATGTTTAATTTGATAAAATGGCCTGTTTTCGGCGAGAATGGTTGTTTTCGCCTTGCAGTCTTTCGCATCGCAGTTTCACGGGTTCATAGTTCTGGCGCGGCGGCCACGCTGCAAGCTCAAGTCTCCGCGCCGCATCACGACAGGGATTTATTTTGCGACCGATTCAGAAATCGAATAAATTGGCGGACGTCTGCTACGACATCCGCGGCCCGGTCCTGGAAAAATCCAGGCAAATGGAAGAAGAAGGCCACAAGATCACCAAGCTCAATATCGGCAATCTGGCCGTATTCGGCTTCGATCCGCCCGACGAGATCGTGCGCGACATGATGCTCAATCTGCAGAACGCGGCCGGCTATACGGATTCGAAAGGCATGTTCGCGCCGCGCAAGGCCGTCATGCACTACACGCAGGGCAAGAATATCGCCGGCGTGACCATCGATGACATTTACCTGGGCAATGGCGCTTCCGAACTGATCGTCATGTCGATGAACGCCCTGCTCAACAGTGGCGACGAAGTGCTGGTGCCGGCGCCCGATTATCCGTTGTGGACGGCCGCCGTCAGCCTGTCGGGCGGCAATCCCGTGCATTATGTGTGCGACGAGCAGAACGAGTGGTATCCGGACATCGAGGACATGCGCCGCAAGATCACGCCGCAGACCAAGGCGATCGTCGTCATCAACCCGAACAATCCGACGGGCGCGCTGTATCCGGTTTCCGTGCTGCTGCAGATCGTCGAACTGGCGCGCCAGCACCAACTGATTATTTTCGCCGACGAGATCTACGACAAGGTGCTGTACGACGAAGCCGAGCACGTGTCGATCGCCTCGCTGGCCGACGACGTGCTGTTCATTACCATGAACGGCCTGTCGAAGAATTACCGCTCCTGCGGCTACCGTTCCGGCTGGATGGTGGTTTCGGGCGAAAAGCGCCACGCCAAAGATTACATCGAGGGCCTCAACATGCTGGCCTCGATGCGGCTATGCGCCAATGCGCCGGGGCAGTTTGCCATCCAGACGGCGCTAGGCGGCTACCAGAGCATACAAGACCTGGTGGGGCCCGGCGGGCGCCTGTTGAAACAGCGCGACCTGGCGCACAAGCTGCTGACCGATATCCCCGGCGTCACCTGTGTCAAGCCGAAGGCCGCGCTGTACATGTTCCCGCGCCTGGACCCGGAGATCTACCCGATCGCCGACGACCAGCAGTTTGCCTATGAATTACTGGCCGAAGCCAAGGTCCTGATCGTGCAGGGCACGGGGTTCAACTGGATCGCGCCCGACCATTTCCGCGTCGTCTTCCTGCCCAACTCCGATGACCTGACCGAGGCCATGGGGCGCATTGCGCGCTTCCTCGAAGGCTATCGCAAGCGTCACGGCCGGGGCTGAAAGCCAGCAGCAGCAATCTCGATCAACCTGGCGCCGCCCAAGGGGGCGCCACTTATGAGCAGTCAAGCACAACTATGAAATCCATCAAGATCGGCCTGCTGGGCCTGGGCAACGTCGGTTACGGCACGTTCAGCGTCCTGAAACGCAACCAGGAAGAAATCAAGCGCCGCGCGGGCCGCGGCATTGACGTCGTCGCCGTCGCTGTGCGCGACGTGGCGCGCGCCGAAGCGCTCGTCGCCGGCGGCTGCAAGGTCGTCAATGACCCTTACCTGATCGTCAACGATCCCGAGATCGACATCGTCGTCGAACTGATCGGCGGCTACGACCTGTCGAAAACCCTGGTGATGCAGGCCATCGCCAACGGCAAGCACGTGGTGACGGCCAACAAGGCGCTGCTGGCCGTGCACGGCAACGAAATCTTCGCCGCCGCCCAGGACAAGGGCGTGATGGTGGCCTTCGAGGCGGCCGTCGCCGGCGGCATCCCCATCATCAAGGCGCTACGCGAAGGCTTGACGGCCAACCGCATCGAATGGATCGCCGGCATCATCAACGGCACCACCAATTTCATTCTGTCCGAGATGCGCGACAAGGGCCTCGATTTCGCCACCGTGCTGAAACAGGCGCAGGAACTCGGTTACGCGGAAGCCGACCCCACCTTCGACATCGAAGGCGTCGACGCCGCACACAAGGCCACCATCATGTCGGCGATCGCCTTCGGCATTCCGGTGCAGTTCGACAAGGCCTACGTGGAAGGCATCAGCAACCTCAATGCCGTCGACATCCGCTACGCCGAGCAGCTGGGCTACCGCATCAAACTGCTGGGCATCACCAAGCGCGCCACCGTCAATGGCGTGGAAGGCATCGAGCTGCGCGTGCATCCGACCCTGATCCCGGCCAAGCGCCTGATCGCCAACGTGGAAGGTGCCATGAACGCGGTGCTGGTGCACGGTGACGCCGTCGGCGCCAGCCTGTACTCGGGCCGTGGCGCGGGCGCCGAACCGACCGCTTCGTCGGTGATCGCCGACCTGGTCGACATCACGCGCCTGGCCACGGCCGATCCGGAACACCGCGTGCCGCACCTGGCGTTCCAGCCGAACGCGATGACCGATATCGCGATCTTGCCGATGTCGGAAATCACCACCAGCTACTACCTGCGCATGCACGTGGCCGACCAGCCGGGCGTGCTGGCCGACCTGACGCGCATCCTGGCCGAGCGCGGCATTTCGATCGACGCCATGCTGCAAAAAGAGCCGGCCGAGGGCGAGACGCATACGGACATCATCATGCTGACGCACCAGACGCAGGAAAAGAACGTCACGGCCGCCATCGAGAAGATGGAAGCGTTGAACAGCGTGGTGGGCACGGTCACCAAGATCCGCCTGGAAAACCTCAGCTGATCGTTGTCAGCGATCCATGCAAAACGGCGCCTGCGGGCGCCGTTTTTTTATGCGTAATGTCGTCGGATTACGCTGCCGTACCGACGGGGCCCACGTCCATGCCGTCATAGCTGGCCAGCTGGTTGTCCTGCGCAAACGCCATCAGTTCTCCATTGCGCGCGTGCAGGCTGTCGACGCCGTGCACTTCGGCCTTTTCCACGTGCAGCACCCACACGGGCGGTGCCGCCGGATCGTCGAGCTCGGGCTGGTACAGTTCCACGGGGCGGTAGCCCTGCAGCGCCAGCAAGGTGGCGGCCTGTTCCAGCGGTTCGGACGTCGGGTTGGTGAAGTAATAGCCCCACAGCAGCGGCTGGGACAGGTCCCATGGCGCGTTCTCGGCGATATTGGCAAACAGTTCGGTTACGTCGTCTTTGGTCATCATGGCGGGATCTTTCGGTCGATTTCAGGGCGCGATCTTAACATCGGTGCCCGTGACGCGCCACGCGCCCATAAAAAAACCGGCTGTGCAGCCGGTTTCTTATCCGCCATTACATCGACAGGAGATTCATTCGCGCAAGCGTGAATTAGAACTTGTAGCGCAGGCCGATCGACAGCAGGTCAGCTTTCAGTTTCATGCCATCCTGGCTCAGCGTTTTGCCGAAGTTTTCATATTCAGCAACGGCCGACAGGTTTTTATTGATGTTGTAAGCAGCACCGATGCCAAACAGGGCGGCGGTTTTGTTTTTCGATTCGCTGGCATTGAAACCGACCAGGTTCAATTTCACTTTGGTGTGGTTTTGCGTGACGCCAGCTTTTGCAAACAGCGAGAACTGTTCGTTCAGTGGCAGTGTAGCCGTGGCTGCTGCGTAGAAAGCGCTGGTTTCCATGCTCAGCGATTCCTTGCCTTCGCTTTCTTTCAGTTTGCCGAAATTGACGTAGCCGGCTTCTGCGCCGAAGTTAGGCGTGAAGTCGTAACCAGCGTAAACTTTAAAGCCGGTTTTGTTTTCTTTGCCCGAAACTTCGTCACCCGACAATTTTAATTCCGAACGGCCGACATTCGCGCCGACATAAATGTTTTCAGCTTGTGCAAACAAAGGGAATGCCAGGGCGGCGCCAACGACTACTGCGAACAATTGCTTTTTCATATTAATCCTAGATAATTAATGCGGGGAGACTGCCTCGCCGCTTAATGGGAACCGAATTGTATAGGGATGAATATGTTTATGTAAGGCAATTATTCAAAAAATATTACAAATAATGTACTTGTTGTTTTGGTGCAACATTGAATATCGAAGACATATCTGTCTGGTACCTCATGCGGCGCCGCCGAAATGCACGCTGACCTTCAATCCGTGCCCATTCGCCGCCGTCGCCAGTTCCAGCCTGGCGCCGTGCAGGGCGGCGATGTCGCGCACGATGGCCAGGCCCAGACCGGCGCCGCCGGGGTTGCTCTCGAGCGCCGCGCCGACGCGGTAAAACGGCGTGAACACGCGTTCGCGCTCGGCCGGCGGGATGCCGGCGCCGCTGTCTTCCACTTCCAGCACCGTTTCGTTTCCATGACCGCCCCCGCGCACGCGCAGGATCACGCTGCCGCCCTGCGGCGTGTAGCGCAGGGCGTTGTCGACCAGGTTGGCGACCAGTTCATGCAGCAGCAGCGCCTGGCCATGCACGGGCGCCTCGTCGGGCGCTTCCAGCGACAGGTCGATATTTTTGGTGACGGCGGCCATGGCCATTTCCAGTCCCACCTGCTGCGCCACGTCGCGCAGCGCGACGGTGTCCATCGCCAGATTTTCGCCGCCATGCTCGATGCGCGCCAGGGTCAGCAGGCGGTTGGCCAGCAGCACGGTCGAATCGGTGGTGACGGCGATCGAGCGCACGATGTCGCGCAGGGCGGCGATGTCCGGCGGCGCGCCCGCCTGGCGGTCGCACTCGCGCATGGCCAGTTCGGCCTGGGTTTTCAGCACCGTCAACGGCGTGCGCAGCTGGTGCGAGGCGTCGGCGATGAAGCGGCGCTGGCTGGCGATCAGCTGCTGCAGGCGCGACATGGAACCGTTCATGGCGCTCACCAGCGGACGCATTTCCTTGTGCACCAGCGCGGGATCGACGTCGGACAGGTCGGACAGGGCGCGCGTCTCGACCTCCGTTTTCAGCCGCATCAGCGGCTGCAGCACCAGGCGCACGGCAAACCACACGAGGGCGCCCATCACCAGCACCATCGCCGCCTGCCAGATCAGGGTGTCGAACAGGATCTGGTTCGACAGGCCGCGCCGCGCATCCAGCGTTTCGGCCACCTGGATCAGGGCGATGCCGCGCATCGAGTCGTCGTACACGGGCTGCAGCAGGGCGGCGATGCGGATCGGTTTGCCGTGGTAGTCGGCGTGGTAGAAGCGCACCAGTGCCGGATAATTCTGCGAACGGGGCACGTTTTTCGGCACGGGCGGCAAGTCGCCGTAGCCCGACACCAGTTCGCCGTTGATGCCCGTGACCTTGTAGTAGATGCGGCCCAGGGTATCGGTCTCGAAGCTGTCGAGCGCCACATAGGGCACTTCGGCCACGACCTTGCCGTTGACGATGGAGACGCGCTCGGCCAGCGCCCGCGTCGACGCCAGCAAGGAGCGGTCGTAGGCCATGTCGGCCGCGTCGAGCGCGTTGCGGTAGACAAAAACGGCATCGAGCAGCACCAGCATCACCAGCGGGATGAGCAGCCAGCGCAGCAGCTGGCTGCGCAGGCTGCCCAGCGGCCGGCCCTGCGCCCAGCGCCGGCGCAGGCGCTCGAACAGGGGCCGGCTGGGGGCGCGCACGGTCATTTTGAGGCGGCGGGCGCCATCGCGCTGCGCGGCTGCAGCAGGTAGCCGATGCCGCGCAGAGTGGTGATGACGGCGCCGTCGGGCGAACCGCTTTCCACGCCGTTCTCGAGTTTTTTGCGCACGCGGTGGATATACAGTTCGATGGCGTCCAGGTTGGCGTCGTCGGCCAGCGCGAAGACTTCGTCGAACAGCTTTTCCTTCGAGACGGCGCGTCCCGAGCGCGTGATCAGCGCTTCGAGCACCGCGTGTTCGCGCGGCGTCAGGGGAAAAGGGGCGCCGGCATAGCTGAACATGCGCGTGACGGTGTCGAAACTGAGGGCGCCGCAGGTGTGCACGAGCGCTTCGTTGCCCTGGCTGCGGCGCAGCAGGGCTTTCACGCGCGCTTCCAGTTCGGCCAGTTCGAACGGCTTGGCCATGTAGTCGTCCGCGCCCAGGTTCAGGCCCTGCACCTTGTCATCGAGGCCGCCGCGCGCCGTGAGTATCATGACGGGAGTCTTGCCGCGCGTGCCGCCGCGCGCGCGCAGGCGGCGCAGCACGTCCAGGCCATCCATCTTCGGCAGGGAAAGGTCGAGCAGCACCAGGGAATATTCCTGCGTATGCAGCAGGGCGTCGGCATCGGCGCCGTTGTGGGCGGTCTCCACCGTCAGGTGCGCGTCGCGCAGGGCCTTTGCCAGCCAGTGCGACAGCTCCAGATGGTCTTCCACTAATAATATGCGCATGGTCTCCGCCATTCGTTTGAATTGGTGCAGTGTAAGCCTCTCGGCACGCCGCCGACAGGGGCCGCAGTGAATTTGTTGGTATTGCCTGTGGCTGGCCGGCGACACCTGTCAGTCTGAAAGCGAATTGAAAGGATCACGATCATATAGTGTGATCCTGATTCATGAAATTGATCAGGCATATCACTAATAACTATATCTAAGGGAGACACTCTACATGAAGAAAACTGCATTCTCGCTGGCCGCCATGGCGGTACTCGCCGCCGCTGGCAGCGCCCACGCCCAGTCGAACGTCACCCTGTACGGCCGCCTGGACGCCGGCATCAGCAACACCAGCAACGCCGGTCCGAACAAAAGCTCGATGACGCAAGTCAGTTCGGGTGGCATGAACACCTCGCGCTGGGGCATCCTGGGCAGCGAAGACCTGGGCGGCGGCCTGAAAGCCGTCTTCAATCTGGAAGGCGGCATCCTGGTCGACACGGGCGCGGCCGACGGCGCGCTGTTCAAGCGCCAGGCCAACGTGGGCCTGGAAGGCGCGTTTGGCCGCGTCGTGCTGGGACGCTCGTTCACCACCGTGTACGACTTCGTGCTGCCATTCGATCCGATGGCCTATGCGCCGTTCTATTCGTGGGCCACCTCGGCCAACGCGACGGGGCCGAGCAAGTACGGCATGACGACGGCCTTCGACAACATGGTCAAGTACTCGGGCAAGACGGGCGACTTCAGCTATGGCGCATCGTACGGCTTCGGCGAACAGTCGACGGGCAGCTCGGACAGCGCCAAGCTGTCGACGGCCGTCACCTACAAGACGGGTCCCGTCAGCCTGCTGGCCACGTATGAACAGGTGAACGGCAATGCCATCGCCGGCGGCGCGCGCGACAAGACCACCGTGTACCACCTGGGCGCCATGTACGACGACGGCCCGTGGAAAGTGCAGGCGGCGGCGCGCGACTACAAGCTCGATCCGGCAGCAGCCGGCAAGGCCGACGTGCGCGGCACCCTGTACTGGGGCGGCGTCAGCTACAAGACCACGCCGGTCATCACCCTGACGGGCGTGATCTACTACCAGGACGTGAAAAACGTGGCGGCCAACCTCGATGCCGATCCGATCATGTACGTGGCGCGCGTGCGTTATGCCTTGTCCAAGCGCACCGACCTGTACGTGGCCGGCGCCTATGCCAAGGCCAAGCACAACCAGCTGGTCAGCCTGTCGCGTGACGATGCCGGTTTCGGCGACACGCAGCGCGGCCTGATCGCCGGCATCCAGCACCGCTTCTAAGGCATGACGATGCCGCGCACCGCGTTCCTGTCGTTGCTGCTGTTGTCGGCGCTGCTGCCCGCGCCGGCAACAGCCGCCGCGCCTGAAGTCGATTGCGTGGTGCCGTCCAAGCCGGGCGGCGCCATGGACCTGACCTGCAAGCTGGCGCAGAAAGGGCTGCTGCAGCCCGATCCGGCGGCGGCAGCGCCGTTCGCGTCCTCGGTGCGCATCAGCTATCTGCCCGGCGGCATCGGCGCGGTGGCGTGGCGTTCGATGGGCTCGCAGCGCCGGCGTGCCGAAGCCAACACCCTGGTGGTGTTTTCGGGCGGCTCGCTGCTGAACCTGGCGCAAGGCAAGTTCGGCAACGCCAAGACGGGCGACGTGCGCTGGGTGGCGGCGCTGGGCGCCGACTACGGCATGATCGCCGTGCGCAGCGACTCGCCCTACAAGACCCTGGCCGACCTGATCGCCGCGCTCAAGCGCCACCCCGACAAGGTGCTGATCGGCGTGTCCGGCACCATCGGCAGCCAGGACTGGCTGAAGATGGCGCTGGTGGCGCGCAAGGCCGGCATCGACCCGAAAGTGCTGCGCTTCGTGGCACTGGAAGGCGGCGGCGAGATATTCACGGCGATGCAGGCCGATTACGTGCAGGTGATGTCGGGCGACACCTCGGAAGCGACCCTGAATGCGGGCGACAGCCATGCGCGCGTGCTGGCGGTGCTGTCGGAAAAACGCCTGCCCGGCGTGCTGGCCGGCGTACCGACGGCGCGCGAGCAGGGCATCGACGTGGTGTGGCCCATCATCCGCGGCGTGTGGATGGGGCCACAGGTGCCGGAAGCGGATTACCAGCGCTGGGTGGCCAGTTTTGAACGCGCCATGGCCACGCCGCAGTTTGCCCAGTGGCGCACGCAGGCGGGCATGTATCCGTTCGCGCTGACGGGAGACAAATTGACGCAGTACGTGAACCAGGCGGTCGAACGCTATTCCAGGCAGGCCGCCGAACTGGGCCTGATGCGCTGAAGCCAATAGCAAACCATACAACAATCACAGACGGAGACAAACCATGCAAACCAAGACCATACTCGCCATCGCCCTGGCAGCCGCTTTCGCGGGTACCACCGGCGCCGCCTTCGCCCAGGTGCCGGCAGGTTATCCGGCCGACTACCAGAAGATCATCGACGCGGCCAAGAAGGAAGGCAAGGTGGTGATCTACAGCGCCACCGACAGCAAGGCCGCCGCGCCCCTGATCAAGGATTTCAGCGCGCTGTATCCGGGCATCTCGGTCGAATACAACGACATGAATTCGACGGAAGTGTACAACCGCTTCATTTCCGAAGTGGCCGCCGGCGGCAATACGGCCGACGTGATGTGGTCGTCGGCGATGGACTTGCAGATGCGCCTGGCCTCCGACGGCTACGCCCTGAAATACAAGTCGGTCGAAGCGGCGAAGATCCCCGGCTGGGCCATGTGGGACGACCAGGCCTACGGCACCACGTTCGAGCCGGCCGCCATCGTCTACAACAAGCGCCTGCTCGATCCGAAGGAAGTGCCGAAGAATCACGACGACTTCGTCAAGCTGATCGCCACGCCGAAATTCAAGGACAAGGTCACCACCTACGACATCGAAAAGTCGGGCGTCGGCTTCATGTTCATGGCGCAGGATGCGAAGGAATATCCGCAGTTCCTGGCGCTGCAAAACGCGTTCGGCACGGCCAAGGTGCGCGTGCAGTCGTCGACGGGCACCATGATGGAGCGCATCTCGTCCGGTGAAAACCTGATCGGCTACAACGTGCTCGGCTCCTACGCCCTGGTGCGCGCCAAGACCGATCCGTCGATCGGCGTGGTGCTGCCCAAGGATTACACCTTGATCCTGTCGCGCGTGCAGTTCATCAACAAGAACGCGAAGAACGTCAACGCCAGCAAGCTGTGGCTCGATTACATTCTGTCGCACCGCGGCCAGACCATCATCGCCAACGGCGCCAAGCTTTTCGCCATCCGCGCCGACGTCACGGGCGAAACGACATCGGCGGAACTGATCAAGGAAATCGGCGCGGCCAACGTCAAGCCGATTCCCGTGCACCCGATCATCCTGCAATTTCTGGGACCTGCCAAGCGCATGGCGTTCCTGAAGCAGTGGAAAGAGACCGCCGGCAAGAAGTAAAAATAGCCAATGCCGTCTTGGCCGCCCGCGAGCCTGGCTTGCGGGCGCACGCCGCACCCTTCATTCATTGGATTCATCATGCAAACTGCTATCTTGCCGCTGCCTGCACGGTCGCGCTCTCCCTTGTCGCGCCTGAACTGGCCGCGCGGCGTGGTCGTGGCGATCACGCTGGTCGCCATCTTCCTGCCGCTGTTCCTGATTTTTTACCAGAGCTTTTTGAACGCGCCGTTTTTCATGCCCGTGCGCGAATTTGGCTTTGATTCCTATCGTTTCATCTTCGATGATCCCGATTTCGCCATGGCCTTCAAGAATGGCCTGATGCTGGCCTTCGGCCTGACCGTGATCGCCGTGCCGCTGGGCGGCATGCTGGCCTTTTTGATGGTGCGTACGGACCTGCCTGGCCGCGGCTGGGTGGCCCCGATGCTGCTGGTGCCGATTTTTGTGTCGCCGATGGTGATGGGCTTCGGCTACGTCGTCTCGATGGGGCCCGTGGGCTTCTATTCGATCTGGGCCAAGGAGCTGCTCGGTTTCGTGCCGTGGAATATTTATTCCTTCACCAGCATCGTCATCATCGCCGGCCTGACGCACGTGCCGCACGTCTACCTGTACGCTTCGTCGGCCCTGAAAAGCCTGGGCTCGGACGTCGAGGAAGCGGCCCGCGTGGCCGGCGCCTCGCCGATCCAGGTGATGCTCAACGTGTCGCTGCCGATGATCATGCCGGCGCTGGCGTATGCGGGCGTGCTGGTATTTTTCCTCGGCTTCGAAGTGTTCGGCCTGGTGCTGGTGCTCGGCGATCCGGAAGGCCACCTGGTGCTGCCGACCTATCTGTACAAGCTGACGAACAAGCTCGGTACGCCGTCGTATCACCTGATGGCCGCCGTCGCCGTCTGCCTGGTGATGGTGACCATGCCGCTGGTGATGATACAGCGCTGGCTGCTGAAATCGGCCAACAAGTATGTGTCGATCAAGGGCAAGGGCGCGCGCAGCAAGGCCATGCCGCTGGGCCGCTGGAAGTGGCTGGCGTTCGCTTTGCTGGCCGGCTGGCTGATCTTCACCATCATCCTGCCGTTGACGGGTATCGTGCTGCGCTCCTTCGTGCAGTACTGGGGCGAGGGCGTGCACCTGGCCGACGTCTTGACCTTGCAGCATTTCCGCGACATTTTCGACCAGCCGTCGCTGGTGCGCGGCATCGTCAACACCATCCTGATCGGCGTCGTCGGCGGCGCGCTGGCCGTCGGCTGCTACAGTTTCATCGCGCTGGCCATGCACCGCAAGCAGGACGGCATCACGCGCCTGCTCGACTACAGCGTGCTGGTGCCGCGCGCCGTGCCGGGCCTGCTGGCCGGCCTGTCGTTCCTGTGGGTCTTCCTGTTCGTGCCAGCCTGGCTTGACGGCATCTTGAAAGGCATGGACAACGGCGTGGCGCTGTGGCTGAGCGGCCATGTGATCCCCGTGCTGCGCGAAGTGCGCTCGACGATTTTCGCCCTGTGGCTCGCGTATTCGGTGGTGTGGATGGCCTACGGCATGCGCCTCATTTCCACGGCGCTGCTGCAAGTGGGGCCGGAGCTGGAAGAGGCGGCGCGCGCCGTCGGCGCCAGCCGCGGCCAGGTGACGCGCGACGTGACCCTGCCGCTGATCAAATACGGCTTGCTGGGCGCCTGGCTGATGGTGTTCCTGATCTTCGAGCGCGAATACTCGACGGGCGTGTACCTGCTCTCGCCGGGCACGGAAGTGATCGGCGCCATGCTGGTATCGCTGTGGGCGGGCGGTTCGACCGACCTGGTGGCGGCGCTGTCCTTCATCAATATCACCCTGGTGGCCATCGGCCTGGGCATCGCGCTGCGCTTCGGCGTGAAGTTGCATAACTAATTAGAAACTGAGACCACATCATGAATGAACTGACCGTCAATGAATTGCACCTGGACTACGGCACGGGCGCTGCCGCCAACCAGATACTGAAGGGTGTCTCGATGCACCTGCAAAAAGGCGAAGTGGTCGCCCTGCTGGGGCCTTCGGGCAGCGGCAAGACCACCTTGCTGCGCGCCGTGGCGGGACTGGAAAGCCCGAAGGCGGGCACGATCCAGATCGGCGAGCGCAATGTCTTCGACGGCGCGCAGCATTTCGAGATGCCGGCCGAGCACCGCAACCTGGGCCTGGTGTTCCAGTCGTACGCGCTGTGGCCGCACAAGACCGTGTTCGACAACGTCGCCTACGGCCTCAAACTGCGCAAGATGGGCAGCACGGAAATCGCCGCGCGCATCAAGGAAGTGCTGACGCAGCTGGGCCTGGGGCACCTGGGCGAACGCTATCCGCACCAGCTGTCCGGCGGCCAGCAGCAGCGCGTGGCGATCGCCCGTGCGCTGGTGTACAACCCGCCCGTGATCCTGCTCGACGAACCGCTGTCGAACCTGGACGCCAAGCTGCGCGAGGAAGCGCGCGCCTTTCTGCGCGAGCTGATCGTGCGCCTGGGCCTGTCCGCGCTGATGGTGACGCATGACCAGGGTGAGGCGATGGCCATTTCCGACCGTATTTTGCTGCTCAATAACGGCAAGATCGAGCAGCAGGGCACGCCGCAAAGCATGTATGAAACGCCCGACACCCTGTTTACGGCCGAATTCATGGGCAGTAACAACCGCCTGCCCGGCAAGGTGGTGCAGCGCGATGGCAGCGCCGTGCGCCTGCTGGTCGATGGCGCCTCCATGCAGGGCGTGGCGCGCGGGGCCAACGTGGGCACGGAAGTGACGACGATGATACGCGTCGAGGAAGTGAAGATCAGCGCCACGCAGGTGGACAACGCCATCGAGCTGCCGCTCCTGACCTGCATGTATCTGGGCGACCGCTGGGAATGCCTGTTCGAGCGCGGCGGCGCCGAGAACATCAGCCTGCGCGCGTATTCGCGCCACAAGCTCGAAGCGGGCAAGTACTGGCTGCACATGCCGGCCGATAAACTCTGGGTGTTTTAACGGTGCCGTGGTGGCCGCGCTGGCGCGCCTTTGCTGCCGCGCTGGCCGCCGGGCTGGCGGGCGTCGCCATCTGCCTGTGGCTGCACACGCCGCTGCCGTGGATGATCGGCCCCCTGTTTGCCACGGGCGCCCTGCGCCTGGCAGGGCGCGAACTGGTCTGCCCCGTGCGCGTGCGCGAGGCGGGCCAGTGGGCCATCGGCACGGCCCTGGGCCTGTATTTCACGGCGCCCGTGCTGGCCGTCCTCATTCTCTATATGCCGTGGATCGCCGGCGCCGTGCTGTTCGCGCTGGCGCTGGGGGCGTCTGGCGCCATGCTGCTGCGGCGCCTTTCCGGCGTCGACCAGGCCACCGCCTTTTTTGCCATGGCTGTCGGTGGCGCGTCCGAGATGGCGGTGCAGAGCGAGCGCCATGGCGCCGACGTGGGCAAGGTCGCCGCCGCGCACAGTTTGCGCATGATGCTGGTGGTGGCGACGATTCCCTTCGGCGTGCGCTACTGGGGCAGCCATGGCCTGGCCGCGGGGCATGAAAGCTTCGTGCCGGGCGCCGCGCTGGTCGACTATGGCGGGCTGGCGCTGCTGGTCGGCATCACGGTGCTGGCGGCCCTTGCCTTCAAACGGGGCCAGTTGCCGAATGCCTGGGTCATCGGCCCGCTGCTGGCCGCGCTGCTGCTGACGGCGTGTGGCATCCATTTGTCGCGCCTGCCCGAATGGATGATACGCGCGGGCCAGCTGTTCATCGGCATCGCCCTGGGCACGCGCTTGAGTCCCGCCTTCCTGCATGCCGCTCCCCGCTACCTGGCCGGCGTTGCCCTGTGCAGTGTCCTGATGCTGCTGTTGGCGGCCGCCTTCGGGCTGGGCTTGGCGCACTGGCTGGGCATCCACCCGGGCACGGCCATCCTGGCCACTTCGCCCGGCGGCATCGCGGAAATGTCGCTGACGGCCAAGACCCTGCAGTTGGGCGTGCCCATCGTCACGGCGTTCCACGTCGCGCGCATGGTGGTGCTTGTATTGCTGACAGGTCCGCTGTTCCGGCTGCTGCAGCGTCCTTAGTTCCGCACGACGATTTCCTGCACCTGCGGTTCGCGCTGGCGCATGAAGCGCACGATGGAGTCGACGGTGACGACGTCGATCTGGCGCGTCATGCGGCGCTCGAACGGGTGATCGTCGAAGGCGATATTCGCGCGGAACATGCGCGCGCCCAGTCGCGTGGCGGCGGGTATGCTCAGCGTTTGCGGCGCGTAGCTGGCGCTGCGCAGCCAGCCTTGCGCTTCGGCGCGCGTTTCGATCTTGCCAGGCTCGTTGCTGGCGGCGGCCAGGGTTTCCAGCACCCACTGGTTCGAGTTCTGGTACTTGGTGGAAAACGGGTAGGCCAGCATATTGTAGTGCGGCTCATGCAGGCGCTTGGGCGTGTTGCTGGTCAGCAGGCGCACCAGTTGCTGCTGCGTATCCTGGCCGGGAATCAGGATCAGCGTTTCGTACATGAACACATCATCCATGAAGAAATTGCCCAAGCCTTCGTTGTACAGCGACGACTGCGCCGTGCCGCATTCATTGAGTTCATGCACCACCAGCCAGCGGCCTTTCGGGTGGTCGCGCCAGGCCAGCGCCATGTGCGAATAGCGCAAATTGTACTTCGACAGGTCCTGGCCGGCGCGCGCCACCAGCGCCACCTGCGCGCCCGAAGCGTCGAGCGCCCGCAGGGTCTTTTGCGCCAGGTCCATCGATTTGACGAGGGTGGTCGCATCCGTTTGCTTTTCTTCGCACGAGCGCCCCGCATGGGCGGTGCCGGCCAGGGCCAGGCTGAGAACAATGACGGTCAGGCGTTTCATGGGGTTCACGCTTTCGAATGGTGGAGGATGGCATTGCCGGCCGCGTTCGGCACATAGGCGATGGCCTTGCCCGACAGCATCAGCATGTGGCCCGTCGAGACGGCCACTACCTTGACGGCCGTGCCGGCCGCCAGCGACAGGCCTTGCATGGCCTTCTGGCTCAGCTTGACGGAGGCCGTAGCCGCCTGCGAGGCACCGTTGGCCGCGCTTTTGAGCACGAGCACGCTGCCGTCGGCCACGTCTTCCACCTTGTCGATGACGATTTCACCGGCGGCGGCCAGCACGGACATGGAGCCGACCAGCACGATGGCCGAGGCCATGCTGGCGTTGTCGGACGCGTTGGTGGTATCGGAGTTTGCCTGGGCCAGCGGCGCCATGGTGGCGGCGCACAGCAGGGTCATGGCGAGCAACTGTTTCATGGAATTTCCGTTCTTCATGGTGGTTACACTTTGGAGTGGTGCAGCAGCGCCTTGCCCAGTTCGTTCGGGATGAAGGCGATGGCCTTGCCGGAAAGAACCAGCATGTGGCCGGTGGACAGCGCCACCACATTGACCACGGTGCCGGCCGCCAGCGACAGGCTCTTGGCCGCTTGCGTGCTCATCTGGATGGATGCGCCGCCCGCTTCGGAAGCGCCTTTCAGCACGATGACGATGCCTTCGCCCACCGTTTCCACGCTGGCAACGACGACCTGGCCGGAGGCGACCAGCATCGACATGGAGCCGGCGACGACGACGGCGGAACCGTCGCTGAGGTTTTGCGAGCCTTTCGACAGGTTCTCCGAGGCGGCGGCGTGCACCAGGCCGGGAGCGGCCAAGGAAAGCGTCAACAGCGACAGGGACAGGCAGAGGGGCAGCAGGCGTTTCATGTGTTTCTCCTTCAAATGTGCCAAGTGGCAACGCCATCATTGTAGACTGTGGGCAATTGGTCAATGAAAACGCTACTCGTAGCGGGCAGGCATACCGCAGGTAGCGTATTGCGCTACTTTTTTGCCGCCTGAATCAATGCTATTTTTATAAAGGAAGTGCATGCCGCAAACCCACGCCCTGATTGAGGCCTTGAAACGCTTGTTGAAAGCGCGTTCCGTCACGTATGCCGAGCTGGCCCAGCGCATCGGCGTGTCCGAAGCCAGCGTCAAGCGGATGTTTTCGCAGAAACAATTTACCCTGCAACGGCTGGACCAGATCCTGGTGGCCATCGGCAGCGATTTCCAGCAGCTGGCACTGGCCGTGCAGTCAGCCCAGGCCGCGCCCACCCTGATCACGGGCCTGACGTATGCGCAGGAAAAGGAAATCATCGAGGACACCCGGCTGTTCGTGGTGGCCGTGTCCGCCCTGAACCTGCTGCCGCTGGAACAGATCGTCGGCATCTATGACATCAGCGAAGCGCAAGCCGTGAAATACCTGCTGCGTCTCGACAAGATCGGTTTTCTGGAACTGCTGCCGAATAACCGGGTCAAACTGCTGGTGGCACGCACGTTTGCGTGGATACCGAACGGTCCCATCCACACGTATTTCAAAAAGGAAGCGTATGGCGACTATCTGAATTCGCAATTCGATGGCGAAACGGAACTGCTGCGCCTGGTGAACGTGATGCTGTCGAAGAAATCCACGGCGGCCTTGCTGGAGCGCCTGAAGCAAGTGGCGGTGGAATTTTCGCAGCAGCACCAGGAAGATGCGCGTCTGCCTGGTGACGAGCGCCTGGCCATCAGCTTCATGCTGGCGGCACGTCCCTGGATGCCGCAGACGTTCAAGGCGCTGCTGCGGCAGTGAGGCAGCAATGTCGCGGCCAAGCGGCTAATGTTCCTGCTTGTCCGTACTGCTTTGCTCCTCTTTCATCTGCGTCAGCAAACGCCAGGCAAAAAAGCCCAGCACGCCCACGCCCAGCAGCAGTGCCGCCCACAGTGCGGCCAGGCGCCACGGCGCCCCGTCCTTGCTGACGCGCGGGGGGGCTTCAGCGCCGGCATTGGTCTGGAGCGGGCCGGCGCTGGCCGTCTTCAGCGCCAGCAATTCGTCCGCCTTGAAGCCGGGCGCCACCTGCGACAGCGGCTGCGCGACGGCGGCGGCGTTGCTGTTGCCGAATGCCAGCTGGTAGGGCGGCTTGCCGCTGGCCAGGAAGACGACAGTGGCTGGTGTCCAGCCCAGGCGCAAGGCGGGCGCATTGCCGGCGGCGAGCGGGTGTTCCGTGGATGTCTGCAGCACCCATTCGCTGGTCTGCGTCACGGGCATGGCCAGATCGCCCGAAATCCGTTCCTTGCCATCGAGGCCGATGCGGTAAAACGTTGTGCTCAGCAGGGGATCGAAATAGGCGCCTTGCGCGGGACGCGCCTGCTGGCGCAGGTGCAGCCGGTGCCGGGGAACATAGCTGTTCTGGCGATACACGCCCAGGGTCACGGGCAGCACCGTATTGGTCAGCGTCAATTGCAGGGCGATGCTGTCGGCGGGAATGGCGAGGGGTGTGGCATAGCGCCATTCATTCGCCTGCTTGCCAGGCAAGCCTTGCAGCACGACGCTGGCGCGCGGCGCGGCGATGTCCGTTTCGCTGACGGCTTGCGCCGTGATCGCGGCAAAGGCCAGCGGTTCGCCCGCTTGCCAGCTCAGGCGCGCATAACGAAACGCGCGCGGCGCAAAGGCGATGCTGTCGTTGGCCAGGGTTTGCGTGTCGCTGTTGCTGAGCCAATTCAGGGTGGTGGTACCGATGGCGTCCCATTGCTTCAGGTCGTCGCTTACTTCCAGCAGCACTTGTGCACTGTAATTGTCCGTGCGGGCCGGCGGCGTGAAGCGCAGGGCGGCTATGCGCTTGTCTTGCCCTTGCTTGCCCAGGTCGAGGATCAGCGCCTGCAGCGCCGTCGTCGCCGCTGCCGTGCCGGCGCGCGTGCTGACCGACAGCAGCCGGCCATCGTCGGCCGTGCGGATATCGATGCCTTGCAAGCCATCGCCAGTTGCCGGCGTGCCCGTCACGGGGAAGATACGGGCTGGAATGTTCGTGCGCTGCGTGGCCGATTGCGCGGGCGGCGCGCCGATGGCATAGGCCAGGCGCTTGCCGTCGGCGTCGAACAGGCGCAGGTCGGCCAGGCTGGCCGAGCTGGCGTGCAGGTAGACTTCCCTGGGCAACGATAGCTGGACGATGCCCGCGCCCGCCGGCACCTGGATGGGCATGCTCCAGCGATAGTCCTGCGGCCGGTCCTGGCCGGGCGCGGCCAGCGCGGCGCCCGCCAGCAGCAGGCTGCAACAGATCAATATGGGTTTCATGCGGCTCCCGGGTGCGGTTCGGCCGGCGCTGTCGCGGCAGCCTTGGGAAAAGGTGCCAGGTAGCCGATCAAGACCATCAGCAAGCCGACACCCACGAAAGAGATGATGCGTTCGATGCCGCCCACGTTCGACAGGTCGATCAGGAACAGTTTCAAGACAACCAGTCCCAGCAGCACGGCGCCCATACTCCATTGCTGGCGCCGCTGCTGGCGGGCCGCATGGCGCATCAGCAGCAGGGCCGTGACGCTCCACACGAGCGACAGCATCGCTTGCACGAACTGCGAGGCCAGCATGGCGTCAAAGGTGTAGGGCACGCCGAGGTAGTGCGACACCGTGCGCAGCAGCATCAGGTTGAACCAGCCATACAGCAAACACGCGGCCACGACGGGCAAGCGCGCTTGCCACAGGGATGGCAGCGGGATCTGGCCGGCCGGGAATAAACGGTAGCTGGCAATGGCCAGCAGCACGGCAAAGCCCGTGCTCAGGTCCAGTGGATTGAGCAGCGGCAAGTAGGGCAGCGGTGCCATGGCGCCATCGTCAAAGACGTTCCATGCGGCGATCAGCAGCAGCGACCACAGCGCGCCCAGCGGTATCAAGGTGCGCTGGTACCACGCGGCAATCGGCGCCACCGGCCAGGCGCCCGCGCGGCAGCGGCGGATCAGCCAGGCCAGTGCCAGCATCATGGCCCAGGCCGGCAAGTAGCGGGCCCAGGCGGGGCTGACGCTGTCTTCATGCTGGGCCAGCCAGGCGCCGACGTGCATGGCGCCCACGGGCCACAGCATCAGCCATGGCGCGGCCGTGCGCAGCGTATGCAACAGGCGCAGCGCCCGCACGTCGAGTGGCCAGCCCGCTTGCGGCCAGGCCCGCAGCAGGTATTCGCCGGCCGCCAGCGCGCAGGCCAGCGCCAGCCAGCTCAAGCCCGTCGGCAGGTAATCGCGCACATACAGCGCCAGCAGCAGCTTGGCGCTCCACAGGCCCAGGCCGAGCCAGGCTGCCACGGTCAGCCAGCGCAGTTGCGGCCAATCGAGGCGCCGCGCCAGGATGGCGAACACGGGCGTCGTGACGCACACGGCGATCAGGTACAGCGCCAGCCAGTGCACGCCCGCGTGCGGCTGCATGGTCAGGTCGCCGTCGATCAGGCGCAGCAGCCAGCTGACGAACGGCATGAGGATGGCGGCAAACCACAGCAAGCCGCTCCAGACCAGCAGCGGGCGCGCTACCAGGGCCAGCAGCGCGTCGCCGCCGCGCGCGCGCAGCGCAAGGAAACGGGCGCTGGCAAAGGCGGCGGCGCCCAGCAGCAGCGCGCTGAGGAAGGAGCCGCCGAACAGGCTGGCCGGATGCTGGTCCCAGGCCCAGCTGGCGCGGCTGAGCATGACCATGCCGGCCAGTACCTGCACGGCCAGCAGCAGCGCGCGCGGCGCATGCCATTGCTCGCGCCGCGCCAGAGCCGCCAGCAGGGCCGCCACTGCCAGCGCGCTGATCGTCAGCAGGTTCAGTTGCGTGGCGGCGTCCGTGCGCAGCAGGATCTCGCTCCAGATACCGCCCAGCAGCCAGACCGTGGCGGCCGTCAGGAACAGCACGGACATGCTGCTCATGAACTCCGGATGCAAGTGGCTGCCATGGCGGCGGAAATTGTAGGCCATCACCAGCGCGGCGGCGGCCAGCAGCGCGCAGCCGAGCCAGATGTTGGCCTGCAGGGCCGATGCCGTATTGAGTTCCTGCATGGCGGTGAGGAAGGCAAGCCACGCGGCCCCCTGCACCAGCAGGCCGAAGGCCCAGGCCAGCGTTTGGCGCTGGCGCAAGCCGACCCAGACGATGCCCGCGCCTTCCAGCGCCCAGGCGGCCGACGTCCAGCGGCCATCGAGGGCGAACGGGATGGCCAGGGTGCCGAAGACGATGCCCAGCGCGAGGAAGGCTTCGGCCAGCAGACGGAAGCCTTCGCGGCGCCACAGGGCCACGGCCAGGCCCGTGTAAGTCAAACCGGCGACCAGGGCGGAAAACGCCAGGCCAAATTCAAAGTGCCGGACCAGGCCGTATTGCAGGCCCATGGCGGCCAGCGGCGTGCCGAACACGAGCGTGCCATCCACGTAGTGCTTGAGGCGCGGCGCTTGGCGTGCGCAGTAGGCGATCGCGATGCCGATATAGAACAGCACGAACAGGATCAAAAACAATTGCGTCGACAGGTAGTTGTCCGGGGTGTAGCGCAGCAGGCCCCAGGTGGTGGCGACGACGAAGGTGAAGCCAAAGCTCAGCACATTCAGCACGCGCCAGGCGCGTTTCAGGGCGATGGCGAAGACGCCCGCATTGAGCAGCGCGTAATAGCTGAACAGGCCGATATGGTTGCCGCTGCCCGTCGACACGAGCAAGGGTACGGCAAAGCCGCCGACGATGCCGAAGACGGCCAGCCAGACGGCGTTTTGCAGCACGGCCAGCAAACACGTGAACGCCGTCAGCACGAACAGCACGGCAAACGCCAGGCCGGCCGGGATCAGTTCATACAGGCGGAAGGCGCCGAACGTCACCAGCATCAATATCGCCAGCGCCGTGCCCTGCAGCGGCAAGCTGATGCCGGGACGCTTGACGCGGATGCGCCAGGCCCAGGCCAGCAGGGCGATGTCGGCCAGCGCGATGCCGGCCAGGCGCAGCTCGATGGGCAGCGTGACCTGCGCCGACACGTATTTGAGCAGGAAGCTGACGCCGAGGAAGAGGATCAGCAAACCCAGCTTGGCGACCAGATTGCCGGTAAACAGCCAGTTCTTCGCCTTGGCAAACAGGCCATCCGGGCGCGCGATCCAGGACGGGGTATTCGGAACGGCGGGGACGGGTTTGGCGGGAGCCGGCGCGGCGGGTGGCACCGGCTTGGGCGTCACGGGGGCGGCTGGCGCCGGCGCGGCCTTTGCCAGTTCGACCGGCTCGGTCATGGCCGCTTGCGGCACCGGCGTCGGCGCGGAAACAGGCACCGGCACAGGCACAGGCACAGGCACCGGCACCGGCACCGGCACCGGCACCGGCACAACACTCTCTACGGCGGGCGGGGCAATTGGCGCGTCCGCCTGGCCTTCCAGCGCTTGCAGGCGCTGCTGGATGCCGCTGACTTCCTTGCGCAGGCGCGCCGTCAGCAGCTCCAGATCGGCCACCTTTCTGCGGTATTGCAATGCCAGCACGAAGGCGGTAATCAGCAAGCCTAGTATGAACAGCGTGATCAATCCAAACATGGAGTAGCTTTCCTGGAAGGGCAGGGCGAAGGCGCCCGAAGTATGCGCACATTACCTTATTATTAAGAGACTGGCGATTTCTGTTGCGTCATGGCAAGTGCCAGGGGCGGCATCAGGAAGACATGGCCAGCATGGCGTGGCAGGTTGTTTCCCGTATTGACGCCGAGCAATATGACGACATTCAGATTGTCGCGCGCAAGATAGTGCTGTATTTTAGCAATTCCTTAATTGCCGGTTCCCCATGCCATGAGTCAAAGCAGCCAGTTTTCCTTATTGTCGCAGCGCCGTTTCGGGCCCTTCTTCTGGACCCAGTTCTTTGGCGCCTTCAACGACAATCTGTTCAAGACGGCCCTGATGGTGATCCTCGCCTACGATGCGCTGAGCTGGACCACGCTCGACCCGTCCACCATCACGAATCTGATTCCCGGCCTGTTTATCCTGCCCTACGTCGTGTTTTCGGCCACGGCCGGCCAGCTGGCCGACAAGTTTGAAAAGGCGGGCCTGGCCCGTTTCGTCAAATGGATGGAGCTGGCCATCATGGCCGTGGCCGCCGCCGGTTGGATGACGCACACGCTGTGGCTGCTGGTGGCCGCCGTGGTCGGCATGGGCGTGCATTCGACCCTGTTCGGCCCCGTCAAGTATGCGTATCTGCCGCAGCAGCTCAAACCCGAGGAATTGGTCGGCGGTAATGGCCTGATCGAGATGGGGACGTTTGTCGGCATCTTGTTGGGTGAAATCCTCGGCGCCGTGCTGATCGTGCACAAGCCGCTGGGCGTGGAACTGGTGGCCGGCGCGACGATTGCCGTGGCCGTCTTCGGCCTGATCGCCAGCTACCGCGTGCCGCGCACGCCCGCGCCCGAGCCGGACTTGAAGGTGAGTCTGAATTTTGTCGCCGAATCGTTGCGCAACCTGAATTTTTCGCGCAAGAACCGCCCCGTCTTCCTGGCCATGCTGGGCAACTCCTGGTTCTGGTTTTACGGCGCCCTGATCCTGGCCCAGTTTCCCGTGTATTCGAAGGATTTCCTGCATGGCGATCACAGCGTGTTTGTGCTGCTGCTGACGGTGTTTTCCGTCGGCATCGGCACGGGCTCCCTGTTGTGCGAGCGGCTGTCGGGCCACAAGATCGAGATCGGCCTGGTGCCGTTCGGCTCCATCGGCCTGTCGCTGTTCGGCATCGACCTGTATTTCGCCAGCAATGCGTATGTCAACACGCAGGTGGTCGATGCGCTGGCGTTTGTGGGCCAGGCGGGCGTGCCGCGCATCCTGATCGACATCGTCATGATCGGCGTGTTCGGCGGCTTTTTCATCGTGCCCCTGTTCGCCCTGATCCAGACGCGCTGCGACCCCAAACACATTTCGCGCACGATTGCCGGCATGAATATCCTGAACGCCCTGTTCATGGTGGCGGCCGCCGGCGTGGCCATCGTGCTGCTGGGAAAGGGTTTCACCATACCCCAGCTGTTCCTCGTCACGGCGATTCTGAATGCGCTGGTGGCTGCCTATATCTTCTCGCTGGTGCCGGAATTCCTCATGCGCTTCCTGGCATGGATACTCATCCAGACCGTGCACCGGGTCAAAGTCGTCGATGGCGAGCGCATCCCCGCGGAAGGCGCGGCCGTGCTGGTTTGCAACCACGTCAGCTATGTGGACGCCATCGTCATCATGGCGGCCAGCCCGCGTCCGATCCGCTTCGTCATGGACCACCGTATCTTCAAGATGCCGCTGATGGGCTGGATTTTCCGCACGGCCAAGGCGATTCCCATCGCGCCGGCCAAGGAAGATCCTTTCCTGATGGAAAAGGCCTTCATCGATATCGCGCAAGCGCTGCATCAAGGCGAACTCGTCTGCATTTTCCCCGAAGGGAAACTGACCCGCACGGGCCAGATCAGCGAATTCAAGGGCGGCATCGCCAAGATCGTCGAGCGCAGCAAGGTACCCGTGATTCCGCTGGCGCTGCGCGGCTTGTGGGGCCATCTGTTGAGCCATCGCAACGGCCATTTGTTCGAGCGCGCCTTCAAGGCGGGCTTGCGCTCGCGTCTGTCGCTGGCCGTGGGCATGCCCGTGGCGCCCGAGGCCGCCACGCCGGAACTGTTGCAGCAAAAGGTGCAGGAACTGCGCGGCAAGTGGAAATAAGCGCTATGGCGTTTGCGTAGCCGTCCCTTCCTGCCGCGCCAGGTGGGCGCGCAGCAGGGCGGTGATGGCGTCGAAATCCACGGGTTTCGTCAGGTGATGGTCGAAACCGGCTTGCTCCGTGCGTGCGCGCGCTTCGCCCTGGCCCCAGCCCGTCAGGGCGATCATCAGCACGTCGCGCCCGTGCGCACGCTGGCGTATCTGGCGCGCCGCTTCGTAGCCATCCATGTCCGGCATGCCCAGATCCATCACCACCAGTTGCGGCCACGCCATCTCCACGGCTGCCAGCGCCTGCGCGCCGCCATACGCGACCTGGGCGGCATAGCCCTCGAGCTGGAACAGGCTTTGCAGGGAATCGGCCGCGTCGCGGTTGTCGTCCACCACCAGCACTGGCACGGGCTGGCCCGCGCCGGCGGGCGTGCCGCTTCCGGCGGCGGACGGCGTGGCGGGCGGGGCACCGCCGGCGCTGGCCGGCAAGGTGACGATGAAACGGCTGCCACGTCCGGGGCCGTCGCTGTAGGCCTCGATGCTGCCGCCATGCATTTCGGCAAATTGGCGCGCCAGGCTGAGGCCGATGCCCAGGCCGCTGGTCATCTGGCCCGCCACCGTGCGTCCCTGTTCGAACATGGAAAAGATGCGCGCGATGGCGTCCGGGTCGATGCCGATGCCATTGTCTTCGATCATCACCTGCAACTGGCCCTGCGCTAGGCGCGCCGTAATGTGGATGAGCCCGCCGTCCGGCGTGAATTTCACGGCATTCGAGACGATATTGGCAAAGATCTGCACCACCCGGGCATAGTCGGCGTGCAATGTCACGGCATGCGGCGGTAGATCGACGGTGATGCGGATGTGCCGGCTGCTGGCCGCAGGCAGGCATAGTTCGATGACATGCTCGAGCACTTGCTGTAACTCGAACTCCTTGCGCTGCAGCAGGACCTTGCCGCTGGTGATGCGCGCCACGTCGAGCAAGTCGTCCACCAGCCGCGTCAGGTGCGTCACCTGGCGCTCGATCACGTCGCTCACCTTGCCGACCTGCGCCGATGCCGGAAACAGGTGCTTGAGCAGGGCCACCGACGACTTGATGGGCGCCAGCGGATTGCGCAGTTCATGGCCGAGGCTGGCAATGAATTCGTCCTTGCGCCGCTGCGTCTCGCGCAACTGGTACTGGCGCTGGCGCGCGCGCAGCATGGCGTGCGCCGAGGTGATCAGGGTCAGGATGTGCACGGGGCGTTCCAGCAGGGTCAGGTTGCCCAGGGTGGAAATAGCTTGCCGCACGGGCAGGGAATCGAGTCCCGCGTGCGTCAGCAGGATGATGGGCAAGTCGGACCAGTCCGGCTGCTGCCGGGCATAGGCGTCGAGCACGGTGTAGACGCCGGCATGCAGCGCCTCTTCCACCGTCAGCACGCCGCCGGCGCCCAGCGCCAGCTGCTCGGCCAGTTCGCCGGGCGAGCGGCAGGCGTGGCTGGCGATGGCGCTGCCCGCCAATACCGTGCCGGCCAGGGCGGCATCCTGGCCGGCAGGCGCGTAGATCAGGATGCGCTGCTCCATGGTAGTCCTAAGGGAAAGGCGTGCCGCCGATGGTGGGCAAGCCCGACAGGATGCCGTGAAAGCCGGCCAGGGCCGGGCCGATGCGGATGCCCTGCGGGCTGATCTCGAAACGGCGGATGGTGCGCTCGTGCGCGCTGTCGCGTTTCTTGAAGACGGAAATGGCTTGCCGCACCTCGCCTTCCGTTTCGTAGTAGCGCAGCATGATGACGCTGTCGGCCAGGTAGCTGGCGTCGGCCGCCGTCGTCATCGAGGTGCCCAGCATGTTTTGCTGCACGCCGACGAGCAGGGTGGCCACGCCGTGCCGGCTCAGGTAATTGAGCAGTTCATGCAGGTAGGTGCTCTGGAAGCGTTCATCGGGCACGGCATGCATGTAGCCATTCAGGCTATCGATGACGATCACCCTGGCGCCCCGCTGCGCCGCGTCGACCACGGCCTGGGCGAATTCGCCCGGTGTCATCTCGGCCGGATCGATCTGCTGTGCGCTCAGCAAACCCGTGTCGAGCGCCTCCTGCAGGCGCATGCCCACGCTGTCGGCCCGGTTCACGAGCTTGCTGCGCGCTTCCTCGAACAGGAACATGGCGCACGGTTCGCCGCGCGTTGTTGCCGCGTGTACGAATTGCGCCGCCAGGGTGGACTTGCCGCTGCCGGCGGGGCCGGAAAGGAGCGTGCTCATACCTTCTTCCAGGCCGCCGCCTATCATGGCGTCGAGTTCGGGCACGCCGCTCGACAGGCGCCGATGGCCGCCATCGCGGCGTGTGTCGGCCGCCACCAGACGGGGATAGACGACCAGGCCGTCACGGGCGATCTTGTAGTCGTGCGTGCCGCTGCGAAACGCCACGCCCCGGTATTTCACCACCCGCACGCGGCGGCGGTCATTGCCATAGTCCTGGTTTTGCAGCTCCAGCGAGATCACGCAATGGGCCACGCTACGCACTTGCAAGCCGTCGTCCAGCGCGGAGCGGTCGTCGATCAGCACGGTGGTGCAGTGCCGGCTGGCCAGGTATTGTTTCAACGCCACGACCTGGCGCCGATAGCGCAAAGGGTTTTCCGCGAGCAACTGCAGTTCGGACAGCGAATCGAGCACGAGGCGGGCCGGGCGGTGCTTTTCGATGGCGGCCAGGATGCGCTGGTTGGTCGAGGCCAGTTCGATTTCCGACGGGTGGAAGATCGTGTACTGGCGCTCGGGGTCGAGTATATCGTCGCTGGGCGCCACTTCTTCGATGGCGATGCCGGCCAGGTCCCAGCCGTGCGACAGGGCGGCGCCGCGCAGCTCGATTTCCGATTCGGCCAGGGCGATATACAGCACGGGCGTGCCGTTGCGCGCCCCTTCGGCCAGAAACTGCAGCGCCAGGGTGGTCTTGCCTGTGCCTGGCACGCCTTCGAGCAGGTACAGGCGCTCGGGCAGCAGGCCGCCCGTCAGTATGGTGTCGAGACCGGGGATGCCCGTCGACAGCAGTGGCGGCGCGCCCAAGCCGCCTGCGCCATCGTCTTGCGCCGTTCCTTGCGCCTGTGCTGTCGTCATCGCGTCCTCGCTTCGCCACGCTGTGGTCAATATATTAGCGCGTCCGCCGTGGCATGTCTTTTCGATACCATTGGTAAATAATCACGCCGCCATGCCAGCGGGGGCCGGTAGTGTTGCACACTTGTTGGCAGGTTCAGCAAAGAAATCTTGACCCTGCTAAAGTATTCACTCAATCCAACTCTCCCGCTTTGCCGTTTTGCCGCCGCCAGCCCGTATTCCGATCGATCCTGCTGGTGTGCGCCTGCTGTTGTTGTCGTCATTTAATTGCATCATTAGCAACTAAAAACGCTTAAAGGTTACTTTGTTTCAATTGTAACGCTGCTTGACGATTTTAGAATGATCGTTCATTCTTTGATCTGCGTTAATAAATTTAGTCATTTCTAACGACACTAGCCAGCTTCTTTTTCAGAAAGTCCAAGATGCAACCAACCTTTTCCCTGACGTCGCCGCGTACGAGCGGCGCTATTGCCGTTCTGTGCGCCACTGTAATCATGGCCGGCTGCAGTAAAAAACAGGAAGCACCTCACGCGCAGCAAGCGCCGCAGGTGGTCGTGTTTACTGTTAATCCGGCCGCGTTGCCGATGAGCGCCGAATTGCCCGGCCGCACGAATGCCTACCAGGTCGCCGATGTGCGCCCGCAAGTGGGCGGTTTGATCCAGAAGCGCCTGTTCGTCGAGGGGAGCGATGTGAAAGCGGGCACCGCCCTGTATCAGATCGATTCCGCTACTTACCAAGCCGCCGCCAATTCGGCCAAGGCCGCCCTGTCGAAAGCCAAGGCCAACCTGCTGACGGCCGGTCCGAAAGCATCGCGCTACAAGGAGCTGGTGGCCATCGAAGGCGTCAGCCGTCAAGAGTACGATGATGCCGTCGCCGCGTTCGAGCAAGCGAAGGCAGACGTCGAGTCCGCCACTGCGGCGCTGGAATCGGCGAACATCAACCTGCGCTACAGCACCGTGACGGCGCCGATCAGCGGCCGCACCAGCCGTTCGAGCGTGACGGCCGGCGCGCTGGTGACGGCAGGCCAGGCCGAAGCGCTGACCACCGTGCAGCAACTCGACCCGATCTATGTCGACGTAACCCAGTCGAGCACCGACCTGCTGCGCCTGAAGCGCCAGATGGCCGACGGCTCGCTGAAGAAAGTGGGCGAAGGCCAGGCCAAGGTCGACTTGATTCTGCCGGACGGCAGCAAGTACGGCGCATCGGGCAAGCTGCAGTTTGCCGGCGTGACGGTCGATCCGACCACCGGCAACGTGATCTTGCGCGCGCTGTTCCCGAACCCGAAAGGTGAATTGCTGCCAGGTATGTACGTGCGTGCGCAGCTGGAAACGGGCGTCGATGAGAAAGCCATTACCGTGCCGCAAGTGGGCGTGACGCGCAACCAGAAGGGCCAGGCCACCGCCATGATCCTGAACAAGGAAAACAAGGTCGAGCAGCGCGTGCTGACCACCAGCGGCACCGTCGGCACCAACTGGCTGGTGACGTCCGGCCTGGCCGCAGGCGACCGCGTGATCGTGGAAGGCTTGCAAAAAGTCAAGCCAGGCGCGCCAGCCGTTGCCGTGCCAGCCAAGGCCGAAGCTGCTCCTGCGCCCGCCGCTGCCGCTTCTGCCGCCGCATCGGCTGCCAGCGCCCACTAATTCAGGAGAATATTAATGGCCCGTTTTTTCATTGACCGCCCGATTTTTGCCTGGGTGGTCGCGATCGTCATCATGCTTGCCGGCGTGATTTCGATCCTCAGCCTGCCGATCGCGCAGTACCCGAGCATCGCTCCGCCGTCGATTTCGATCAGCGGCTCCTACCCTGGCGCCTCCGCCAAGACCGTGGAAGATGCGGTCACCCAGGTCATCGAACAAAAGATGAAGGGTATCGACGGCTTGCGCTACATGTCCTCGTCGAGCGATGCGACTGGCGGCATCAGCATCACCTTGACGTTTACCAGCGGCACCAATCCCGACATCGCCCAGGTGCAGGTACAGAACAAGCTGCAGCTGGCCACGCCACTGCTGCCGACGGCTGTCACGCAACAGGGTCTTGTCGTGTCGAAAGCCACGAAGAACTTCCTGATGGTGTTCGGCTTCATTTCCGAAAACGGCAAGATGGACCAGACCGACTTGAGCGACTATGTGGCCGCCAACGTCGTCGATCCGCTGAGCCGTGTTGCCGGCGTGGGCGACGTGACCCTGTTCGGTTCGCAGTACGCCATGCGTATCTGGCTCGACCCGGCCAAGCTGCAAAGTTTCAACCTGACCCCGGCGGACGTGATCACGGCCGTGCAGGCGCAGAATGCGGAAGTGTCGGCCGGTGAACTGGGCGGCACGCCGTCCGTCAAGGGCCAGCAGCTGAACGCGACCGTGTCGGCGCAAAGCCGTTTGCAAACGGTGGAGCAGTTCGGCGCCATCTTGCTGAAAACCACGACCAACGGTGCCATGGTGTACCTGAAGGACGTGGCCAGCATGGAACTGGGCCGCGAGAACTACAACACCGTGGCCCGCTACAACGGCCATGCGGCCACCGGCGTGGCGATCAAGCTGGCGACGGGCGCCAACGCGCTCGATACGGCCAATGCGGCGAAAGCCATGCTGGGCAACCTGAGCAAGCAATTCCCTGAAGGCATGAGCTACCAGGTGGCGTTCGACACCACCCCGTTCGTGAAACTGTCGATCGAGGAAGTGGTCAAGACCCTGGTCGAAGCGGTCATCCTGGTGTTCCTCGTGATGTATCTGTTCCTGCAAAACTTCCGCGCCACGCTGATTCCGACCATGGCCGTGCCGGTCGTGCTGCTCGGTACCTTCGGCATCCTGAACGCCTTCGGCTATTCGATCAATACCCTGACCATGTTCGCCATGGTGCTGGCCATCGGTCTCTTGGTCGACGATGCGATCGTGGTGGTGGAAAACGTCGAGCGCGTGATGAGCGAAGAGGGCTTGTCGCCGCTGGAAGCGACGCGCAAGTCCATGACGCAGATCACGGGCGCGCTGGTCGGTATCGCCATGGTGCTGTCCGCCGTGTTCGTGCCGATGGCCTTCTTCGGCGGTTCCACGGGCGTGATTTACCGCCAGTTCTCGATCACGATCGTGTCGTCGATGGTGCTGTCCGTCGTCGTCGCGCTGGTGTTTACGCCAGCCTTGTGCGCCACCCTGTTGAAACCGGTAGAGAAGGGCCATCACGCGACGAACAAGGGTTTCTTCGGCTGGTTCAACCGCAGCTTCGACCGCAGCAGCAATAAATACCAGGGCTGGGTCGGCGCCATGATCACGCACCGTTTCCGCTCGATGCTGCTGTACGTGCTGCTGCTGGCTGGCCTGGTGTTCATCTTCATGCGCCTGCCGACCTCCTTCCTGCCGGAAGAAGACCAGGGCATCCTGTTTACGCAGATTCAATTGCCGACGGGCGCCACGCAAGAGCGCACCCTGAAAGTGATCGAACAGGTCGAAGACCACTTCATGAACAGCGAGAAAGACAACGTCGCTTCCGTGTTTGCCGTCGCCGGTTTCAGCTTCGGCGGTAACGGCCAGAATACGGGTATCGCCTTCGTGCGCCTGAAAGACTGGTCGCTGCGCAAGGACGTGGCGCAAAAAGCGCCGGCCGTGGCCGGTCGCGCCATGGGCAAGTTGTTGCAGATCAAGGATGCGATGGTGTTTACGTTCGCCCCGCCTGCCGTGCTGGAACTGGGTAACGCCACCGGTTTCGACATGCAGCTGCAGGATATCGGCGGTGTCGGCCATGACGCCCTGATGGCGGCGCGTAACCAGTTGCTGGGCATGGCGTCGCAAAACCCGGCCATGGTGGGCGTGCGCCCGAACGGCCAGGAAGATACGCCGCAATACAAGATCGACATCGACCAGCAGAAAGCCACCGCGCTGGGCTTGCAGATCTCGGAAATCAACCGCGTGCTGAGCGTGGGCTGGGGTAGCTCGTATGTGAACGACTTCCTCGACCGTGGCCGCGTGAAGAAAGTGTTCATGCAAGGTAATGCCGAATCGCGCATGCTGCCGGAAGACTTGAACAAGTGGTTCGTGCGCAACACGGCTGGCCAGATGGTGCCGTTCTCCGCCTTTGCCACCGGCAAGTGGATTTACGCGTCGCCACGCCTGGAACGCTACAACGGCTTGCCGTCGGTAGAGATCCTCGGTACGCCGGCACCGGGCCAGAGCACGGGCGCCGCCATGAACGCGATGGAAGAGATGGTGGCCAAGCTGCCGCCTGGCATCGGCTTCAGCTGGACCGGCGTGTCGCTGGAAGAGCGCGAATCCGGTTCGCAGACGCCGCAGCTGTACGCGTTGTCGCTGCTGATCGTCTTCCTGTGCCTGGCTGCGCTGTATGAAAGCTGGTCGATTCCGTTCTCGGTGCTGCTGGTCGTGCCGCTGGGCGTGATCGGCGCCGTGCTCGGCACCTGGCTGTTCGGCCTGTCGAACGACGTGTACTTCCAGGTGGGCTTGCTCACGGTGGTGGGTCTGTCGGCGAAGAACGCGATTCTGATCGTGGAATTTGCCAAGGAAATGCAGGAATCGGGCATGTCGCTGCTGGACGCGACCTTGCACGCGGTGCGTCTGCGTCTGCGTCCGATTCTGATGACCTCGATTGCCTTCGGCCTGGGCGTGCTGCCGCTGGCCATTTCCAGCGGCGCCGGTTCCGGCAGCCAGAACGCCATCGGTATCGGCGTGCTGGGCGGTATGTTGACGGCCACGTTCCTCGGTATCTTCTTCGTGCCGGTGTTCTTCGTGCTGGTGCGCGGCTTCTTCTCGAAGCCGGACGCGCCCGCCACGCCGGCGACGCCTGGCTCGCCAGCCGTCACGCTTTCCAAGGATGCACATTAATATGAAAAAATCACTACTCTCCATGGCGGCGCTGGCCTTGCTGGCCGGTTGCAGCCTGGCTCCCACGTACGAGCGTCCGGCAGCGCCGGCGCCGACGGCGTGGCCGACGGGCCCTTCCTACAAGGCCGACACGGCCGCCGCCGACGCCAAGCCGGTGGCGGACGTCGCCTGGCGCGAGTTCTTTGCCGATGCGCGCCTGCGCCAGGTACTGGAACTGGCGCTGGCCAACAACCGCGACCTGCGCGTCTCGATCCTGAACATCGAGAAGGCGCGCGCCACCTACGGCATCGAACGCGCCGCCCTGATCCCGACCCTGTCGGCATCGGGCGGCCAGTCGGCCACGCGCATTTCGAAAAATGCCAGCCCGACGGGCGAAGCGTCCATCAACCGCCAGTACACGGCGAACCTGGGCGTGTCGGCCTACGAGCTGGACTTCTTCGGCCGCGTGCGCAGCCTGTCCGACAGCGCGCTGGAACAGTACCTGGGCACGGAAGAAGCACGCCGTGCACAACAGATCAGCCTGGTGGCCGAAGTGGCCAGCACCTATCTGAACCTGGTGGCCGACCAGCAGCGTCTGCGCGTGGCGCAGGACACCCTGAAGAGCCAGCAGTCGTCGTATGACCTGGCCGTGCGCCGCTTCAGCGCGGGCGCCACCTCGGGCCTGGACAAGTACGATGCCCAGACCAGCGTCGAGTCGGCCCGTTCCGACGTGGCTGTCTACACGAGCCAGGTGGCGCTGGACCAGAACGCGCTGGTCTTGCTGGTGGGCGGCCCCGTGCCGGCCGACCTGTTGCCGCCGGCCGAGTTCGGCACCGTGACGGCGCTGACGGACATTCCGTCCGGCGTGCCGTCGGACGTGCTGCAACGCCGTCCCGACGTGCTGGCGGCGGAGCGCACCTTGCGCGCCGCCAACGCCAACATCGGCGCGGCGCGCGCGGCTTTCTTCCCGCGCATTTCGCTGACGGCCACGGCCGGTTCGGTCAGCGACAACCTGTCGGGCCTGTTCAAGGCGGGCAGCGGCACGTGGAGTTTCTTGCCGCAGATCAGCTTGCCGATCTTCGATGGCGGCGTGAACCGCGCCAACCTCGATATCGCCAAGGTACAGCGTGAAATCTCCGTGGCGCAATACGAAAAGGCGATCCAGGTCGCCTTCCGCGAAGTGTCCGATGCGCTGGCCCAGCGCGGCACCATCGACGAGCGCCTGCAATCGCAGGTCTCGCTGGTCGAGGCGTCGACGAAGAGCTATACCATCCACGATGCGCGCTACAAGCAGGGCGCCGAGTCCTACCTGAACGCGCTGGTGGCCCAGCGCGCGCTGTACACGGCGCAGCAAAGCCTGATCACGGCGCGCCTGGCCAAATCGACCAACCTGGTCACCTTGTACAAGGTGCTGGGCGGCGGTTGGCAGCCTGAGCAGACAGCCGTCGCGGCGGCTGGCGGCGCCCAATAATCACGGGGACGCCGACGCCGGCCTTGCCCGCAAGGGCAGGGCCGGCGCGCTACTGGAAAAGTCATGAACCAAGTTGAAAAGAAGCATCCGGACCCCGAGCGCGCCAACACGCGGCGCAAGCAGGTGCTCGATGCGGCCGAAAGCTGCTTCAGCCGCCGCGGTTTCCACGGCGCCAGCATGGCCGAGATATCCAAGGCGGCCGGCATGAGCGCGGGCCACATCTATAATTATTTTGACAGCAAGGATGCGATCATCGCCGCCTTCGTCATGCAGAATACGGAGCGGGTGTCGAACCTGATGCAGGACCTGGCGCAGCGCGAAGACCCGCTGCAGGCCGTGATCGACAATGCGGGCGAGCATGTGCTCGAAGCGCTGGATCCGACCACGTGGATGATGCCCCTGGAAATCTTTGCCGAAGCGTCGCGCAATCCGGCGATCGCGGAAATGCTGCAATGCTCGGACCGGCGTTCGCGCCAGTTATTTCTCTCCATCATCCGCGACGCGCGCATCAAGCGCGGCTTGCCGGCGGACGAGGAAATGCTGCAGGGGCGCCTCGATGCCCTGGTGGCGCTGTATCAGGGCTTACCCGTGCGCTTCATTCACCATCCGGACGTGAAGGTCGAACCGCTGATCGCGGGCTTTCGCATCGTCCTGACGGCGCTGCTGCTGAGCGAATAGTGCGCTTGAGCTGCCCATGCAAAAAAGTTTGCGCAGATCGACATGAATCGCGCGCAAAAGCATGGCAAAAACCTAAAAGCGTCTGCTATAATTCCCACCTCGTCGGGGCGTAGCGCAGCCTGGTAGCGTACATGCATGGGGTGCATGGGGTCGGAAGTTCGAATCTTCTCGCCCCGACCATTAGATTCAAGGAGTTACAGCGCAAGCTGTATAAAAACCCAGTACTGTATATTATACGTTTGTATAATGTCGGTGCTGGGTTTTTCCGTTTACGTGACGTATGATTTTCGTTGCAGCATGCCGATGTCCGTTGAACAGGCATGCGCTGCTGCTTGCCTGCCTTTACGGGCAAGAACACAATCGTCTTCAACGATTCTGAACGCAAGTCGATTTTGCGTCGAATTTCCCCGGGCTACTTTCAGCGACGCTAACTACTGCAAGAGCAGCCGCTCGATAGAATAGCGATTGTTTAATTCAGGGCATGCAGTTGCCCATTTCTAATTATGGAATCAATGACAGTGATGGCAACAAAGTGGAAGAACCAGGAGGTGCGAAGCTGCAATGGCCTCCTGTGCAGCAATGGTGATCTCTACGACGTGCACGCAACCAGAATGGCCAGAGTACGTGAAAAACAGGAACTTGGCGGTTGGCTCAATGTCGCGATTCTGGCGCAAGAAGAGTTGTATGGCGGACAGTACATAGTTAAGTGCGGAGAGGCTGCGGAACACGGCTCGATCGGCGTAGTCGTTTTGGAATCGCTGCAAAATCATGAACCTGTTTGGACGTTTGTTTCGGATCAATCCAATCCATTTGATCAAATAACAATCAAGGGCGGCTTGGTGTTGGTGCTGTCAACGTCAGGCGCCGTGTTACGGTTTGGTGCGCCAATTAGGGAGGCAAGGCTTCTGCTCCCGAGTACTTCGATCCATGGTTCTAACGACGAGCGCTTGTAAAGTGAGACGCTGCGCGTCCGCTATGCTTAGGTGACGCCTTTTAAGCAGCCTCCGGCCACAAGCGGTCAGTCGTGAACAGGGAGACAGATGGGCTTCATCAACAGATGTGAAGCGTCGCTACGATTATTTGGCGACGACCTCATTCCCGAAGAGGTGTGCCGTCTATTCGGCCATTTCCCTTCGCAGGCATGGATGGTAACCCCCCTATTTTTTGAGCGCGTTAAAAGTAGAGCTTAAGCGGCCATGGCAAGCTTCTGTTTTGGCGTGATGGCGCCAAGTGCCATGTTCGGCCGGTCGTGATTGCAAGTCCACAGCCAGCGGGTTGCAAAATCCTGGATATCCTCGAGCGTTTCAAACAAATAATGGGCCAACCAGTCGTAACGCACCGTGCGGTTATGGGGCTCGACATAAGCATTCTGTTGCGCGATGATCCTGGTCAAATCGTCCAGTCCAGAAATGCGCTTGATCGACGTGCTGTCCGGCCACTTCGCGCGCCAATGTCGCTGAAAAATGGATTGATCAGCGCTTCCCTCAGCTATTCTCCTCAAAGCATTTGCCGACAGGCACCCGGCGGCTTGCCGATGACGCGCTTAAAAGCACGACTGAACGCGGCTTGCGATGTATAGCCAAGGCGTCGGGCGACGACGTCGATGGACACTCTTTCGTGAGTGAGCAATTGTCTCGCAAGGCGCATTCTCAATTCCGTGGCATAGCGCAGGGGCGGCACTCCGATGGTGGTTTCAAAGCGTCGTGCGAAAACAGAGCGAGAGATATGGCACTCCGCAGCCAACTGCGCAACTGTCCATTCTCGACCAGGCTGGCGGTGCAGCGCCAATATGGCACGAGCAAGGCGCGGATCACGCAAGGCGGCGAGGAGACCGGAAGCGTTTTCACAACCGCATTCAATCCAGCCGCGCACGATCATTGCTGCCGCGACCTCCGCCAGGCGAGCCAGAATGCCTGCAAAGCCAATACGGCCGGCACAGATTTCACGCTTCATTGAATCAAGAACAGGCAGCAACCCGGGATAGCCTTGCGCTTGCGTGTCAGCCACCATGACAGTTGGCATCAGCTTGCCGATCCCTTGCATCCCGCCGAGATCGAATTCCATGCAGCCGTAAAAAATAACTGCACTGGGCACGGGGTGCGTACTGGGACATGTGTCTACTCCGCTAACGGATTCACCCAGGGGCGCGGTATCGAACTTTTCGATGTCCTGAAATGCAATACCCGTATCCGATAGAAGCTGATGTCTCCTGCCGTGAGGCATGAACACCGCGCTACCGGCGGACAGCTTATGCAACTCACCATCATCGGTACACAGGAAAGCAGTGCCAACAGCGAGGAAGTGGAAGTAGGCGTGGCCTGGCTTGTCTTCAAAGCCTATGCCGAAAGCTGGACCGGTCTGAATACGCCGGTACTGGACTCCACGCAGGCGCATGCCTGTCAATAGTTCACTGACGAGATTAGATAATGGAAAAATTTGATTTTGCTTGCTCATTTTAGGTGTTTCGATCAAAACATCCGGACTTGCCATCATAGATCATCCTGGATTTTACCTCTAGACTTTCGACTCCGATTGTTTTAGGGATTTCAGAGATGAACAACGATGTTTTTGCTACCGAGCAAACGCCCAACGCGAACGATGTGTCTGTTCTAGAGCCAGCGACAGCAGCATGGATGGCAGTGTTTTCACTGGCCATGGGCGTTTTCGGTTTACTGACGGCGGAGTACCTGCCAGCCAGTCTACTGACCCCGATGGCCTTCGATCTTGGCGTATCGGAGGCACTCGCTGGTCAGGCAGTGACGGTGACGGCCGTAGTGGCCATGTTCGCCGGGCTGTTGGTGCCAGTTCTAACGCGTAATTTTGACCGGCGTGTCGTCTTGTTGGCTTTCACGGTGCTGATGATCGCCTCCAACTTGCTGGTGGCGTTGTCCTCAAGCTTGACAGTATTGTTGGTGATGCGCATTCTTCTGGGTGTCGCGTTAGGAGGCTTCTGGAGCATGGCGGCAGCCGTGGCCATGCGTCTGGTGCCGGCAAAGCTGGTGCCGCGAGCGCTATCCATCATATTCAGCGGCATCGCCATCGGGACGGTCGTTTCCGTACCGTTGGGCAGCTACTTAGGGGGGATATATGGCTGGCGCAGTGCATTTATAGCAGCCGCGGCTGTCGGAGGGCTAACACTTTTGTTTCAATTGTTCACGCTGCCCCGTATGGCGCCGCGCACGATGACGCGCACCACATCGGTACTGCGATTGCTCCGTCGCCCGGGGATCGGGATCGGGATGTTGGGCTGCGTACTGGCCCATACCGGGCAATATGCATTGTTCACCTATATTCGCCCCGCTCTTGAAAGCGTTGTCCATATAGATGTAAATGGTTTGTCTCTGATGCTCCTGGGTTTTGGTGTCGCCAACTTCGTTGGCACGCTGCTGGCCGGCTGGCTAATGGAGCGTAGCCTGCGTGCCACTTTAGTGCTCATGCCTGCGCTGGTGGGCTTGGCGGCATTCGGCATGATCCTGCTGCCAATCCAAGGAACAGGTCTGATGTTTTTGGTCGCTCTGTGGGGCCTGGCGTTCGGCGGCGTACCTGTCGCCTGGTCCAACTGGGTAGCCCGTGCTGTCCCGGATCAAGCGGAGACAGCAGGCGGCATGGTCGTCGCTGCGGTGCAATCTTCAATAGCTGCCGGCGCTGCATTGGGTGGCATTATGTTCGGCTTTGGTGGAGTGACAGGCGTTTTCATTATTGCTGGCGTTGTGATGCTGTTCGCCGCTCTCGTTATCGCTTTAAAAGTTCGCGTGGAACTGCCGCAGCACGGGGCGACCGCTGCCCCAGTGCTGCACGGTTGAACGCAAGCCACATCCGAATTTTCCATATTGGGCTTACGTCAGCCGAAAATTTTCCCATTAATCGTCACTTCAGTATGTTTGGTATGATGAAAATGCCCAGTCCTAAAATAGATTGACAGTACTTATTACTGGAAACGCCCGATGCACTGTATCGGGCGTTTTGCACTTCAGGGCCGTATGCGGTCGTTCCTGGTTGCAGACCCGCACCGATTGCGCCACCGGATTGGCCTTTTTCTTTTCTGTCCGCCGTCGCCATGCGGGCATGCATCATCTGCTATGCAGTTCATCCCTCCTTTCCACCATCCTGTGCCCCGATTTTCGTCCCCTGTCGCTGTCATCAACCTGGCAGTACGGCTTTGACCTATGATTTGCGAGCACATGCACCATGATTATGTTTTCCTTCATCCCACAACCATGAGGTGTCCATGATTCGCTATGTCCTGCCTGCCCTGTTGTTCGCCAGCGCCCTGCCGGCGCATGCCCAAGCCCCTGTCAAGGAAACGCCGCTGATCGAACGCACCAAGCTGTTCGGCAATCCCAGCAAGTCCGGTGGCAAGCTCAGCCCCGATGGACGGTGGCTGTCGTGGATCGCGCCGCGCGATGGCGTGCTCAATGTGTGGGTGGCGCCGGCCGGCGATCTGGCGCAGGCGCGGCCGCTGACGGAAGAAAAGGTGCGGCCCATCCGCAGCAGCTTCTGGTCGCCCGATTCGACAACCCTGCTGTTCATCCAGGACAAGGGCGGCGACGAGAATTTCCTGCTGTACGGCGTGAACGTGGCGACCGGCAAGCAGGTCAATTACACGCCGTTCGAGAAGACGCGCGTGCGCATCGTCCAGATCAGCAGCAAGGTCAAGGACCGCATCCTCGTCGGCATCAATAACCGCGATGCGCGCTGGCACGACGTGTACAGCCTGGACCTGGCCAGCGGCAAGCTGACCCTGGTGCAGCAGAACGATGGCTATGGCGGCTACCTGGCCGATGAATTGCTCAATCTGCGTATGGCCAGCAAGGCGCGTGCCGATGGCGGCATGCAGTATTTTCGCCTGACGGACGGCAAGGTCGAGAGCACGCCGCTGACCGAAGTCGGTCTGGAAGACTCGCAGACGACGGCGCCGCTGGCGTTTACGGTCGACGGCAAGACCTTGTACTGGACCGATTCGCGCGGCCGCAATACCTCGGCGCTGCTGGCGCAGGACGTGGCCAGCGGCAAGACCACGGTCATGGCGCAAGATCCGCGCGCCGACATCGCCGATGCGCTGTACGACACGCGCACGGGCCGGGTGCAGGCCTATACGGTCAATTACCTGCAGCAGGAGTATTTACCGCTGGCGGACGACCTGAAAGCCGACCTGGAGTTCCTGAAGAAAAATACCCAGGGCCAGTTCACGGTGACCTCGCGCACCGATGCCGACGATAAATGGCTGGTGAGTGTCGATGCCGTCACGGCGCCCCCATCGAGCTGGCTGTACGAGCGCAAGACCAAAAAGCTCACGCGGCTGTACGTGACGCGTCCGGAACTGGAAGGCGCGCCGCTGGTGCCCATGTATCCGCAGCAAATCAAGGCGCGCGACGGTCTGAACCTCGTGTCTTACCTGACCCTGCCGCAGGCGTCGAAGGCGGGCGCCGGCGGCAAGGCCACGCAGGCGGTGCCGATGGTGCTGCTGGTGCACGGCGGCCCGTGGGCGCGCGACACCTATGGCTACAACGGTTACCACCAGTGGCTGGCCAACCGCGGCTATGCCGTGCTGTCGGTGAACTTCCGGGGCTCGACGGGCTTCGGCAAGCAGTTCATTTCGGCCGGCGACTTGCAGTGGGGCCGCAAGATGCATGACGACTTGCTCGATGCGGTGCAATGGGCGGTGAAAAGCGGCGTGACGAGCGCCGACAAGGTGGCCATCATGGGCGGCTCCTACGGCGGCTACGCCACCCTGGCCGGCATGGCGTTCACGCCGACGACGTTTGCCTGCGGCGTCGACATCGTCGGCCCGTCGAACCTGTTTACCTTGCTGCAAACCATCCCACCTTACTGGGAAGCGGGCAAGCAGCAGTTCTACAAGCGCATGGGCGACCCGACTACGGAAGAGGGCAGGGCGCTGCTCAAGGAGCGCTCGCCGCTGAACTTTGCGCAGAATATCCAGCGCCCGCTGCTGATCGGCCAGGGCGCCAACGACCCGAGAGTCAACATGGCTGAATCGGACCAGATCGTGGCGGCCATGGCGGCGAAGAATATTCCCGTCACCTATGTGCTGTTCCCCGATGAGGGCCATGGCTTTGCGCGGCCCGTCAACAACATCGCCTTTAATGCCGTGACGGAAAACTTCCTGGGGCAATGCCTGGCGGGCCGCGCCGAGCCGATCGGCGCCACCCTGAAGGCGTCCACCGCGCAGGTCAAGCATGGCGCCGAGTTTGCGCCGGGCTTGCTGGAGGCGATGCGGTAAAGCTGCTAAGGTGGCGTGGCTTGCTGGACATGCGCCAGGCGGCCTTGCGCCAGCATGATGCCGGTTTCCGCACCAACGGCGTGTGTGTTCGCGCATCGGCGCGCTCGGCTCGAATACCGCCGCCAGTTCCCGGCCGCCGGCGATGTGCGCCTGGCGTATGCCGGCCTGGCGGCGGACGGCCCCGTGTACGTGATCCGCACGGTGCCGCAGCAGACGGGCAACCGGGCGGCGGGGCTGGGCGTCAAACTGCTGCGCTCGAACGGCTTGACCATCACGCTGGCCTTCTACCGCAATTTGAGCATCGATAGCGGGCGTACCCAGCCGGCGCTGTTTGGTATCGCCATGCCGCTCAAGTCATCACGTAGTCAAATTCGCTCTGGTCGCCGGCCCGGAAGCAATCCGGTTCGGCGACTTTTTTGCCCGCGCGCGTCACAGCATCCATGGATGTTCTTCCGCGCCGGCGACGATGCCGCCCAGCACGGCCTGATCGCGTTCGGCATGGCTCTGGCGCAGGAAGACGGGCAGGTCGGCCGCCAGGCGCGCGAAATGGGCATCGCGGCACAGGGGGCCGGCGCCCAGCGCGCGCGTGGCCAAGTGCAGCACCAGGGTGGTGGCGTCTTCCACGGCCAGGCGCAGGCGCAGCGCCAGGGCCATCGCATCGCTTTGCGGGTGCCGGTCGATCTCGGCGGCGCCTTCGCGCAGCAGGGCGCCGGCCGCACGCAGGCTGCAGTCGATCTGGCCCAGCTGCGCCAGACGCACGGGATCTGGCGCGGCGTGCTGCGCGCGCGCATGCAGGTGGCTGGCGATGGCGCAGGCCGCGCCATACCAGGCGGCCGCGATGCCGGCGCTGCCATGCCAGAAGCCGGGCCGCTCCAGGTAGGCGCCTGGCGCGCCGACGGGAAAGGCGCGCGCGGCGGAAAAGGTCACGTCGACGCTGGCGCAGGCGCGCATGCCGACGGCTTGCCAGCCTTCGTCCGTGACGTGCACGCCAGGTTGCGACAGGGCCACCGAGGCCAGGCAAGCCTGGTGATCCTCGTTCCAGCAGCTGATCAAGGCATGGCTGAGGCCATACGCGCCGGAACACCAGGCCTTGCGCCCGTCGAGCACATGGCGGCCATCGGCCATCGGCCGCAACCGCAGGCGCGCGCCCGGCAAGTCCGCGCACCAGACGCCCCAGCTACTGCCGGCCGGCACGCCGGGAGCGCCGATTTCCGCCAGGATGGCGAGCGCATCCGTATGGCTTTCATACAGTTTGAGCAGGGACAGGTCGATGGCGGCGATGGCGGCCAGCATTTGCCAGCGCTGCAGGGTAGCGCCGTGGCCGGGCAGGGGCAGCTGGTCCAGTCCCGCATCGCGCAGGCGCCGCAAGCCTTCGATGGGGAGAAAAGCGCTGTCCTGAGGCTGCAGCAGGGTGGCCAGCGCGACGGCGGACGGCAGGGAGAAAGCGTTGGGCGACATGGCAAGCTCCTTTTTTAATAGGATAGCTTTCTGTTTTTGCAATGTCTGTCCGATTCTACACCTACCCTCGCTGACGGGCTCGATGCCATGAAGCTGCAGGGCCATGGACCCCGCAGCAAGTCACGTGCTTATTTTTTTACGTACAGCATGTCTGGCGCATAACTGCTGCCGTTATGCGAGAAGGTGTAGAGATTGTTGTCGCGCAAAAGGATGCCGCCTTTGATGGTTTGCGCCGGGAGTGTGCCTTCGTCGAGCAGGCAAGTGGAGCCGCCTTCATATTCGATGCACCATTGCTGTTTGCCATCTTTCTTCACGTATTGCACGCCGGGCCCCGTGACGTTGAAGCTATAGGCGGGGATGGACAGGTTCAGCTTGTCGATGCGCACGTTGCTCGCGGCCCCATTCTCCGTCAGTTTGACGAGAACGTCAGCCACGCCATCCGGTGTCGCCGTGATTTTCGCGGTCATGGTTTCCGTGCCCAGCAAGGTGCCGCTGCAGCCGGTCTTGAGATAGGTTTCGGTGGTGGAGGTCAGTTCCATCGCGCCGCTGCCGTCGGCTTTGGCTGCGACGACCATGGTCTGGCGTTCATGCTCGTCGCATGGCGCTTGCCAGGTGCCGATGTAGGGCGCCAGCGTCGAGCCGGCATTGACATTGCCTGCATCACTGCTGCTGCCGCCGCCGCCACCGCCGCAGCCAGTCAGCAGTGCGGTGCTTGATGTCAGGAGTACTGCTACGATTTTTTTCATGCCCATCCTTTTATTCCGGCAAACATGCGTGCCGTAGACGCGGCAACAGTATAAAAGGATGGCTCAGGGGCAATTCTCACCGAATGTATTTGCCACTTGATTTACATCAAGGATAGCTTGCAATGACCAGGCAAGGCAGGCTTAAAACTCTTCCCAATCATCTCCTGCCGGTGCCTTGGCCGGCGCGTGCTGTGCCGCTTGCGGCTTGGCAACGGCCAGGCGCTTGGCGGGTGGCGCTGTCTTTTGCGGCGCGGCGCGCGGCGTTGCCACGGCTGCCGCCGGCGTTGCTGTCGGCGCCGTCTGGCGCACCTGCTCGCCCAGCTTGAACACGCTGACCACCTCGGCCAGATGGCTGGCCTGGTCTTGCAGGCTTTCGGCGGCCGCCGCCGCTTCCTCGACCAGGGCCGCGTTCTGCTGCGTCACACCATCCATCTGCGCCAGCGCCTGGTTGACCTGGGCGATGCCGTCGCTTTGTTCGTTGGTGGCGACGCTGATGTCGGCCATGATGGCGGTCACCTTGCGCACGCTGTCGACCACCTGTTCCATGGTGGCGCCCGCTTCATCGACGAGCTTGCTGCCGGCCGCGACCTTGCCCACCGAATCGTCGATCAGCAGCTTGATTTCCTTGGCCGCCGCCGCCGAGCGTTGCGCCAGATTGCGTACTTCCGTGGCGACGACGGCGAAACCGCGGCCCTGTTCGCCCGCGCGCGCCGCTTCCACGGCCGCATTCAGGGCCAGGATATTCGTCTGGAAGGCGATGCCGTCGATCACGCTGATGATGTCGACGATCTTGTTCGACGAGTCGTTGATCGAGGTCATCGTTTCGATGACCTTGCCGACCACCTCACCGCTCTTCTGCGCCACGCTCGATGCGGAAGCGGCCAGTTGATTCGCCTGGCGCGCATGGTCGGCGTTTTCCTTGACGGTGCCCGTCAGTTCTTCCACCGAAGCGGCCGTTTCTTCGAGCGAACTGGCTTGCTGCTCCGTGCGGGCCGACAGGTCGTTATTGCCTTGCGCAATTTCCGCGCTGGCGCGGGCCACGTTGTCGGCGCTGGCTTGCACTTGCAGCAGCACGGCGTGGATTTTTTCCACAAAGGCGTTGAAACCCTTGCCGATGACGGCCAGCTCGTCGGTCCCCTTGACTTCCAGCTTGACGCGCAGGTCGGCGTCGCCGCTCGACAGGTCCGTCATGGTGCGGCCCAGGGTGCGCAGGGGGCGCGTCAGCTGGTTGACGACGAGGATCAAAATACCGGCCGTGGCCGCCGCGCACAGCAGGGCGACGATCAGGGTATAGATCATCAGGTCGCGCGCCGAGGCGATGGCCACGCTTTTCGGGAAGTTCAGTTCCACGCTCCAGGGGGCGATATCGGGGTGGATCTGCAGCGGCTGCAGCAAATGGATGTAGCCCTGGCCGTCTTCATATTCGTACGGCTGGCCCTGGCGCACTTTTTCCAGGCCGGCCGCAGGCACGTCGTCGGCCTTCTTGCCCAGACGCTCAGGCACGGGATGGCTCGCGTACAGGCCGCCGTTCGAGATCAGGGCCAGCTTGCCGCCCTCGATCACTTTCAGGTCGGCCAGGATTTTCGCCAGGCGCGTGAGCATGAAGTCGGCGCTGGCCACGCCCTTGAAGCCGCCGTCGATCATGATGGGGGCCACCAGCGAGGCCATCAGTACATTCTTGCCGTCGACGGGGTAGATGTAAGGTTCCGTAAAGTAAGTCTTGCCCGTGCGCTTGGGCACGTCATACCAGTCGTTGGCGCCCGGTTTCGGGTCGAAGACGATGGGTTCGACTTGCAGTTTGCCGCCGGCGCCCCGCGTCCAGTAGGGCATGAAGCGGCCGCTGGCGTCGTAGTACGGCTTCTGGTTGGCGAAATCCGCATCCTTGCCGTCGAGCGCGTTCGGCTCCCACGTCACGGCCGCGCCCAGCAAGTCTTCCGAGCTGGTCAGGGTGGCCTTGGTCATTTCATTGATCTGCTCGCGCTGCAGGGGCAGGCTGGCGCTCTTGGTGCCGCGCATGGCGCCGGCCAGGCTGGAAACGCTGGACAGGTTGCTGGCGATGCGCGCCTGCAGCGCGCCGGCCACTTCGCGCGCCGACGTGCGCGCCAGGTCCAGCGCGGCCGCTTCCGCGCTGGCGCTGCTCTTGTAGCCGATCACCGCCGCCGTGACGCCGAGGCTGAGGACGGCGAGCGCGGTGGCGGCGACGCAGATTTTACTGTTCAGTGAGAGTTGCATGATGCTGTTCCTTGATGGGGAGGGGTATCGGTGCCATGGGCGTCGCGGGTGGCGCGCCTAGAACGTCTTGCTGATGGCCACGACCAGTGTGGCCGCGGCCGGGTTCGACGTGTCGAACTGGCCGGCCGCATTCGGGATGCCCAGCGTGTAATGGTCGTAGGCGTCGGTGGCGCCCCAGGCGCGCGTCACGGCCGCGCTGGCGCTCCAGCCGCCGTCGAAGGCCCTGGTGACGCCCACCTTGGCGTCACGCCAGTTCCAGATGGCATTGCCCGTGCCCGCCACCCGGCCATTGCCGGCGTGCAGGTTCAAGGTCCAGGCATTGCCCAGGTCGACATTCGCGCCCACGTCCAGGTAGCCCGTGCCGCGCGCATGCGTGATGCCGAAGAAGTCCGGCGTGACGGTATGGTTGTACTTGGCGTACAGCATCTTGTAGCTGAGGCCCAGCGACAGTTCGCCATAGTCATACTTGACGCCTGTGGCGCGGTAGACGGCGCCCGGATACTTGTAGTAATACGCGAGCACGCTGTAGCCCAGTTCGCCCACCGTGCCGCTGTAGCCGCCGTACAGATCCCATTCGACCGTGGCGTCTTGAATGTAGCGGTCGCTGACGGTGGAAGCCCAGGTGCCGAGCGACCAGCCGCTCGGGTGCGCGTAGTCGGCCCCCGCCTGCAGCGCCGGCTTGCCCCAGGTCTGGCGAAAGCCGCGCGAAATGTATTGGGAAGTGAGGCTGACATTGGCGCTGAAGGTGGCGGCAGGGCTGTCCGTGCTTTGCGCCTGCACGGGCAGGGCGGCCAGCAGGAAGAGGCAGCCGAGCAAGGATGTTCCAGGAAAATGGTGATGCGATGGCATGGCAGTCAGCTCCGTATTTGCTGGCAGCGGCCGTCCAGGCACGTTGCCCTGATGGTTGCAATAAAAATGCGGAATGGACTTTTGTGGAGGCAAGGCGGACCCTGCCTGCAGGCTCGCATGAACGGGCAGATATTCTCGCCAAACTTAACTGAAAGGATAGGGGGTGGGACTAGTGGAAGTCAACAAAGTTGCGCTACGGAAAACGTAAGTTGTTGTTTCCCGGCACTTTTTCATGCGCTTGTTACATGCGCTTGTTACATGCGCTTGTTACATTCGCGGCCCGCCACGGCTGGCTGCCTCCTGCAGGCTGGCCAGCAAGCCGGGCAGGGCCGCGTGCAAGGCAGACAGGTCGCCCGCCGGCAGGTCGGCCTGCGTTTCCACCTGGCCCGAAGGCTGGCCCCAGACGACCTGTGCGCTGAGCCGGGCGCCCGACTCGAGTCCCGTGACGCTGACCAGCAGGGCGACTTCCTCCGGGGCATCGTCGGGCACGTCCTCGAGCAGGCAGGAAATGCCGAAATGATAATCGTGGAAGACGCTGGCCGTGCCGCTGGAAAACGCGAATACGGAGGCGAGCGCCCTTGGCGCGGCGGCCGCGAGTGCGGGCAGGGCGGCGCGGAACAGGGGCAGCAAGTCGTTTTCCAGCTGAAGCACCAGCGGGTGGGTGTGGACGAGGACGGTCATGGCAGGAGGAAGTCAATGGCGGCGCGCGATGTTAGCAGCTTTCGCCGCCGCTGTGGCCATGGACTGTGGTCCTACCAGTGGCGTCAGTCGTCATCGCTGGTGACGCGCGTGCGCACGAAATCGATGTGGCTTTGCATGGCCGTGCGCGCCTCCTCGGGCTGGCTGGAGCAGATGGCCTCGCACAGCGTGCGGTGCTGTGACAGCAGCTGCAGCGAGGTGGCCTCGTCCTGCTGGCGCAAGCCCGTGCCGTTGATGGTGATGTGTTCGCGCAGCATGCCGATGATGCTGGTGTGCAAGTGCAAGAACATGGTGTTGTGCGACGCCTGCGCGATGACTTCATGCAGGCGCGCGTCGGCCTGCGCCTCGCCGTGCTTGTCGTCGCTGGCGCGTGCCTGCTCCAGTTCGGCCAGCAGCGCCATGATCTGCGCGCGCTCGTCGCCGTTGGCCCGCTGCGCCGCGAAATAGGCCGTCGCCCCTTCCAGCACGCGACGAAATTCCAGGATGTCGTCGCGCAGGGCGGGGTGGTCGGCCACCAACTGGCTCCACGGCGACGCCATGCCGGTGCGCAATTGATCCGTCACGAACACACCGGCGCCGCGCCGGCTGCGCACGAGGCCGCGCGCCGCCAGCCGCTGCACCGCTTCGCGCACGGTGTTGCGCGAGACTCCATATTGCAGCGCCAGCAGGCGTTCGGCCGGCAATTGCGCGCCCGCCGGCAAGCTGCCGTCCAGCAGGGCCGTCTCCAGCCTGCGCATCACCATCTCGACCCTGCCCCGTGTTTGCATGCCTGTCGCCATCGATGTCTTCCGGTGTTGTTTTAAAGTGGTCCGAGCAATTTGAAGTGGCTTGCGGAAGCTGGAATTATGCGTGAACCGGTCATTCTTAACAACACACAGCGGCGCCGCAGCAACACACAGAGCGCCGGGAGACACACTCATGCAGCCAGACCCGCAGCCAGACCCGCGCCAGCCGCGTCACGTAGCAAGCCGCGCACCACGCCACTATCCGCCCGCACCGCTCCAGGTGTACCTGTTCGCCACCTGCCTGGTCGACCTGTTCGTGCCGCAGGCGGGGCTCGACGCGGTGCGCCTGCTGGAACGGGAAGGCTTGCTGGTGCACTATCCGCGCGGGCAGAGCTGCTGCGGCCAGCCCGCCTACAGCAGCGGCAACCCGGAACAGGCGCGTGCCGTGGCGCGCGCCCAGCTCGACCTGTTTGCGCAGCCCTGGCCCGTGATCGTGCCGTCCGGTTCCTGCGCCGGCATGATGCGCCACCACTGGCCGCAGCTGTTCCAGGATGACCCGGTGGCCGGTCCCAAGGCGGTCGAACTGGCCGAGCGCGTGTACGAACTGAGCGAGTTTCTCGTCTGCGTGCTGCAGCTTGACCTGGCGGGCCTGGCCCTGGCCGGCGCCGGGCAGGCCGATGAAAACGTGGTGCTGCATACCTCCTGCGGCGCGCGCCGCGAAATGGGCACGCGCACCCACGGCGTGGCCCTGGTCGATGCCTTGCCCGGCGTGACGCGCATCGAACACCAGCGCGAATCGGAATGCTGCGGTTTCGGCGGCACGTTTTCACTAAAACATCCGGATATTTCCGGCGCCATGGTCAGCGACAAGATCGCCTCGGCCTGCGCCACGGGCTGCGACCGGCTCGTCTCGGCCGACTGCGGCTGCCTGCTCAATATCGGCCACGCCGCCCAGCACCAGGGCGCGCCGCTGCCCGTCGAGCACCTGGCCAGTTTTCTGTGGCGCCGCACGGGAGGCGCGCCATGAGTACGGCATTGACTGCCCGCGAACGCATGCTGGGGCGTTTGCGCGCCGCCGCGCCCTCGGCGCCCGAATCGGTGGATACCATCGATATGGCCATCGACAATCACTACCAGGCCCGCCGCGCTGCCGCGCCGCTGCCGGCATGGCACAGGATAGCCGCCATGCAGGCAGCTTTGCGCGCTGCGCATGCGGAAGTTGACTGCGTGAGCGCGGACGCCTGGCCAGCCCTGCTGGCGCAGCGCCTCGGTGAACACGGCGTGCGCCGTTTGCTGCTCGATACCGGCAGCGCCGAAGGGCAGGCCTTGCGCGCCGCCTTGCCGCTGGGCGTGGCAGCGCTGTCTTTTGACCGTCCGCTGGTGCAGTGGAAGGGCGAATTGTTCGACACCGTCGACGCGGGGTTGACCGTCGCGCGCTCCGGCATCGCCGCCACGGGCACCCTGGTCATCGCGCCCGATGCGGCCACGCCGCGCACGGTGTCCTTGGCGCCGCCCTTGCACATCTGCCTCGTGTATGCGAGCAGCCTGCACGTGGACTTGCACGCGGCGGCGCGCGCCGAGCGCTGGGCGGACGGCATGCCGGCCAACCTGGTGCTGGTGTCGGGCCCCTCGAAAACGTCGGATATCCAGCAAACCCTCGCGTATGGCGCGCACGGCCCGCGCTGGCTGTGGGTGCTGATCGTCGATGACTTGCCAGCCCATGAAGGAGGCCAGCCATGAGCGCCAAGCCCCTGCAATTCGTCAAGCCGGCCGATTTCCATGCGCGCGCCCGCGCCGCGTTGGACGACCCGAAACTGCGCCAGAGCTTTCGCGGCGCCATGGATTTTTTACAGGACAAGCGCAGCGCCCAATTTCCCGACGGCGACGAGCTGGAACGCCTGCGCGACATCGGCGAAGCCGTGCGCCGGCACGCGCTGGCGCGCCTGCCCGATTTGCTGGTGCAGCTGGAGGAGCGGCTGACGGCGGCCGGCGTGCAGGTGCACTGGGCCGAGGATGGCGAGCAGGCCAACGCCATCATCCACGCCATCGCACAGCGCAATCAGGCGACGCGCTTCATCAAGGGCAAGTCGATGGCTAGCGAGGAAATCGAGCTCAATCACTACCTGGAAGCGCGCGGCATGCGCTGCCTGGAGTCCGATATGGGCGAGTACATCGTCCAGTTGGCAGGCGAAAAGCCGTCGCACATCGTCATGCCGGCGATACACAAGACCAAGGCCGACATCGCCGGCCTGTTCGCCGAGCACATTCCCGATGCGCCCTACACGGAAGACGTCGACAGCCTGATCCAGACGGGGCGGCGCGCCCTGCGCCAGGCCTTCGTCGAGGCGGACATCGGCCTGTCGGGCGTGAACTTTGCGGCGGCCGACACGGGCACCCTGTGGCTGGTGGAAAACGAGGGCAATGGCCGGCTGACGACGTCCGTGCCGGAGGTGCACATCGCCATCATGGGCATGGAAAAGGTGGTGGCCAAGCTCGAACATATCGTGCCATTGGCCAGCCTGCTGACGCGTTCGGCGACGGGGCAGGCCATCACCACGTATTTCAACCTGATTTCCGGCCCGCGCCGGGAAGGGGAACAGGATGGCCCGCGCGAAGTGCATCTGGTCTTGCTCGACAACGGCCGCAGCCAGGCCTATGCCGACGAGCAGCTGCGCGCCACCCTGCAATGCATACGCTGCGGCGCCTGCATGAACCACTGCCCCGTCTATACGCGCATCGGCGGCCACGCCTACGGCACCACGTATCCGGGGCCGATCGGTAAGATCATTTCGCCCCACTTGCTGGGACTCGCTGCGACGGCGGACCTGGCCACCGCGTCGAGCCTGTGCGGCGCCTGCGGCGAAGTGTGCCCCGTGCGCATCCCGATTCCGCAGCTGCTGGTGCGCCTGCGCACGGAGGCGAACCGCAATCCTGACGAACAGGTGGCGCATCCGCTACGCGGGCAGGGGGCCAAGTTCAGCCGCGGCGAAAGCCTGATCTGGCGCTTCTGGAGCGGCGCCTTCGCGCGCCCCGCCAGCTACCGTTTGTTCCGCTGGGCCGCCACGCGCCTGCGGATGCTGACGCCGCGCGCGCAGCTGGGCTGGACGCAGCACCGCAAGCCGTTGACGCCGGCGCCGCGCAGTCTGGCCGACCTGCTCAACGCACGGGGGCAGGAAGAATAGCGACGCCCCCCATACCGCAAAAAACACGCTGCACACAATTACATCAAAAGCCGTTTTTTCATTCAACCCGCATCCACCGGAGGAGACCCGACATGCAAACCTGGACCCAACTTTACACACCGCTCGGCAGCCTGTGGCTGTCGTCGCTGGCGGCAGCCGTTCCCATCATTTTCTTCTTCATCGCCCTGGCGGCGCTGCGCATCAAGGGCCACGTAGCGGCCGCCGTCACCCTGGCGCTGGCGCTGGCGGTGGCCATCTTCGCGTATGGCATGCCCGTGCCGCAGGCGCTGGCGGCGGCCGGCTACGGTTTTGCGTATGGCTTGTGGCCCATCGCCTGGATCATCGTCACGGCCGTCTTCCTGTATAAAATCGTCGTGAAAACGGGGCAGATCGAGATCATCCGCGCCTCCGTGCTGTCGGTGACGGACGACCAGCGCCTGCAGGTGCTCTTGATCGGCTTTGCCTTCGGCGCCTTCCTGGAAGGGGCCGCCGGTTTCGGCGCGCCCGTGGCCATCACCTCGGCGCTGCTGGTGGGCCTGGGCTTCAACCCGCTGTACGCGGCGGGCCTGTGCCTGATCGCCAATACGGCGCCCGTGGCCTTTGGCGCCATGGGCATTCCCATCATCGTGGCGGGCCAGGTGACGGGCATCGACCCCTTCCTGATCGGCGCCATGGCGGGCCGCCAGTTGCCGTTGCTGTCGCTGCTGGTGCCGTTCTGGCTGGTCTTCATGATGGATGGCTTGCGCGGCGTGCGCGAAGTATGGCCGGCCGCCCTGGTGACGGGATTGAGCTTTGCCGTGACCCAGTATTTCACGTCGAACCATATCGGCCCTGAACTGCCGGACATCACCTCGGCCCTCGTCAGCCTGGTGTCGCTGACCCTGTTCCTGAAGGTGTGGCAGCCGAAGAATGCGAAAGTGGCGCATGCCGTCGGCGGCGGCACGGCCGCGCTGTCCGGTTTTGGCGGCGCGGGCGGTGCTGTGGACCTGCGCGGCGGCGGCAACCGCGCCGCTTCGCCCTACACGACGGCGCAGACCATGCGTGCCTGGGCGCCGTTCGGTCTGCTGACGGCCATCGTCACCGTGTGGAGCCTGCCCGGCTTCAAGGCCCTGTTTGCCGCCGGCGGTGCCTTGTCTGGCCTGGTCATCAAGATTCACGTGCCCTATCTCGATAAACTGGTGATGAAGACGATGCCCATCGTGGCGGAACCGAAAGCGTATGACGCCGTGTTCAAGCTCGATCTGCTGTCGGCCGTGGGCACGGCGATCTTGCTGACGGCCGTGCTGTCGATGCTGATGCTGCGCATGAAGCCGCGCGATGGCGTCAAGGCGTTCGTGGAAACCGTGGTGGAATTGCGCCGTCCCGTGCTGTCGATCGGCCTGGTGCTGGCGTTTGCCTTCGTTGCCAATTACTCGGGCATGTCGTCCACGCTGGCCCTGCTGCTGGCCGGCAGCGGCGCCGCCTTCCCGTTCTTCTCGCCGTTCCTGGGCTGGCTGGGCGTCTTCCTGACGGGCTCCGACACCTCGTCGAACGCCTTGTTCTGCTCCCTGCAAAACACGACGGCGCACCAGATCGGCGTGTCCGACACCTTGCTGGTGGCGGCCAATACGACGGGCGGCGTGACGGCGAAGATGATCTCGCCCCAGTCGATCGCCGTCGCCTGCGCGGCAACGGGGCTGGTGGGTAAGGAATCGGACCTGTTCCGCTTCACCTTGAAGCACAGCCTGTTGTTTGCCATCATCATCGGCATCATCACCATGCTGCAAGCCTATGTGTTCACCGGCATGATCCCGCATTGAGCGGTCCGTAGAAGTACGTAGTAAAACTAGATGAATTGATAGTAAAACGTGCAGGCGGTCATGAAAATGACCTGATGCGCTGCAACATATCGAGGATGGCCCGGCGCAATGCCGGGTCTGCGGCGATGCCTTCCGCATCGAGTCCCGACCCCAGCAGGGGCAGGCTGATGCAGGCCTCGTCGATCAGGCGCGCCGACATGGTGCGCACCGTTTCGCGCAGGGCCGCCTGCGCGTGCGTGGCGCGCGGCGAGGCGTTCAGCAGCACCAGCGGCTTGTCGATGAACGATTCATTTCCCACCATCCAGTCCAGCGCATTCTTCATGGGTCCGCTCACGCCGTGCGCATACTCGGGGCTGGCCAGCATCAGCACGTCGGCCGCCAGGATGGCGTCGCGCAGACCCGTCACGGCGGGCAGGCTGTCGGCGTCGAGGTCGGGATTGAACAGCGGCAGTTCACCGAGTCCCGGATGGATGCGGATGTCGAATGACGGCGGGGCAAGCCGGGCAATGGCGCGCAGCAGGGCGGTGTTCAGGGAGGCGGCGCGCAGGCTGCCGGCGATGGCGAGGATGGTAATGGGCGTTTGCATCCCGCCTGTATAGCCCATCCTGTGCTCAAGCGCAAGGCGAGCAGGATGGCGCTATCGATGTTGCAACAGCCGGTGGGCGACTGGGTACTGCGTCACTCTTAACGGCTCAGACCGCTCATCCAGCTTGGCTGCGGGTTGGCACGGGCCAGTTCGCGCATGCGGTATTCCAGATCGTAACGGTCGGTCGATTCGGCCAGGTAGGCTTCTTCGTAAGCGCGCTCGCGGCGGTCGCTGCTTTGGTTCAGCCAGGCACCGACGCGTTTGGCGGCGTGGACCAGGGTGGCGACGATATTGCTGTTTTGCGTGGTGTGGTAAGTAAATGCGGTAGACATGGCAGACTCCTTATGTGGCGTGCCGCGTTGTGCTGCACTGCAATATAAGTATAGCGACTCCAAGTTATAAGGCTACTTTTGATTTCAAATGTCAGCTATTCAATTTTTAAATAACAGGCAGGAAAGCTGCGCAATACGGGGCTTTAAGGCATAATGCCGGCGCAGTATCGTAGTTTTACTACAAGACTGTTTTGCCCCGAATGTTGTTTTCAGACGCAGCCCGCAGGCGTGCCGCGCCCACAAGACATCATTCTGGCGAGAAACGGTCGGCCGTGCGCCTGCCGCGCGCAAGAAGCGCCCAGCCTGCCCCCGTATCGCTGATGGCAGTCATGGCCCACGCTGATATCTGCGTGGCGCTTGCGCGTCCTGGTGCTGCCCGGGTGGAAACGCTTCCATGCCTGGCAAGATCAACTTGGAATTGAAAAATGGAGAAGGTATGGAATACGTAAAGCAAGGCCAGGGCATGCAGTCCGCACAGGCCGGCACGCAAAACAATACAGGCGCCCTGATCATTGTCACGGTACTGTTTTTCATGTGGGGACTGTTGACCTCGCTCAATGATGTGCTGATTCCCCATCTGCGCTCGATCTACACCTTGACCTATGTCCAGGCGATGCTGGTGCAGTTCTGCTTCTTTGGCGCCTACGCCATCGTCTCGCTGCCCGCCGGCATGCTGATCAAGAAAATCGGCTACCAGCGCGGCGTCGTCGCCGGCCTGCTGATCGCCGCCGCCGGCTGCGCCATGTTCTACCCGGCCTCGACCGGCAGCTATGCGTTGTTCCTGTTGTCCTTCTTCATCCTGGCGGCCGGCATCACCGTGCTGCAGGTGGCGGCCAACCCGTACGTGACGGAACTGGGCGACCCGCAGACGGCGTCGAGCCGATTGACCCTGACGCAGGCGTTCAATGCGCTGGGCACCACCGTGGCGCCTGCGCTGGGCGGCATGCTGATTTTGTCCGGTACCGTGCTGACAGTGCAGCAGTTCGACCTGCTGCCGGCGGCCGAGCAGCTGGCCTACCGCGCCAAGGAAGCCGCTTCCGTGCAAGGCCCGTACCTGGTGCTGGCTGCCACCCTGGTGATCCTGGCCGTGCTGTTCGCGCTGGCCAAACTGCCAAAGATTTCGCATGCCGACGATGCGGCCGCCCTGGCGCAGGACGGCAACAAGGTCTCGATCTGGTCGCACCGCCACCTGGTGCTGGGCGCGCTGGCCATCTTCCTGTACGTGGGCGGTGAAGTGAGCATCGGCAGCTTCCTGATCAACTTCCTGGGCGAGAGCCACATCGCGGGCCTCAGCCACGCAGACGCCGCCTATTTCGTCAGCTATTACTGGGGCGGCGCCATGCTGGGCCGCTTCGTCGGCTTTGCCGTGATGCGCTATGTCAGCCCGGGCAAGACTCTGGCCTTCAACGCCGCCGTCGTCATCGCGCTGATCCTCGTCGCCGTGTTCTCCAGCGGCCACACGGCCATGTGGGCATTGATCGCCGTCGGCCTGTTCAACTCCATCATGTTCCCGACCATCTTCAGCATGGCCTTGAACAAGCTGGGCGCGCAAACGGGACAAGGTTCGGGCATCCTGTGCATGGCCATCGTCGGCGGCGCCATCGTGCCGTTCATCCAGGGCTTCCTGGCCGACCACATCAACCTGCAGCTGTCGTTCCTCGTGCCGGCCCTGTGCTACACGTTTATTTTGTACTTCGGCTGGAAGTACGCGAGCATGTACAGCGACGACGCCAAGTAAGCAAGGTAGCGTTATCAATATAAAGGGTGGCCTCGGCCACCCTTTTTTACGTCAGTGCGCGAACTGCGTGCCCAGCACGTCCTGGCACACTTCGAGCCAGGCGCGCGCCGCGTGCGACAGATAGCGCCCGCTCCAGACGTGCGCCACCTGCCACGCCACCTCCGGCTCGACGAGGCGCACCGCCTCCAACGGTTCGCCGGCCAGGCGGTGGATGAACGGCTCGGGCAGCAGGGCCACGCCCAGGCCGGCCGACGCCATCGCCACCAGCCAGTCCCATTGGCCGCTCTGCGCCGCGATCGTCGGCGCGAAGCCGGCTTGCGCGAAATGCTGGCGCAGGCTGCGCGTGAGGGCGAAATCATCTTTCAATAACACCAGCGGCAAGTCGGCCAGCGCCTTGAAGGGCAGCGTCGTGCGGTTTTTCTGGAACGTGCCCGGCTCGGCCAGGGCCCAGATCGGGTAGCTGGCCACTTCCACGGCCACGAGATCGAGCTCCGGGTCGGCCGGCAGCACCGTCATGCCGATTTCCAGTTCGCCGGCCGCCACCTTGCGCTCGATCTGCTGGCCCGTGTCTTCCTGCAGGGTCAGGCTGATGTGCGGATGGCGCGCGCGGAAGGCTTTCAAGACGGGCGTAAACAGCACATTGATCATGGGCGGGATGCCCACCGTCAGGCTGCCGCGCTGCAAGGCCTGGGTATCGCGCACTTCCAGGGTCAGCTGGCGCATGTTTGCCAGCATTTCCTGGCCGTGCTGGTAGACGATGCGGCCCGTGTCCGTCAAGGTCAGCTTGCGCCCGTCGCGCACCAGCAGCTGCGCGCCCACCTCGTCTTCCAGCTGGCGCACCATCTTGCTGATGGTCGACTGGGTCAGGTGCAGCGATTCGGCCGCCTGCGTAAAGCTCGACAGGCGCACGGTTTCGACGAAATAGCGCAGGGAACGGATATCCAAGAGGGTGCTCGGCAGTGGCGCGACATGAAAATATCGACTGGATGTAGCGAAATTAATTCATGCCATGCATGTAAGCGGGATTTTATACTGAAACCACTTATGGGGTTGGTGTATGACAGCCATCCAGTTTGAGAATATTAAGAATATCAGGAGCATCACGATGTACGAGGACCGTATCCGCCACCCAGGCTTGCTCAGTAAAATCATGAGCGCCGACGAGGCAGCCAAATTGTTCCACAACGGCATGCGTGTCGGCATGAGCGGCTTCACCCGTGCCGGCGACGCCAAGGCCTTGCCGCGCGCACTGGCCGAGCGCGCCCTGCAAGATCCGTTGAGCCTGACCCTGATCACGGGCGCCTCGCTGGGCAATGGCAGCGACGGTCTGATGGCCGAGGCGGGCGTGCTGGCGCGCCGCATGCCGTTCCAGGTCGACCCTGTGCTGCGCGGCAAGATCAACAAGGGCGAAGTCATGTTCATCGACCAGCATCTGTCGGAAACGGCTGAGCAGCTGCGCTCGGGCAACCTGGCTGCCGTCGACATCGCCGTCATCGAAGCGACGGCCATCACGGCGGCCGGCGCCATCATCCCGACCATGTCGGTGGGCAACTCCGCCGCCTTCGCCCAGCAGGCGAAGCAAGTCATCATCGAAATCAACCTGTCCACGCCGCTGGCGCTGGAGGGCTTGCACGACATTTATATTCCACACACCTTGCCGGGCCGTGAACCGATACCCCTCACGCGCGTGGACCAGCGCCTGGGCAGTACGGCCATCGCCATCGACCCGGCCCGCATCGCCGCCATCGTCATCACGGACAGCCCCGACAGCCCGTCGAACGCCTTGCCGCCCGACGCGGAAACGCAGGCGATCGCCGGCCATGTAATTGCCTTCCTCGAAGGCGAAGTGGCGGCCGGGCGCATGGGGCCCGAATTGCTGCCGCTGCAGGCGGGTATCGGCACCATCGCCAACGCCGTGCTGCACGGCCTGATCGGTTCGCCCTTCCAGAACATGACGATGTATTCGGAAGTGCTGCAGGACAGCGCCATCGAACTGCTCGATTCGGGCCAGTTGGCGTTTGCCTCGGCTTCGTCGATCACTCTGTCGGCCACCGTGCACCGGAAGCTGATGGACAATATCGACCACTACCGCTCGAAAATCGTGCTGCGCCCGCAAGAGATCAGCAACCACCCGGAAATCGTGCGCCGCCTGGGCATCATCGCCCTGAACACGGCACTCGAGTTCGATATCTATGGCAACGTCAATTCCACGCACGTGTGCGGCACGCACATGATGAACGGCATCGGCGGCTCGGGCGACTTCGCGCGCAACGGGCAAGTGTCGATGTTCGTGTCGAAATCGGCGGCCAAGGGCGGGCGCATTTCCAGCGTCGTGCCGATGGTCTCGCATGTCGACCATACGGAGCATGACGTCGACGTGCTGGTGACGGAGTGGGGCTATGCGGACTTGCGCGGCCTGGCGCCGCGCGAACGGGCACCGCTGATCATCGAGCGCTGCACGCATCCCGAGTACCGCGAGCAATTGCGTGCCTATTACGACGCGGCATGTCAGCGCGGCGGCCACACGCCGCACATCCTGGAGCAGGCCCTGTCGTGGCATACGCGCTACCAGGAAACGCAGAGCATGCTGGCAGCGCGCTAAGGCCGGGGCGGCGCAAGGGCAGGGCGGTACGGCACCGCGCCTGCCTTTTTCACTACTCAATACATATGCAGCGCCTTGGCGCCCAGGCCCAGCAGGGCAAACGTGGTGGTGGCCTGGATGCCCATGAACCACAGGAAGTGGGTGTGCATGTGCTTGCGGATGTCGCCCAGTTCCGTGTGCAAGGCGTGGCAGTCGCCGCGCAGGTCGCCGCGAAATTGCGTCAGGTCGGCCCGCAGCAGCTGCGACTCGTCGCGCAATTCCGCACGCACGTTGTCCAGGCCTTCGCCAAGACGCTGTTCCAGGGTCTTGAACCATAGCCGGTCATGTTCCCGGTCCGTTTCCAGTTTTGTCAGGCGCGCTTCCATGCGTACAGCATTGTTCGCGCTTTGCTGTTTGTCAAGCCGGTCCGTGGCATAGGCTTCGTTCATCTCGCACTCCTTCGCGCGAGCCGCGCTGCACCAGCGCAGGCGGCGTCACCCCACTGTCCGCCTTTTCCGTCCGGGCGGTTTGCGCTGGGTCAAACGTCACGAGGACGGTGCAAAGCGCAGGCGGATGCCTGCCGTGACGACGGCCAGCAAGTCGTCGATATGTGCGTTCATTTCCAGGTGCGGCGTCCATGGGTCGCCCGCATCCATGACGATGCGCAGGGAAACGAGGCCGTGCAGCGATTGCCAAAAGATTTGCGTCATCGTGTGCAGCGCCGGCTCGTCCTGGCGTACCTGGCCCGCCTGCGCCAGTTCGCCGAACAGGTGCAGCGCGTAGGCATACGGGTCTTGCTCGATATTGCCGTGTTCCACTTCGACGGCGTCGACTTCCGCGTGCGGACGCAGCTCCATGAAGATCAGCGAATACTCGTCCGGATGCTGGAAGCCGTACTCGATGTAGGCGCGGCCGACCAGGCTGATGCGTTCCCATGGATCCATGCTGGTGTCGCAAGCAGTGCGCATGGCGCGTACCAGTTCCAGCAAATCCTTGTCCATGGCTTGGGCGATCAGGGTGGCCTTGTCGCGGAACAAGGCGTACACGACGGTGGTGGAGAAACCGGCCGCCTCGGCTACCTTGCGGATGGAGACGGCGCGCGCGCCACCCTTCTTGATGAGGTCTTTGACGACGTCGATGATGTGTTCGCGCCGCGCCTGCGCCTCGCGCAACTTTCTTTCCTGAATATTGGTCAACTTCTTGTCCACGACTCTTTCCTGGCGACTCTATGAAAGCAGGAATTATAGGGGCGCGATGGCCCGCTAATGTGTCTGGCATTGTTACAATTCAGTTTTTTGTCCGGTGGATGCGACAGTAGACCGATTTTTCGCGCTTTTGACCCCCGCTTTTCCATCGATGCCCCGGAATGGTGCACGAATCGACCGGCCAGGCTTTGCGAACGGGGACAAAGGGCGGAAAATAGAGGGATAGCTTACACTGCGTTTAGCGCAACGGCGGCCGCCCGCGAGGCGACGCCGGCACACTTACATTCGGACGGGATCATTACATGACCATTAAAATCAGCCAGAACTTCGACTCGGGCGCCATCGACGTGGTGAGCGCCACCAGCGCCGGCGCCATCGACCTGAACTTGCGCAAGGATAGCCACGCCGACATCCACCAGTGGTTCCACTTCCGCCTGCAGGGCGCGCGCGGCCAGGCATGCACGATGCGCTTCCTGAACGCGGGCCAGGCCACCTATCCGGCCGGCTATGAAGACTACCAGGCCGTGGCCAGCTACGACAGCGAAAACTGGTTCCGCGTGCCGACCTCGTTCGACGGCCAGGTCATGACGATCTCGCACACGCCGGAACTTGACAGCGTGTACTACGCCTACTTCGAACCGTACACGTGGGAACGCCATTTGCGCCTGCTGGGCGAAGTGGCCGAGCATCCGCTGGCGCGCGTATCGGACCTGGGCAGCACGGTCGACGGCCGCGACATGAACATGGTTACCATCGGCAATCCGCAGGCGGAAAAGAAAATCTGGGTCATCGCGCGCCAGCATCCGGGCGAATCGATGGCCGAATGGTTCGTCGAAGGCTTGATCGACTCGCTGCTCGACGACGCCAACCCGATCGCACGCAAACTCTTGCAGCGCGCCGTGTTCCACATCGTGCCGAACATGAACCCGGACGGCTCGATTCGCGGCAACCTGCGCACGAATGCGGCTGGCGCCAACCTGAACCGCGAATGGATGACGCCATCGCTGGAGTCCAGCCCGGAAGTGCTGTGCGTGAAAAACAAGATCCACGAAACGGGCGTCGACATGTTCTTCGATATCCACGGCGACGAAGCGCTGCCGTACAACTTTGTGGCCGGCAACGAAATGCTGGAAAACTTCACGCCGGCGCAAGCGGCGCACCAGAAAGCCTTTATCGAACGCTACAAGCAGGCCAGCCCCGATTTCCAGGACAAGTTCGGCTATGCCGCCAGCAAGTACAAGTCGGACATGCTGACCCTGGCGTCGAAATACATCGGCCACCACTTCGGTTGTCTGGCGCTGACCCTGGAAATGCCGTTCAAGGAAAATGCCGACTTGCCGGATCCGGCCGTGGGCTGGAACGGGGCGCGCAGCGCGGCCCTGGGCGCGGCCATGCTGCAGCCTATCCTGCTGTCGCTGGATTGAGCGGCGTTGATCATGGGCGTCGAGATCGAGCGTAAATTCCTGCTGCAAGGCGATGCCTGGCGCGGCCTGGGGCAGGCAGTACTGCTGCGCCAGGGCTATTTGTCGTCCGCGCGCGAGCGCGTGGTGCGCGTGCGCATCGAGGGCGAACAGGCGATGCTGACCATCAAGGGCGCCAACGTGGGAACGACGCGCGGCGAGTGGGAGTATCCGATTCCGCTGGCCGACGCCGTCGAACTGCTCGACGGCCTGTGCGAACAGCCGCTGATCGAAAAATACCGCCACCGCATCGAACACGCGGGCATGGTGTGGGAAGTCGATGAGTTTCTGGGCGTCAATGCGGGCTTGCTCGTGGCCGAGATCGAACTGGCCTCGGAAGACCAGCCCTTCGAGAAGCCGGAATGGATAGGCGCGGAAGTGTCGGGCGATGCGCGCTACTACAACGCGAATCTGATCCGCCACCCGTTCTCGCAGTGGTGATGGTGCGTTAAGCGTAGCGTGAAATGCAAAAAAGGCGGAACCGGGGTTCCGCCTTTTTTATGCGCCAACGCTGTTGTCGGATTACGCCGTTCCGGCTAATCCGACTTGCGGTCTGCCTTTCAACTATTGCATCGACATCTCTTCAAACCGTAGCGAGCAAGCCCGATATCGGGTTGAGTAACGCAGCTGTACTAAAGGTACAGCGAGTAACGCCGACCTGAGAGTGGGCTGCGCAGTAGGTTTGAAGAGTGTGTCATCAGATCAATGGAAATGTTCGGTGCCCTGTGGCGTATCTTCCGGCATTTCCGCATGCGCCAGCTCGCCGACCGGGTCGGCAAACAGGGGGGCGCCGCAATCGTCGCAATACTCTCCGACAAAACGTTCCGCGTGGCGCTTGATCTGCGTCACGCCGGCGGCGTTCAGATGTTCGATGATTTCATCGACGGGCGTCTTTTGCTTGTCCAGCGCGGCGATGCCGACCTGGATCAGGCCTTCGATCGGCGTGCCATCCTCGTCTTCCTGGCCGTACAGGGGCCAGACGATGCCGTAGATGACGTCCGGCGCCTGGCGCAGGGTGAAGGCGATGCGGTACTCGTCGACCTGGCCGTCGGCCGCCTCTTCGCCGAAGCCGGCGATCACGGCGCGCAGTTCCGACGGCTCGATGGCCAGCGTGTGCGTCAGGTAGTGCACGGCGGCGCGCACGGACACGGGACGTATCAGCTTGTCCGCTTCGCGGCAGGCCACGTAGTACGCTTCCGGCAGCAGCAATTCCAGGCCGCAGCCGGGCAGCAGGCGGGCGATGGTCGGCGTCGCCTGCGTGCGCCATTGTTCCAGGGCGGCGCTGCGCTCGGCGATGAAGTCGAGCTGGCTCGAAGGCGTCTGCCAGCGGAACAGCGGTGCGCCGGCAGGCGCCACCACGGCCACCAGCAGGTAGCGCGTATCGGCCAGGAAGGGCGCCGTTTCCGCTTCTTTGCTGGAGGGCTTGACGGCCGTGCCCTTCAGGGCGGCCAGGGCCAGCTTTTGCGTCTTGGCATAGGTCTCGACGTGGCTGCGCGGCAGCTGGTCGATCGAATACAGGGTGGGCGCCATGGCCATCTTCGTGCCGTCGGCCAGCAGGTGGGCGGCGAAATGCGCGGACAGCACGCCGTGCGCGTCGCCGGCCATGGGGCCGGAGGCGATGGAAAAGCGCGTCCACGCGAGGATGGGCACGGCGACGAGCAGGGCGTCGTAGCGCACGTCTTCATGTGTGACGACGGTCGATTCGCTGATGGCTTCAACGCAGTCCATCAGCACGTCGTAGGCGTTCAAGTCTTCCTTGAACAGGCTGCCCAGGGTGTTGTCGATGGTGTCCTGGTGGCCGGTTTTGAGTAATTTCTGGAGCTGCGTATCCAGGCTGTGTTCCCAGGACCGCTCTTCGAGACGGCTGGCTGCCTGTACGATCGCCTGGGCAAAGGTGACCAGGCGCTGGCTGTCGGCAGTCAGTTTATGGGATGAATCTTTGGAAGGACGACGCATAGCGGGATAAGAGTCTCGGAAAGTGAAAAAAATGGATCAGTCAAACAATGATAAACCCTTATAACCGTATTGTAGAGGATTCAGCCGCACGCAATACGTAAGCTGTCCTTAGATCATGCCAATAGTCGAAATTTCAAGTCGGAACGGGGCGCAGGGGCGAAAAAAAGCGCCGGTCGAAACCGGCGCTTTTATCTTACCTCACAGCTGGGCTGATTACTCTGCCAGCAGTTGACGCAGCACGAATGGCAGGATACCGCCATGCTTGTAGTAATCGACTTCGATCGGCGTATCGATGCGCAGCAGGACTTTGACTTCCTGGCTGCTGCCGTCGGCGCGGTGGATCACCAGGGTAGCCAGTTGCTGTGGCTTGATTTCGCCTTCGAGGCCTTTCAGGTCGAAGGTTTCATTGCCGGTGATACCCAGCGTCTGCACGCTGTCGTCGCCGATGAATTGCAGCGGCAACACGCCCATGCCCACCAGGTTCGAGCGGTGGATGCGCTCGAACGAACGGGTGATCACGGCTTTCACGCCCAGCAGCTGGGTGCCCTTGGCTGCCCAGTCGCGCGACGAACCCGTACCGTACTCTTCGCCGCCGAAGACCATGGTTGGCGTGCCTTCAGCAACATATTTCATCGCTGCGTCGTAGATCGACATTTGCTCGCCGGAAGGCTGGTGGATCGTGATGCCGCCTTCGACCGCCGAACCGTCCGCCTTGGCAGGGATCATGCGGTTTTTGATACGCACGTTGGCAAACGTGCCGCGCATCATGATTTCATGGTTGCCGCGACGCGAGCCGTAGGAGTTGAAGTCCGCTTTCAGGACGCCGTTTTCCTTCAGCCATTTGCCTGCAGGACCGTTTTCCTGGATCGAGCCGGCTGGCGAGATGTGGTCGGTGGTGATGGAATCGCCGAACACGCCCAGTGCGCGCGCGCCTTCGATGCCGGTGGCCACTGCCGCAGGCGTCATCGAGAAGTTGTCGAAGAACGGCGGTTCCGCGATGTAGGTCGATTTCGGCCAGTTGTAGACTTGGCCGGAGACGGTGGTGACTTTCTCCCACAGCTTGCCTGGCGCGCCCTTGACGTCGGCGTAGTTGTCCTTGAACACCTTGGCATTCATGGCGAACTTCATCATGGCCGAGACTTCAGCCGAGGTCGGCCAGATGTCGCCCAGGTAGACGTCCTTGCCGCCCTTGCCCTTGCCGACAGGCTCCGTCATCAGGTCGCGCGTCATGTTGCCGGCGATGGCGTAGGCGACGACCAGCGGTGGCGAAGCGAGGAAGTTCGAGCGGATGTTCGGGTGGATACGCGCTTCGAAGTTGCGGTTGCCCGACAGCACGGCCGACGCGACGATGTCGTGCGTGGCAATCGCTGCGTTCAGCTCAGGCGTCAGGTCGCCCGCATTGCCGATACAGGTGGTGCAGCCGTAGGCGGTCACGCCGAAGCCCAGTTTTTCCAGGTAGGGCAGCAGGCCGGCGGCGGTCAGATATTCGGTCACGACGCGCGAGCCGGGAGCCAGCGAGGTCTTGATGTGCGGAGCGACCTTCAGGCCGGCTTCCACGGCTTTCTTGGCCAGCAGGCCGGCAGCCAGCATCACGCTCGGGTTCGAGGTGTTGGTGCACGAGGTGATCGCGGCGATCAGCACGTCGCCGTTCGACACTTTCACGCCGTTCGTCGTTTCGTACACGGCAGCCAGGTCGGCCGGATTCTTGTTGAAGCCGTTTTCGGTCGTCGGCTTGGCGAACAGCTCGGCGAAGTTGGCCTTGACGTTGCCGATTTCGATACGGTCTTGCGGGCGTTTCGGGCCGGCCAGCGACGGAGCGACCGACGCAAGGTTCAGTTCCACCACGCGGGTGTAGTCGATGTCGCCGGCTTTTGGCACGCCGAACAGGTTCTGCGCCTTGAAGTAGCCTTCGAACGCGGCGATTTCAGCCTTGCTGCGGCCGGTGCCCTTGAAGTAGTCGATGGTCGCTTCGTCGACGGGGAAGAAGCCCATGGTCGCGCCGTATTCCGGTGCCATGTTGGCGATCGTCGCGCGGTCCGTCAGGGTCAAGGACTCAGTGCCTTCGCCGAAGAATTCGACGAACTTGCCGACGACTTTTTCTTTGCGCAGCAGTTCGGTAATCGTCAGTACCAGGTCGGTGGCGGTGCAGCCTTCGCGCAGCGCGCCCGACAGGTTCACGCCGATGACGTCAGGCGTCAGGAAGTAGACCGGTTGGCCCAGCATGCCGGCTTCCGCCTCGATGCCGCCCACGCCCCAGCCGACTACGCCGATGCCGTTGATCATGGTGGTGTGCGAGTCGGTGCCGACCAGGGTGTCAGGGTAGTACACGTCGCCGGCTTTCTTGCCTGCGTGGTGCACGCCGCGCGCCAGGTATTCCAGGTTGACCTGGTGGACGATGCCGAAGCCCGGCGGCACGACGCCGAAGGTGTCGAATGCCTGCATGCCCCATTTCATGAACTGGTAACGCTCGTTGTTACGCGAGAATTCCAGCTTCATGTTCAGGTCCAGCGCTTTCTTTTCGCGGTAGTGGTCGATGGTCACCGAGTGGTCGACCACCAGGTCGACCGGCACCAGCGGTTCGATCTTCTTGGCGTTGATGCCCATCTTGGCGGCCACGTTGCGCATCGCTGCCAGGTCGGCCAGCAGCGGTACGCCGGTGAAGTCTTGCAGCACGACGCGCGCCACTACGAACGGGATCTCGTCGGTGCGCTCGGCGGTCGGGCCCCAGCTCGCCAATTGCTTGACGTGTTCTTCGGTGACTTTTTTGCCGTCGCAGTTGCGCAATACCGATTCGAGCACGATACGAATCGACACTGGCAGGCGGGAGACATTGATGCCCAGGCTTTTTTCCAGCGCAGGCAGGGAATACAGCTTGCCCTTCTTGCTGTCCGAAATATTAAAGTCCTTGAGCGTGTTCAGAGTGTTGCGGGACATGACCTCTCCTTGTTGGGTATCGTCTATTATTGATTATTCAAATTACAAAACATGACTGAGCCCCCGAAGAGGCCCTTGCTACGCACATCAGCCGCCGGTCGCCGGCAGCACGCCCAGCGATGGCGGGGCTTCCACCACTGCCGCCGGCTTGGCTTGCTCCGCGTCCTTGCATTCATTGGCCAGCTGGCGGCCCTGCTTGGAGTCGAGCAGCATGCCTTTGGCCGGGATGCCGATCCACACGAGACCATACAGACGGTTCTCGAAGCGGTTGGCGCCGGTGGTGGTGCCAACGCGGCTCAGGCGGTGCAGGCGCTTCTTCCAGCGCAGGGCGATGTGTTTGTCGTCAGTAGCATTGGTGTAGATGGTAATTTTATTACCAAGTTCACAATTGAAATCGGTGGAGGCCGAGCCTGCCGTGTTCGGTTCATCGGCTTCTTCCTTGTCGGCGACCGACATGGCGAGCGGATGGGCTTCCTTGGCGGCAGCTTTTGCCTTGGCGGCCTTGGCCTTTGGCTTGGCCTTGACGGCCTTGGGATTTGCCTCTGCCGTGGCGGCGAAGCTGGCTGGCGCCAGCGTGAGGGTCATGGCGCCCAGCGCGACGCTGCAGGCAATTGCTAATTTGGAGAGGGACATCGTGTAATTCCTGTCAGTTTTCAGTGGTGCTGGAAGAGGGGGTGTTGAGTAATGCAGCAGCCGCCTCGGGCAGGCCGAGGCCCGCCAGTTTGGCGCGTTGCAAAACGGTCCAATAATATCGGTAGCTGGCGCGGTCGTGCAAGCGGCCATTTTGCGCAATCGGCCCCCAGTTGGCGCGCAGCGCTTCGTTGAGGATGTTGCTGGCCTCGTTGACTTCGGACAGGCGCGGCGTAAAGGCCTTGATGATGGGCTTGATCTGGTCCGGGTGGATGCTCCACATGCGCGTGTAGCCGAACTCGGCTGTCGCGCGCTGGGCGTCGTTGGCCACCACGGCCGAATCGCGCACGTCCGTCGTCACGTTATGCGACGCCACCTTGCCGTGCGCGTGGCAGGCGGCCGCCACTTCGAGCTTGGCGCGCACCACCAGCGGGTGCGTGAACTGGCCCGGCGTGCGCATGGCGGCGGCGGGAATGGCGCCGTAATGGGCCGAGACGAAATCCATGATGCCGAAGGACAGGCATTCGACCTGGGGCAGGGCGGCGATCGCATAGGCGTCGCGCAGCGCGCCGTGCGTCTCGATCAGGATGTGCACGGGCAGGTTGTCGCGGCCGGCGCGGCGCGCGTGCAGGTTGATCAGGTCGATGGCCAGCATGGCGTCCTGCACGCCGGCCACCTTGGGCACGGCGATGTAGGCCAGGCGGGATGCGGCCGTGCAGATGATTTCCACGTCGCGCGCGAAAAACGGGCTGTCGACGTCGTGCACGCGCACGCCGATGCGGTTGAACTGGTTGTCGTCGCTGGCCAGCAGGCCGGCGATCATCAGGGCGTGGGATTCTTCATTGCCGGCGCTGGCGCCGTCTTCGCAGTCGAACGTGATGTCGAACAGGGGACCAAGCTCTTGTTGCAAAGCAATCGATTTACGCATCAGCTTTTCAGAGCCGGCGTAGTGGTCGCAAGCGGCGAGCAACAGCGGCTGGCGTTTGCCTTGGAATAAAACCTCGGAAGGGTGCATGCTTAAGGCATTTCTGCAGGTAAAGACTACTTGATAAAACAGCCGCGCCGCGAATCTCGCGGGGCGGCCTTCGTGGCGGGCGGCACGTTTGCGCCGCGCCGCCAGAACTGGACTTAGGCCAGCAGGTGTTTCACGCCTTCGCGCTCTTCGGTCAGTTCTTTCAGGGTCAGGTTGATGCGCTCTTGCGAGAATGCATCGATTTCCAGACCTTGAACGATCGTGTACTCACCGTTGTCGGTGGTGACCGGGAAGCCGAACACGGTGCCTTCCGGGATGCCATACGAGCCATCCGAAGGAACACCCATGGTGGTCCACTTGCCGTTCGTGCCCAGCATCCAGTCATGGATGTGGTCGATGGCCGCGTTCGCTGCCGACGCTGCCGACGACAGGCCGCGCGCTTCGATGATGGCCGCGCCGCGCTTGCCGACGGTTGGCAGGAACACGTTGGCGTTCCATTCCTGGTCGTTGATCAGGTCTTTTACAGCCTTGCCGTTGACGGTGGCGAAGCGGTAGTCGGCGTACATCGTTGGCGAGTGGTTGCCCCACACGGTCAGCTTTTCGATGTCTTTCACGGCGGTGCCGGTCTTGGCAGCGACTTGCGACAGCGCGCGGTTGTGGTCCAGGCGCAGCATGGCGGTGAAGTTTTTCGCCGGCAGCGATGGCGCCGATTTCATGGCGATGTAGGCGTTGGTGTTGGCAGGGTTGCCGACCACCAGCACTTTGACATTGCGCGAAGCGACGGCGTCGAGCGCCTTGCCTTGCACCGTGAAGATCTGGGCGTTCGCTTCCAGCAGGTCCTTGCGTTCCATGCCTGGGCCGCGTGGGCGCGCGCCAACCAGTACGGCCACGTCGACATCCTTGAAGGCGGTCAGCGGATCGGAGTGGGCGGTCATTTCCGTCAGCAGCGGGAAGGCGCAGTCGTCGATTTCCATCATCACGCCCTTGAGCGCCTTCTGGGCTTTTTCGTCCGGGATTTCAAGCAGTTGCAAGATGACAGGCTGGTCTTTGCCGAGCATGTCGCCATTGGCGATGCGGAACAACAGGGCGTAGCCGATCTGGCCGGCGGCGCCGGTCACTGCAACACGCATTGGGGTTTTAGCCATGATGAATCTCCAAAAATGGGAAAGAAAACGGGCTTGAAGCTGGGCTTACGCTTATCCGGAAAAACTATAATGATACCAAAACCGGCCCGCGCCACCGAATTGCTGGTGTACGCTGCCGTCACGCTCGTGCTGCACGAAGCCAGAGTGGCTGGCCGACAACATAAAACGCGGGCTCACATGTTTTATCGAGGGCAGTTTAGGCCTCCGATCCCTATCTGTCAATCATATCTTATGTCTTATATAAGACAGATAACCGCGTCTGTTTTACTGGACGCGGGCAGTGATTTGTGTTGAAATGTCGGACTATGAATTCCGCCTCGTCCAATCTGACCAACAATGCCACTGCTGCAAGCGGGGCGGTCAGTCCGACCGCGGGCACCCCGGCCACGCCCGTCGCTGCGGCGGCCAGTACGCCAGTCACCGTGACGGCTGCCAGCAATACCACTGCGTCCGCCGTGCCTGCAGTCACTGCTTCGCCCACCTTCAGTCCCCTGTACCAGCAGATCAAGGCGCTCATCACGCAAAGCCTGCAATCGGGCGAATGGAAGCCGGGCGAGCTCATTCCCAGCGAGGTCGAGCTGGCCGGCCGCTTCAAGGTCAGCCAGGGCACGGTGCGCAAGGCCATCGATGAACTGGCCGCCGAGAATCTCGTCATGCGCCGCCAGGGCAAGGGCACTTTCGTGTCGACCCACCATGAGGCGCGCGCGCATTTCCGCTTCCTGCGCCTGGTGCCGGACGAAGGCGTGCCGCATTATCCCGAAAGCAAATTCATCGAAGTCAAGCGCGTGCGCGCGCCGGCCGACGTGGCGCGCCTGATGGACCTGAAGTCCGGCGACGCCGTCATCTTCATCAAGCGCGTCCAGTATTTCGACGGCGTGCCGACCATCGTCGAAGAGCTGTGGCTGCCCGGCCTGATCTTCAAGGGCCTGACGGCCGAGCGCCTGGTGGAATACAAGGGGCCCATGTACGGCCTGTTCGAAACGGAATTCGGCACGCGCATGATACGCGCGTCCGAGCAGATCCGCGCCGTGTGCGCCGACGCGGGCGCCGCGCAACTGTTGAATATCGACCTCGGCACGCCCTTGCTCAGTTCCGAGCGCGTGTCGTTTACCTACGGCGACAAGCCGGTCGAACTGCGCCGGGGCTTGTACCTGACCAGTCGCCACCATTATCAGAATGAACTCAGCTGAAGCTGCGGGGCGCCTGCGGGTGTCCGCACAAGCGGCAAGGCTGAAGTGCATCGCTTGCAAGATGCCTGCCGCAAGGCGGGCTACGGAGACAACGGAAAGCGCAGCGACAACATGGCCCGCCCCCGGCGGGCCGTGTTTTGCCAGCGATTCTGTAATTAAATTACGTGAACTACGGAAAGTAGCGCGGTATTTTGTAGTAAAAAACCATTTTGGTTATATGTAACAATAGATATTGGTATGGGTTGCGAAAATCGGCGAAAATCGCGGCTTCAATATTTAGTTGAAATTCAAAGGGGAGGTTTTTGTTATGTCTGAAGCCGTAAGAGAAGTACCAAAAAAAGAACGGCCGCAATTCCGTAACATTCATGTTACCGAATTGTCGAACTACCGCATGGCTGTCGGCGCCATCGTCTCGATCCTGCATCGCATCAGCGGTTTCATCATTTTCGCCTTGCTGCCATGCATACTGTACATGCTGGAACTGAGCCTGCGTTCCGAAATGTCCTATGCCTACTTCCAGGGCATCGCCTCGCACTGGTTCGTCAAGCTGATCACCCTGGGTCTGGTCTGGGCCTTCCTGCACCACTTCTGCGCCGGTATCCGTCACCTGTTCATGGATGTGCACGTTGCCATCGAAAAAGATTCGGCCCGCAAGACCGCGTCGTCCGTGCTGGTCGTGAGCCTGGTGTTGACGGCTTTGGTTGCTTTGAAACTGTTTGGAGTATTTTAAACATGGCAGACAATAATATCGGACCGAAACGCCTCGTCGTCGGTGCCCATTACGGCTTGCGCGACTGGCTGGCGCAACGCGTCACCGCCATTGTCATGGTGGCTTATGTGGCCATCCTGCTTATTTCTTTCTTGACTGGCAGCAACTTCAGCTATGAAGGCTGGGCTGGTCTGTTCGCACAGCAGTGGTTTAAATTGTTCAGCCTGGTGACCTTCGTCGCCCTGTTCTACCACGCATGGGTCGGCGTACGCGACATCTGGATGGACTACGTGAAGAGCGCTGGCCTCCGTCTGACCCTGCAAATTGCCACCATGCTGTGGTTGATCGCTTGTGCCGGCTGGACGGTACAGATACTCTGGAGTGTGTAATCGTGGCAGCATATAAATCTGCAATCCCTACCCGCCGCTTTGATGCGGTCATCGTTGGCGCCGGCGGTTCCGGCATGCGTGCGTCGTTGCAGCTGGCTGAAGCCGGCCTGAACGTCGCAGTTCTGTCGAAGGTCTTCCCGACCCGCTCGCACACCGTGGCAGCGCAGGGCGGCATCGGCGCGTCGCTCGGCAACATGGCTGAAGACAACTGGTTCTGGCACATGTTCGACACCGTCAAGGGCGGCGACTATCTGGGCGACCAGGATGCCATCGAATTCATGTGCCGCGAAGCACCGAAAGTCGTGTACGAGCTGGAACACTTCGGCATGCCGTTCGACCGCAACCCTGACGGCACCATCTATCAGCGTCCGTTCGGCGGCCACACGGCCCACTTCGGCGAAAAGCCGGTGCAGCGCGCCTGCGCGGCAGCCGACCGTACCGGTCACGCCCTGTTGCACACCCTGTACCAGCGCAACGTGCGCGCGCGTACGCACTTCTTCGTCGAATGGATGGCGCTCGACCTGATCCGTGACGCCGAAGGCGACGTGATCGGTGTCGTCGCGCTGGAAATGGAAACCGGCGAATGCATGATCCTGGAAGCAAAGACGACGGTCATGGCAACGGGCGGCGCAGGCCGCATCTTCGCCGCGTCGACGAATGCGTTCATTAATACCGGCGACGGCATGGGCATGGCGGCACGCGCCGGCCTGCCGCTGCAGGACATGGAATTCTGGCAGTTCCACCCGACCGGCGTGGCCGGCGCGGGCGTACTGATCACCGAAGGCGTGCGCGGCGAAGGCGGCATCCTGATCAATAGCGAAGGCGAACGCTTCATGGAGCGCTATGCGCCGACGCTGAAGGATCTGGCGCCGCGCGACTTCGTCTCGCGTTCGATGGACCAGGAAATCAAGGAAGGCCGCGGCTGCGGTCCGAACAAGGACCACGTGATGCTGGACCTGCGCCATATCGGCGCCGACACCATCGCCAAGCGCCTGCCGTCGATCCTGGAAATCGGCCACAAGTTCGCCAACGTCGACGCCACCAAGGAACCGATTCCTGTCGTGCCGACGATTCACTACCAGATGGGCGGCATCCCGACGAACATCCACGGCCAGGTCGTCACCCCGACCGGTCCGGATAATTCGGCCAAGGTCGTCAACGGCCTGTACGCGATCGGCGAATGCGCCTGCGTTTCCGTGCACGGCGCCAACCGCCTGGGCACGAACTCGCTGCTCGACCTGGTGGTCTTCGGCCGCGCGGCCGGCAACCACATCGTCAACAGCGGCCTGAAAGCCAAGGAAAACAAGCCTTTGCCAGCCGATGCTGCCGATTTCGCCATGGGCCGTCTGCAGCGCCTGGAAAACTCGACCGGCACGGAAACCGTGCAGGGCGTGGCGAACGACATCCGCGCAACGATGCAGAAGTACTGCGGCGTGTTCCGTACCGACGAGATGCTGAACAAGGGCGTCGAAGAAATCATGAAGCTCGACGAGCGCCGCAAGCACGTCTCCTTCAAGGATAAATCGATGGTCTTCAACACGGCCCGCGTGGAAGCGCTGGAGCTGGACAACCTGATCGAGACGGCGAAAGCGACCATCGTTTCGGCAGCGGCCCGCAAGGAATCGCGCGGCGCGCACGCCCAGGACGACCATCCGCAACGCGACGACGAGAACTGGATGAAGCACACTCTGTGGTATTCGGAAGGCAACCGACTGGAATACAAGCCGGTCGTGACCAAGCCGCTGACGGTTGATACCTTCAAACCGAAACCACGTACTTTCTAAGGCTATACCATGGCACGCACTCTCAAATTCAAAATCTACCGCTACGATCCTGACCAGGATGCCAAGCCGTACATGCAAGACCTGACGGTCGAACTGAAAGACACCGACAAGATGCTGCTCGACGCACTGCAGCGCATCAAGGCGGACGTCGATGACTCGCTGGCCCTGCGCCGCTCGTGCCGCGAAGGCGTGTGCGGTTCGGACGCGATGAACATCAACGGCAAGAACGGCCTGGCATGCACCACCAACCTGAACGAACTGTCGGAGCCTATCGTGCTGCGTCCGTTGCCAGGCTTGCCGGTCATCCGCGACCTGATCGTCGACATGACGCAATTTTTCAAGCAGTACGATTCGATCAAGCCGTTCCTGATCAACGATTCGATCCCGCCTGAAAAAGAGCGCCTGCAGTCGCCGGAACAGCGCGAAGAACTCGATGGCCTGTACGAGTGCATCCTGTGCGCATGCTGCTCCACGTCGTGCCCGTCGTTCTGGTGGAATCCGGACAAGTTCGTCGGTCCTGCCGGCCTGCTGCAAGCCTACCGCTTCATCGCCGATTCGCGCGACGAAGCCACCGGTGCGCGTCTGGACAACCTGGAAGACCCGTACCGCCTGTTCCGCTGCCATTCGATCATGAACTGCGTCGACGTCTGCCCGAAAGGGTTGAACCCGAACAAGGCGATCGGCAAGATCAAGGAATTGATGGTCCGCCGCGCGATCTGATCCTCCTGATCGCGTCCGCCGGGCGCCGTTTGCCGGAAGAGGGTATCCTCTCTTGCCTGCAGGCGGCGCCTGCAAAGCAGCACCGTGCCGCAAGACACACGTAAAGTGGTAAACCAAATGACAGAATCAATTTTGTCCTCGCATCAGGCCGACCCGGCCAACCGCGCCCGCCTGCGCTGGCGTTCACGCCGTGGCCTGCTGGAAAACGACATTATCCTGACCCGTTTTCTCGATGCGTATGAAACCGAATTGACCGATGAAGAAGTTGACGCGCTGACGCGTTTGCTGGATTTATCGGACAATGCGTTAATGGATCTGGTACTGGCCCGTAAAGAGCCGGAAGGCGAAGTCGATCTGCCGCATGTGCGCGCACTGCTGCAACGACTGCGCATTGCCTAGACGCCTGGGCGATATATTGCAAACGGTGCGAGTGGCGCGCTGTAGCACTGCCGAATGCGGTGCGAATTGCAGCCAGAATTTTTGATTTTAATTTCGACTCACTCCCGAGAAGGAAGAGCCCATGAATATCTCTGACACAAAAGCTACCCTGTCGTTCTCCGATGGCAGCCCATCGCTTGAATTTCCAATCTACAAAGGCACAGTTGGCCCGGACGTCATCGACATCCGCAAACTGTACGCCGGTAGCGGCAAGTTCACCTACGACCCAGGCTTTATGTCGACGGCCGCCTGCAACTCGTCGATCACCTACATCGACGGCGACAAGGGCGAGCTGCTGTACCGTGGTTACCCGATCGAACAGTTGGCCGTCAACGCCGACTTCATGGAATCGTGCTACCTGCTGCTGAACGGCGAACTGCCGAACGCGGCGCAGAAGGCCAAGTTCGTCGACACCGTCACCAAGCACACGATGGTGCACGAACAGATGCAATTCTTCTTCCGCGGCTTCCGCCGCGACGCGCATCCGATGTCGGTCCTGGTGGGCACCGTCGGCGCGCTGGCATCGTTCTACCATGACTCGCTGGACATCAACGACCCGCGTCACCGCGAAGTGTCGGCCATCCGCCTGATCGCCAAGATGCCAACCCTGGTCGCCATGACCTACAAGTACTCGGTCGGCCAGCCGTTCGTGTACCCACGCAACGACCTGTCGTACAGCGCCAACTTCATGCACATGATGTTCGCCAACCCGTGCGAAGAGTACAAGGTCAACGACGTGCTGGTGCGCGCCTTGGACCGCATCCTGATCCTGCATGCGGACCACGAGCAAAACGCATCGACTTCGACCGTCCGTCTGGCCGGTTCGTCGGGCGCCAACCCGTTCGCCTGTATCGCTGCCGGTATCGCCTGCCTGTGGGGCCCTGCCCACGGCGGCGCCAACGAAGCGGCACTGAACATGCTGAAAGAAATCGGCACCGTCGAGAACATCCCTGCTTTCATCGCGCAAGTCAAGGACAAGAACTCGGGCGTCAAGCTGATGGGCTTTGGCCACCGCGTGTACAAGAACTTCGATCCACGCGCCAAGCTGATGCGTGAAACCTGCTACGAAGTGCTGCAAGAACTGGGTCTGCAAGACGATCCGCTGTTCAAGCTGGCGATGGAGCTGGAAAAGATTGCACTGAACGACGAATACTTCGTGTCGCGCAAACTGTACCCGAACGTCGACTTCTACTCGGGCATCGTGCAATCGGCGCTGGGCATCCCTGTGTCGCTGTTCACCGGTATCTTCGCTATGGCCCGTACGATCGGCTGGATCGCCCAGTGGAACGAAATGATCGCCGACCCAGAGCAAAAGATCGGCCGTCCGCGCCAGCTGTTCGTCGGTTCGACCACGCGTGAAGTGCTGCCACTGGACAAGCGTTAATCCAGAGCGGTATCGAGTAAACAAAAAACGGGCTTCGGCCCGTTTTTTTATGCGCGTGCTCGACGCAAGCCGGGGCCGCCGGGCTGTTATGCTCGTACTCTGATCAACAGGAAGCACAACGCGATGAATGAAGAAACCTGCGCCCCCGGCGGCGTGGCCCTCGGCGATACTGCATTTGGCTATACCTTGTCGCTGATCGGCGGGAAATACAAGATGCTGATCCTGTACGCGCTGGCGGAAAACAAGGTGCTGCGGCATAACGAACTCAAGCGCCATCTGGGCGGCATCGCCTTCAAGACCCTCAGCGTCGTGCTCAAGGAGCTGGAAGCGGACGCGCTGATCGTCCGCAAGGAGTATCCGCAAGTGCCGCCCAAGGTGGAATACTCGCTCTCCAGCAAGGGGGACTCGCTGATCCCTGTGCTGCATACCCTCTGCGAGTGGGGCGAGCGGCACCAGCCAGTCTGATGCGGATGCGCATGGCAAGGCGCTTTTTCACAGTCAGGTAACTTACTTTTTGTATGGTATGAGCAGTTAATGTGCGTACTTGTGAAAAGTACCCAGCATGGCTATGCTGTTTCTGCCCTTGGAGGCGCGCGGCCACGTGCGGCGCGTCATGGGGCAGGGCATCGGCTTGCCTGCTTTCCTGAGAAGGCGGGGCCGGTGCATCCCTCTCATTTTCAGGAAAGCAGCATGATGAAAACCCTTGTGATCGTCTTCCATCCGTCCATCGCCACGTCGGTGGCCAACAAGCGCTGGCTGCAGGAACTGGCGCGGTATCCCGACCGCTATACCATCCACGACGTGCACCAGGCTTATCCGGACGGGCACATCGATGTGGCGCGCGAGCAGGCGTTGGTGGAGGCGCACGCCCACGTGGTCTTGCAGTTCCCCGTGTACTGGTTCAGCTGCCCGCCCTTGCTCAAGCGGTGGCTCGACGAGGTGCTGGCGTATGGCTGGGCCTACGGCTCGGGCGGCGACGCCTTCAGGGGCCGCAAGGTGGCGCTGGGCGTGACGGCAGGTATCCGCGAGGAAGACTTCACGCCGCAAGGCAAGTGGCACGTCACCCTGGCGCAGCTGCTGGCGCCGTTCGATGTCACCCTGGCGTATATCGGCGCCGACAACCGCCGCTTCTTTGCCTTCTATGGCGCGGAAGACGGGCCGAAGGAAACGGGCTATGCCGAGCGGCTGGCGCGCAGCGCGCAAGAGTATGAGCGCTTCCTGACCGCGTTGTAGAGCCGGCCGGAGCGGCCTCAGTTCAAGGCCGCTTCCAGCTGGCGCAGCGCGACCTGTCTTCCTTCCAGCTGCAGGCTGGTGCCCTCATAGGGCTGGGGCATGACGATGCAGCGCGGCGCGTTGTGCTTGAGGATGCCGCCCCAGTGGGCGACCCTGGCGCCGGCCTGGCGGCGGATCGCCTCGACCGTGGCGCCGCTGGCGAGGATGCGGGCTTGCGGAAAGGCTTGGCGCAGCACGCCCAGGCCGAAATACGCTTGCGGTTCGGCCGCGCTGATATAGATGGTGATCAAGCGCTTGCCGCTGGCGGCGATGGTGTGCGCTAACTGCGCCGCATCGTCGCGCAGGAACTGGGCATTGACGAGGATGGCGTCGGCCACGCCGCTCAGCAGCAGCGAAGTGGACGGTGCGCGGCCCAGTACATCCAGCTGGAAAGTTTCCAGCGTACGGGAGGGAAGGGCGGCGCGTGCAAACATATTATTCTTTCTGCATTAGGTGCTCATGTCGCATATTATCCTTTCGACCAGGCGCGACAAATAGGGTAGATTGCAATACTTAGTTGCATGGATCGGATGAATCAAGGGAGTAGCGCATGGACCGTATCACCGCCGCACAAGTATTCGTCGCCATCGCCGAGCGGGGCAGCATGGTGGCCGCCAGCGAGGCGCTCGACATGTCGCGCGCCATGGTGACGCGCTACCTGGCCGAGATGGAAGAGTGGGCGGGGGCGCGCCTGTTGCATCGCACCACGCGCCGCCTGAGCCTGACGGATGCGGGCGAGGCTACCCTGGCGCGCTGCCGGCAGATGCTGGACGTGGCCGGCGCCATGGCCGTCACGTCGCCCGAGGGTCTCGACACGCCGCACGGCTTGCTGCGCATCACCTGCTCGCAATCCTTGGCGCAGACGGCGCTCGCTGGCGCAGTGACCGCTTACCTGCGGCGCTACCCGCGCGCCGCCGTCGACCTGCAGATGGAGAACCGGGCCGTCAACCTGGTGGAACAGCGCATCGACCTGGCCATCCGCATCACGAACGCGCTCGAACCGAACCTGATCGCGCGCCAGCTAGCCAGCTGCGCGTCGGTGGTGTGCGCCGCACCATCGTATCTGGCGGCGCACGGCACGCCGCGCCGGGCGGAAGACCTGGCCCTGCACAACTGTCTGACGTACACGTATTTCGGCAAGAGCCTGTGGCAATTTACGCATGACGGGGAAGCGCTCACTGTCCCCGTCAGCGGCCGCCTGTCGGCGAATGAGTCGCTGGTCTTGCTGGTGGCCACGGTGGCGGGGGCGGGCATCGCCATGCAGCCGCGCTATTCGGCCGCGCCGCTGATCGCCAGCGGACAGCTGGTGGAACTGCTGCCCGCTTACGTGCCGCAGGATATGGGCATCTATGGTGTCTACACTTCGCGCCAGCACATGTCGCCGCTGCTGCGCACCATGCTCGACTTTCTGGTCGAGTGGTTTGCCGGCGATCCTGATTGGCTGGCGGCCATCGCGGCGGGGCCGTTGCCGGGCAGACCAGTTGGGCGCAAGCGGCACGCCGGCAGGGCCGCCGATGTGCCGTAAGCACAACAGTGACAGGCTTGCAAGCCCGGGAAAATCAACAACACAGCTTACATTTGCTTGCCAAATAAAATTCAACTTGCAGTTGTTGCGTTACAATACCGCGTGCTATTCTAAATGACGGTATGCAGAATGCTGGTGCAATAAAAAAGCCCTTCCCCACAACTTGATGTGCAATCCGCTAACCGGTCAGGCCGTGTCGCGGAAGGTTAGATTAACCCGCTAATTCCTCGCGAAGCGCGAAGAAAGGTGAGCAATATATGCAGCAATTAACGACCAACTCCTACCTGTTCGGTGGGAATGCTCCGTACGTGGAAGACCTGTACGAGGCGTATCTGAACAATCCAGGCTCGGTACCCGATAACTGGCGTTCCTACTTCGACGCAATGCAGCACGTGCCTGCCGTCGATGGCACCAACAAGCCTGACGTGGCACATGCCTCCGTCGTCGCCTCGTTCGCCGAGCGCGCAAAAGCAGGTCCGATCCGCACAGTGACCGCTTCCTTCGATGCTGAAATGGGCCGCAAGCGCGTCGCCGCCACGCAGTTGATCGCCGCTTACCGCTACCTCGGTTCGCACTGGGCCAACCTGGATCCGCTGCAACGCCAGGAGCGTCCGATGATCCCTGAGCTCGAGCCGAGCTTCTACGGTTTCACCGACGCGGACATGGACACCGTGTTCAACATCAGCAATACCTATTTTGGCCCCGAGACCGCCACCCTGCGCGATCTGCTCAACTATCTGCGCGATACCTATACGCGTTCGATCGGCGCCGAATTCATGTACATCTCCGATCCGGCCGAAAAGCGCTGGCTGCAAGAGAAACTGGAATCGATCCGTTCCACCCCGAATTTCACCCCAGAGAAAAAAATCCACATCCTCGACCGCCTCACCGCGGCTGAAGGCCTGGAACGCTATCTGCACACCCGCTACGTGGGCCAGAAGCGCTTCTCCCTGGAAGGCGGCGAAACCTTCATCGCCTCGATGGATGAAACCATCCAGCGCGCCGGCGAAAAAGGCGTGCAGGAAATCGTGATCGGCATGGCCCACCGCGGCCGCCTGAACGTGCTGGTGAACACCCTGGGCAAGGCGCCGCAGGAACTGTTCGAAGAATTCGAAGGCAAGCATGGCGATGACCTGCCTGCCGGCGACGTGAAATACCATCAGGGCTTCTCGTCGGACATCTCCACCGCGGGCGGCCCGGTCCACCTGTCGCTGGCGTTCAACCCGTCGCACCTGGAAATCGTCAACCCTGTGGTCGAAGGTTCCGTCAAGGCCCGCATGGACCGCCGCGGCGACGCGCAGGGCGCGCAAGTGCTGCCTATCCTGGTGCACGGCGATGCCGCTTTCGCCGGCCAGGGCGTGGTCATGGAAACGCTGAATCTGGCGCAAACCCGTGGCTACCATACCGGCGGCACGGTGCATATCGTGATCAACAACCAGATCGGTTTCACCACCTCGGATCCGCGCGATGCACGCTCGACCCTGTACTGCTCGGACGTCGTCAAGATGATCGAAGCACCGGTCCTGCACATCAACGCCGATGATCCGGAAGCCGTGGTACTGGCGACGCAGATCGCGCTCGACTACCGCATGGAATTCAAGAAGGACATCGTCCTTGACATCATCTGCTACCGCAAGCTTGGCCACAACGAGCAAGATACGCCGGCACTGACGCAGCCACTGATGTACAAGAAGATCGGCCAGCATCCAGGCACCCGCAAGCTGTACGCGGACAAGCTGGTAGCGCAAGGCGTGATCCCTGCCGATGGCGGCGACAAGATGGTGGCCGCGTTCCGCGACGCCATGGACGCCGGCAAGCACACCGTCGATCCGGTCATCTCGAACTTCAAGAACAAGTACGCCGTCGACTGGCTGCCGTTCCTGAACAAGAAATGGACCGATTCGGCCGACACCGCCGTGCCGATGACGGAACTGAAACGCCTGGCCACCCGCATCACCACCGTGCCGGAAGACTTCAAGGTCCACTCGCTGGTGGAAAAAGTGCTGGGCGACCGTGGCACCATGGGCCGCGGCGAAATGAACCTGGACTGGGGCATGGGCGAACACCTGGCCTACGCATCGCTGGTATCGTCCGGCTACGCCATCCGCCTGACGGGCCAGGATGCCGGCCGCGGCACCTTCGTGCACCGCCACGCCGTGCTGCATGACCAGAACCGCGAGCGTTGGGATGCAGGTACCTACATTCCGCTGCAAAACGTGTCGGACAACCAGGCGCCGTTCACCGTCATCGACTCGGTGCTGTCCGAAGAAGCCGTACTGGCCTTCGAATACGGCTACTCGACCGCTGAACCGAACACCCTGACGATCTGGGAAGCCCAGTTCGGCGACTTCGCCAACGGCGCGCAAGTGGTGATCGACCAATTCATCAGCTCCGGCGAAGTGAAGTGGGGCCGCGCTTCCGGCCTGGTCATGATGCTGCCGCACGGTTACGAAGGCCAGGGTCCTGAGCACTCGTCCGCGCGTCCCGAGCGTTTCCTGCAGCTGTGCGCAGACAACAACATGCAAGTGGTGCAGCCGACGACGGCTTCGCAGATCTTCCATTTGCTGCGCCGCCAGATGGTGCGCCAGTTCCGCAAGCCGCTGGTCATCCTGACGCCGAAGTCGCTGCTGCGCAACAAGGATGCCGGTTCGCCGCTGACCGACCTGGCCAAGGGCGGTTTCCAGACCGTCATCGGCGAAGTCGACGACAAAATCGACGCCAAGAAAGTCAAGCGCGTGGTCGCCTGCTCGGGCAAGGTCTACTACGACCTGGTCAACGCACGCAAGACCCGTGGCCAGACCGACACGGCCATCGTGCGCCTGGAACAGCTGTATCCGTTCCCGCACAAGTCGTTCGCTGCTGAACTGAAGAAGTTCCCGAACCTGGTCGAAGTCGTCTGGGCACAGGACGAGCCGCAAAACCAGGGCGCCTGGTTCCAGATCCAGCACAACATCTTCGAAGGCCTGGAATCGGGTCAGCGTCTGGCCTACGCCGGCCGTCCTGCTTCGGCGTCGCCTGCTGTCGGTTACTATGACAAGCACTACGCCCAGCAAAAAGACCTGCTGGAAACGGCATTCTCGAAGCTGAAGGGTTTTATCCTGACCAAGTAATTGGCTCGATAAGGGGCGCCATGCGAGTGCATGGCGCCTGCTCGCATACATCATGACGGAGCGCCGCACTTGCTACGCAGGGCGGCGCCGCAATAACAAAATAAACGGAGTTTTACATGGCACAAATCGAAGTCAAAGTTCCCCAGTTGTCGGAATCGGTTGCGGAAGCGACCCTGCTGGCATGGCACAAGAAAGTCGGCGAAGCAGTCGCGCGCGACGAAAACATGATCGACATCGAAACCGATAAAGTAGTGCTGGAACTGCCGGCGCCGGCCGCTGGCGTGATCGTGCAAATCATCAAGGATAACGGCGCCACCGTCGTTGCCGGCGAAGTCATCGCCATCATCGATACCGACGGCTCGGCCAAGGTCAGCCCGATGGAAGTCTCCGCCGTGCCTGCGCCAGCCCTGGCTGCCGCCGCGCAAGATACCGCTAACGCTTCGGCGCCAGCTGCTGCGACCAAAGGCGATGTCGCCATGCCTGCCGCCGCCAAGATCCTGTCCGAAAAAGGCCTGTCCGCCGGCGACGTCGCCGGTTCGGGCAAAGACGGCCGCGTGACCAAGGGCGACGCCCTGGCCGCTTCCGCCAAGCCAGCCGTTGCGCCGCTGGCGCCAGCCGCTGCCAAGCCGGCGCTGCAACAAGTTGCCACGCCGTCGGCCGCCAACTTGGGCGACCGCCCTGAAGAGCGCGTGCCGATGAGCCGCCTGCGCGCACGTATCGCCGAGCGCCTGCTGCAATCGCAATCGACGAACGCCATCCTGACCACGTTCAACGAAGTGAACATGCAGCCGGTCATCGACCTGCGCAACAAGTACAAGGACAAGTTCGAGAAAGAGCACGGCGTCAAGCTGGGCTTCATGTCCTTCTTCGTCAAGGCCGCCGTCGCCGCCCTGAAAAAGTACCCGATCATCAATGCCTCCGTTGACGGCAACGATATCGTCTACCACGGCTACTTCGACATCGGCATCGCCGTCGGTTCGCCGCGCGGCCTGGTCGTGCCTATCATCCGCAACGCGGACCAGCTGTCGATCGCCGACATCGAGAAAAAAATCGGTGAATTCGGCGCGAAAGCCAAGGAAGGCAAGTTGACCCTGGACGACCTGACGGGCGGTACGTTCTCGATCTCGAACGGCGGCACCTTCGGCTCCATGCTGTCGACCCCGATCATCAACCCGCCGCAATCGGCCATCCTGGGCGTGCATGCGACCAAGGACCGCGCCGTCGTCGAAAACGGCCAGATCGTGGTGCGTCCGATGAACTACCTGGCCATGTCCTACGACCACCGCATCATCGACGGCCGCGAAGCCGTCCTGGGCCTGGTGGCGATGAAAGAAGCGCTGGAAGATCCTGCACGCCTGCTGCTGGACCTGTAAGCACTGTAGTCCCCCGGCGTAGCCGCCGGGGCAATGTAGCTGATACCCCTTGCCAGAAGACGCAGCTGGCTGATCTCAATGAAAGAGGATTCCTATGAACATCTCTGAAGAAATCAAGCGTCTGCACGAGTTGCACCTGGCGGGCGCCCTGAGCGACGCGGAATTCGCGCAAGCGAAAGCCAAGCTTCTGAGCAATATCAATCTGGACAAGCCGGACAGCACGTCCGGCGCCGGTGCCGCTTCCGGCCCGGCGAACGACCTGGTGCAGGAATTCAACCGCCTGCGCCGTTCGCGCGACGACCGCTGGCTTGGCGGCGTCTGCGGCGGCCTGGGACGCGCTTCCGGCATGGAAGCGTGGATCTGGCGCCTCGTCTTCCTCCTGTTTACATTGACCTTCGGCTTCGGCGTGGTGATTTACCTTCTATTGTGGATTTTCGTACCAGACGAAGAGATTGGAATAACAAAACATGAGTACTAAACAATTTGACGTAGTTGTCATCGGTGCGGGCCCTGGCGGCTACATCGCCGCCATCCGCGCAGCGCAGTTGGGCTTTTCCGTCGCTTGCGTCGACGAGTGGTCGAACGCCAAGGGCGGCGCCGCGCCTGGCGGTACCTGCACCAACGTCGGCTGCATCCCGTCGAAAGCGCTGCTGCAATCGTCCGAGCATTTCGAACACGCGGGCCACAGCTTCGCCGAGCACGGCATCGACGTCGCCGGCCTGAAGCTGAACCTGGGCCAGATGCTCAAGCGCAAGGACACCGTCGTCAAGCAGAACAACGACGGCATCCTGTACCTGTTCAAGAAGAACAAGATCGCCTTCTTCCACGGCCGCGCCGCTTTCGCTGCCGCCGCCGCTGGCGCGTATGAAATCAGCGTGACGGGCGAAGCCAACGAAACCTTGTCGGCCAAGCACGTGGTCATCGCCACGGGCTCGAACGCGCGCGAACTGCCGGGCGCACCATTCGACGAGAAACTGATCCTGTCGAACACGGGCGCACTGGCCATCGACGCCGTACCCGCCAAACTGGGCGTCATCGGCGCCGGCGTGATCGGCCTGGAAATGGGCAGCGTCTGGCGCCGCCTGGGTTCCGACGTCACCGTGCTCGAAGGCCTGCCGGTCTTCCTGGGTGCCGTTGACGAGCAGATCGCCAAGGAAGCGTCGAAGCTGTTCACCAAGCAAGGCTTGAAGATCAACCTCGGTTGCAAGATCGGTGCGATCACGCCGGGCAAGAAAGACGTCACCGTGGAATTCGTTGACGCCAAGGGCGAAGCGCAAAAAGCCGTGTTCGACAAGCTGATCATCTCGATCGGCCGCACGCCGAACACGAACGGCCTGGGCGCCGACAAGGTCGGCCTGCAGCTGGACGAGCGCGGCTTCATCGCCGTCGACGGCGACTGCAAGACCAACCTGCCGAACGTATGGGCAGTGGGCGACGTCGTGCGCGGCCCGATGCTGGCGCACAAGGCCGAAGAAGAAGGCGTTGCCGTGGCCGAGCGTATCGCCGGCCAGCATGGCCACACCAACTTCAACACGATTCCTTGGGTAATCTACACCTCGCCGGAAATCGCGTGGGTCGGCAAGACCGAGCAAACCCTGAAGGCCGAAGGCATCGCCTACAAGGCCGGCACCTTCCCGTTCATGGCCAACGGCCGTGCGCGCGCGCTGGGCGACACCTCGGGCATGGTGAAATTCCTGGCCGATGCGACCACCGATGAAATTCTCGGCGTGCACATCGTCGGTCCGATGGCGTCCGAACTGATTTCCGAAGCCGTCGTGGCGATGGAATTCAAGGCCTCGGCCGAAGACATCGCGCGCATCTGCCACGCGCACCCATCGCTGTCCGAAGCGACCAAGGAAGCAGCACTGGCTGTTGACAAGCGTACCTTGAACTTCTAATTGTAGTTAGTCCAGCAGGGGCGCTCGCGGATTTTTTCCGCCGGCGCCCTTGTGCGTTAAAGCGAATCCCATGAACGTAGAAGAGTTTTACCAGCACGCGTTGCAGAAGCGTGATTTCAAGGCCGACGCCGCCCAGCGGCGCGCGGTCGACCGCCTGCAGCTGTGCTATGACGAGTGGGTGGCCTACAAGGGCCAGCGCTCGAGCACCTTCAAGCGCCTGCTGAATCGTCCCGCCGTGCCGAAAGGCGTGTACATGTGGGGCGGGGTGGGGCGCGGCAAATCGTTCCTGATGGACAGTTTTTACTCGGTCGTGCCCCTGGTGCGCAAGACGCGATTGCACTTCCACGAATTCATGCGCGGCGTGCACCAGCAGCTCGATGAATTGAAAGGCGTGGCCGATCCGCTCGACGAGGTGGCCAAGCGCATCGCCAAGAAATACCGCCTCATCTGTTTCGATGAATTCCACGTCTCGGACATCGCCGACGCGATGATCCTGTACAACCTGCTGTCGGCCCTGTTCGCCAATGGCGTGTCCTTCATCATGACCTCGAATTACGACCCGGACCTGCTGTATCCGGACGGCCTGCACCGCGACCGCATGCTGCCGACCATCGCGCTACTCAAGGACAAGCTCGACGTGATCAACGTCGACGCCGGCGTCGATTACCGCGGCCGCGCGCTGGAGCAGGTGGAGAGTTACTATACGCCGCTGGGCGCGGACACGGACCGGGCCCTGCGCGACGCCTACACGCGCATCGCCGAGACGGCCGACGAAGATGCGCGCATCCGCATCGAAAGCCGCGAAATCCACTGCCTGCGCCGCGCCGGCGGCATCATCTGGTTCGATTTCGCCACCTTGTGCGGCGGGCCCCGCTCGCAAAATGACTACCTGGAAATCGCCAGCCGCTTCCATACGGTGATATTGTCCGGCATACCGGCCATGTCGGCGGCGCAGTCGTCCGAGGCGCGCCGCTTCACCTGGCTGATCGACGTGTTTTATGACCAGAAGGTCAAGCTGATCATGTCGGCCGAAGTGCCGCCTGATGAGCTGTACACGAACGGCATGCTGGCCAACGAGTTTCACCGCACCGTTTCGCGTATCATCGAGATGCAATCGCGCGAATACATGGAAAAAGAACAGCGCGGCGCGGCCGACGCGATCGTTTGAGGCAGGGATAAGGAACATGATGGCAAATACACTATACAAGCTGGGTGCGGCGCTGGGCCTGGTCCTGGCGTTGTCCGCCTGCGCGCACAAGGGTGCCGCGGCATTGGATGAGGTCGGCGCACCGCAGGTGCCCGCCACCTTGTCCGTGGAAGAGGCGGACGCCAAGCTGAAGCAGTCGGCCAGCGAGCGCGAAGCGGCGGAAAACGAGTTTGCCGCGCGCGAAGTCGAGTGCTACAACAAGTTTTTCGTGAATAATTGCCTCGACAAGGCCAAGGAAAAGCGCCGTCTGATCCTCGTGCGCCTGCGCGCCATCGACGCGGAAGCGAATTATTTCAAGCGCGCCGAGTCCGTGCGCCTGCGCGATATCGACCTGGCCAGGACGCAGGAAAGCGCGCGCCTCGACGCCGAGCAGCGGGCCGCGGCCGTGCCCAAGCCCGTGAAAGTGGTCACGCCCGATCCGGCGCCGCCCAAGCCGCAAGGCAAGAGCGTTGCCGAGCGCGAGGCTGAGCAAGCGGCGAAGGTGGCGAAACAAGCCGCCGACGATGCGGCCGAGGCGCCGCGCCGCGCCGCCCGCGAAGCAGCCTATGCGAAGAAACAGGCTGACGCCGTGGCGCGCCAGAAACGCGTGGCGCAACGCCTGGCCGAGCGCCAGGCCGAAGCCGATGCCAAGGCTGCCAAGGCGGCCGCCGCTGCCAGCGCGCCGGCGGCTGCCGTGCCTGTGCCGCCGGTCAAATAACACCGCCGCGTTAGGGGACGCCGGAAATGGCGTGCCCTAACGCGCGCGGCAGGTTAAACTATGCACCATGGCTGCCTGCGCGCGCCGCGCCGGTTTCCCAACACTGTTACCAACACTGCCTGGAACGCAACACATGAGCGATGCACAGCAAATAGAGCGGCGCCTGATTGAACTCAACGTGGAGCACCGCGACCTCGATGCCGTCATCGAGTTGCTGATACTCGATGGTCACCATGATGAGCTGCAGCTGCGCCGCCTGAAAAAGCGCAAATTGCAATTGAAGGATCACATCACCTTGCTGAAAATGCAGTTGGTGCCCGACGTTCCCGCCTGAGGGGCGCCAGTAGCGTCCAGTCCAGCCTTCACCTAAGTATATTTTGACCGATCACAATTTATTGCCAGTAAACCCGGATGGCCAGCCGACCGATCTGCAAGCCAGTCCGCCGGCTGAACCACAGGCGGCGCCTGGCAAGCACGATGCCGACATCGAGCGCCTGTTTGGCGCCGGCGGCCCGCTCGGTCCGGCCGTGGGCAGCTACAAGCCGCGCCGTTCGCAAACGGACATGGCCAAGGCCATCGCCAGCGCCATCGACAGCCAGACGACCCTGATCGCCGAGGCGGGCACGGGCACCGGCAAGACCTTCGCCTACCTGGTACCGGCCCTGATGTGGGGCGGCAAGACTATTGTTTCCACCGGCACCAAGAACTTGCAGGATCAATTGTTCCTGCGCGATATCCCCACCGTGCGCGCCGCGCTGCAGGCGCCCGTCTCCGTCGCCCTGCTGAAGGGTCGCTCGAACTACGTCTGCCACTATCATCTGGAACGCACGCTGCAGAACGGGCGCATGACCTCGCGCGACGACGTGGGCCATCTGCGCGAAATTTCGCGCTTCATCAAGATGACCAGCTCCGGCGACAAGGCCGAACTGACCAAGGTGCCGGAAAACGCCATGATCTGGAACCTGGTGACGTCCACGCGCGACACCTGCATGGGCGCCGAGTGCCAGTATTACCAGGATTGCTTCGTCATGAAGGCCCGCAAGGAAGCGCAGCAGGCAGACGTGGTGGTGGTCAACCACCATTTGTTCTTTGCCGACGTGGCCCTGAAGGACACGGGCGTGGCGGAATTGCTGCCTTCGGCCAATACCATCATCTTCGATGAGGCGCACCAGCTGCCCGATACGGCAACCTTGTTCTTCGGTAACACGGTATCGACCTCGCAAATCCTGGAACTGTGCCGCGACGTGCTGGCCGAGGGGCTCGCGCACGCGCGCGGCATCGACTGGGCCAAGACCGTCACCGTGGTGGAAAAGGCGGCGCGCGACCTGCGTTTGACGTTCCCGCAGGATATCGTGCGCCTGTCCCTGCCGCAGATCGCCCCGTCGAGCGACTTTTTCCCCGCGCTCGACACCCTCAAAGATGAGCTTGACGGCATGGTGGCCGTGCTGGAAACGCAGGCGGAACGGGCGGAGACGCTGGAGCAGTGCCGTGTGCGCGGCGTCGAACTGGCGCAGCAGCTGAGCGGCTGGAAGTTCGATCCGAAGGCGAAAGTGGCGGCCGGCGAAGAAGCCGTGTTCTGGGTGGAAGCGTTTTCCAGCTCCTTGCAGTTGCACAAAACGCCATTGTCGATCGCGCCGATCTTCAACAACCAGCGCGAAGGCACGCCGCGCAGCTGGATTTTCACGTCGGCCACCCTGGCCGTGAAAAACGATTTCAAGCATTTTTCCGAGCAGATGGGCTTGACGGGCGAACCGTCGCACACGTGGCCGAGCCCGTTCGACTATGGCCAGCAAGGCTTGCTGTTCGTGCCGCAAAACCTGCCGCAACCGAACTCGCTGGGCTACACGGACGCCGTCATCGACTGCGCCTTGCCCATCATCGAGGCGGCGGGCGGGCGCACCTTCTTCCTGTGCACTACCTTGCGCGCCGTCAAGCGTGCCGCCGAGCGCCTGGCCGACGAATTCAAGCAGCGCGGCCTGAACTTCCCCCTGTTCGTGCAGGGAGAAAGGGGCCGCACGGAATTGCTCGATCAGTTCCGCGCGGCCGGCAATGGCGTGCTGATCGGCAGCCAGAGCTTCTGGGAAGGCGTCGACGTGCGCGGCGATGCCTTGTCCCTGGTGATCATCGACAAGCTGCCGTTCGCGCCGCCGGACGACCCGGTGCTGGCCGCCCGCATCGAAGTGATGGAAAAGCAGGGCAAGAATGGCTTCATGCACCACTCGCTGCCGGAAGCCATCATCAACCTGAAGCAGGGCGCGGGCCGGCTGATCCGCGACGAGGGCGACCGGGGCGTGCTGATGATCTGCGATCCGCGCCTCATCTCCAAGCCATACGGCAAGCGCATCTGGCAAAGCCTGCCGCCGTTCAAGCGCACGCGTGACACGGCTGAAGTGGTGGAGTTCTTCCGCAACCTGCCCGCCAAGGACGCCTAGCCTTGCTTGCCGGCGCCATCCGCGCGCCGGCTTATTTCCCTTTGTTATCAAGCGAGTAGCGTTTTTCGCGCGCTGCGTGCCTGCGCGCCCGGCATGCCAGAAAGCGGCGCGATCACGCCATTTTCTGGCATTGTGACGCGTGTCCAGGACGCCAGACACATCTTTGTGCCAGCGCAAACAGTCTTGTTGCCGGGCAGTCTACAGTGAGCTCATGCCTTGCAGGATGAGGCGCGGCGATGGCAGGGCCGCACGGGGAACAGGGGGATGCCATGGAGATCCGCTACGGCTGTTTCTTGAGTTATGCACACGGCCAATATGCGTTCATGAACAAGTTCAAGAATGACCTCATCGAGGCGCTGGCGTGCTATCTGGAGCCGCACCTCGACCGCGAGGAAGTCCTGTTCATCGACAGCGAGCAACTGGGCGGCGGCGACGATATCGACCAGCGCGTGGCGCGCGCCATGTGCCAGAGCGTCTGCATGATCGTGCTGTACACGCCGAAATATGAAGCGCATGGCTATACGCGGCGCGAATTTGCCGCCATGCAGCTGATCGAGCAGGAGCGGCGCGCCTGGTATGAACTGCCCAGCCACCTGATCATCCCCATCATCATGACGCGCCATCCGGACGGCTTGCCGCCGCAAATCACGGAGTCGGGGCTGTACGTCGATTTTTCCGGCTACACGCTGGCCAGCGGCGACCTGAAGTCGAATCCGCAATACCTGCCCGACATCGAACGCATCGTGCAGCGCATCGCCACGCATTACCACTTGCTCAAGCGGTCAACACCGGCCGGTCACGATTGCAGCCGTTTCGTGTTGCCCGATATTCCACCGGAATGGCGCGCCATTCCTCCTCCCCACTTTCCACGTTAATCACGTAAAAGGTCCCGTCATGGAATGCCAACGCCTCTCCCTGCCACCTTTGAGCGCCCCTGGCGAAGTCGTCACCTTCTATTCCTACAAGGGCGGTACCGGCCGCACCATGGCCTTGTCGAACATCGCCGTACTGCTGGCGCGCCGTGAAAACGCCAGCGTGCCCGTGCTGATGCTGGACTGGGACATGGAGGCGCCGGGCCTGCACCATTATTTCGAACAGCACGAGGAGCGGCCCGGCGTGCTCGAATTCTTCGAGGCCTGCCGCCAGCAGATCGAGCGCATCAGCCTGGAAACGGCGGGCGCGCGCGCCAGCGGGCAGGGCGCCGGCCGCGAGGATGCGGCGCTGGCCCAGCGCGTGCTCGACGCCATCGACTGGCAGCAGTACGTGGTGCGCGTCGATCAGGGCAGTCCCCTGTACCTGATGCGCGCGGGGCGCTTCGACGCCAGCTACAGCGAACGTCTGGCGCAGATGCGCTGGGATCAGCTGTTCGACAGCTGCCCGGCCCTGTTCCGCTGCTTTGCCGATACCCTGGCCCAGCATTTCCGCTACGTGCTCGTCGATTCGCGCACGGGGCGCACGGACAGCGCCGGCATCTGCACCACCTTGCTGCCGAAAAAGCTGGTGGTGGTCTTCACGCCGAACCGGCAAAGCCTGGAAGGCGTCGACGCGCTCGTCACGCGGGCCATCGAGTACCGGCGCAGCCATGAAGATGAACAGCGCCCGCTGCTCGTGTACCCCTTGCCGTCGCGCATAGAAATGGGCGACGGGGCGCAGCGTGCCGAGTGGCGCCGCGGCGACGCGCACAAGGGCATCGCCGGCTTCCAGCCCATGTTCGAGCGCCTGCTGCGCACGTCCTACGGCTTGCCGCAGATCGCCCTCGACAGCTATTTCGACGAAGTCCAGCTGCAGCAGACGAAAACCTTTGCCTATGGCGAGCAGCTGGCCGTGCGCATCGACCAGGGCGGCGACCGCTTTTCCCTCACGCGCACCTTCGAAGCCTTTTTGCACTGGCTGACGGGCGGCTACTTTCCCTGGCAATCGAGCCGCGAAATCGCCTTGCTGGGCGCCATCAGCGAAGCGCGCCAGGCCTTGCAGCTGGAACCGGGCCGCGCCGTGGCCCTGCCGCTGGCGCGCGACCTGGCCCGCCTGGGCGAGCTGTACCGCAAGGATGGCCGCAGCGCGCAGGCGCTCGACGCCTTCCGCCAGAGCGTCGAGATCCGCGTGCGCCTGCTGGGCGAGGAGCATCCCGACAGCCTGGCGTGCAAGAGCGGCATGGCGCGCCTGCTGCGCCAGCTGGGCAAGCTCGATGAGGCGCGCTTCCTGGAAGAAGACGTGCTCGACGTGCGCGAGCGCGTGCTGGGCAGCGAGCATCCCGACACCCTGGCCGCCCGGGCTTGTCTGGCGAAAACCCTGTTGCTGCAGGGCGAGCTGGCGGCGGCGCTGCTGCTGCAGGATACGGTGCTGGCTACCTACGTGCGCCAGCTGGGCGGCGAGCATCCGCTGACCCTGGATGCGATGGATGGCCGCGCCGCCACCTTGCTGCGCATGGGCAGGCTGGCGCAGGCGCGGCAATTGCTGGGCACGGTGGTGGCGGCGCGCGAGCGCCTGTTTGGCGCCGAGCATGGCGATACCTTGCGCAGCAAGCTGGCCCTGGCGCAGGCGCTGGGACGCGAAGGCGACCTGGAGGGCGCGCGGCGCCTGCTCGCCGCCGTGTTGCGGGTGCAGGAGCGGCGCCTGGGCGGTGACCATGCGGCCACGCTGTCCACGCGCGACTTGCTGGCAGATATCGTGGCCGGGCAGGGCGACTGGGCCGGCGCGCGCCAGCTGCACGAAGACCAGGTGGCCGCGCGCGAGCGCACGCGCGGGCTCGACCATCCGGAGACCCTGATGAGCCAGCGCAAGCTGGCCGAGGCGCTGCTGCGGCGCGGTGAACTCGATGCGGCGCGCAGCGTGCAGGAGCAGGTACTGGAAGTGCATGCGCGCCTGCTGGGCGAAGACCACCTCGATACCTTGCACAGCAAGAAGCAACTGGCTGGCACCCTCCAGCAGCAGGGCGACAGCGAGGCGGCGCGCCTGCTGGAAGATGCCGTGCTCAGCGGCAGCGACCGGCTCTTGAATGCGCCCGTCACGGGGCATGCGGACAGCGTGCTCGACGGTGCGCGGCATTTGCAGGAAACCATCCTGGCCGGCCGCGCCAACGAACAGGATGCGGCCGAGCCGGATACCCTGGCCAGCATGATCTCGATGTTGCAAGGCATGATCGAACGGGAACAGTATGCGCAGGCGGGCGAACTGGCCGAACATTTGAAGTCCTGCCTGCTGCGCCCGGGCGTGCCGGGCAAGCTGCGCAGGCGCGGCATGGCGCAGCTGAAAAGAATGTACAAATTGCAAGGCGACCTGAATGCCTTGCTGGCCTTGCAGGAAGATGAAGTGCAGGCGCTGGAAGGGGCGTTGTCGGAAGCGCGCATCGAGCAGCGCTGATGCGGCGCGCCATGTCCGCGCGGCAGCACAAATAATGCTGTCTATCGGCGTGCGGCATGCGCAGTGTGGGCATCGCTTCGGGTAAAATCCCGTTATGAGAATCCTTATCAGTAACGACGACGGCTACCTGGCGCCTGGCCTGGCGGCCCTGGCCGACGCGCTCGCGCCCATTGCCGACATCGTGGTGGTGGCGCCCGACAGCAACCGTTCGGGCGCGTCCAATTCGCTGTCGCTGGACCGGCCCCTGTCCGTGCACAAGGCCGCCAACGGCTTTTATTTTGTCAACGGCACGCCCACCGATTGCGTGCACGTGGCGCTGACGGGCATGCTCATCGAACGTCCCGACCTGGTGGTGTCCGGTATCAACAACGGCCCCAACATGGGCGACGACACCCTGTACTCGGGCACCGTGGCGGCGGCCACGGAAGGCTATCTGTTCGGCATTCCCGCCATCGCCTTTTCCCAGTCGCAGTTCGGCTGGGCCAATCTGGACGCGGCTGCCCGCGTGGCGCGGGAAATCGTCGAGCGCCAGTTCGACGCCCTGCAGAAACCGTATTTGCTGAACGTGAATATTCCCGCCATTCCTTACGAGCAATTGCAAGGCATGGCGGCCACGCGCCTGGGCAAGCGCCATTCGGCCGAGCCCGTCATCCGCGCGCTCGACCCGCGTGGCCGTGAAATCTTCTGGATCGGCCCCGCCGGCGCGGCCAAGGAAGGCGGTCCGGGCACGGACTTCCATGCTGTTGAACATGGACAAGTATCGATCACGCCGCTGCAGATCGACCTGACTCATACCACCCAACTCGATGCACTGGCAAAAGGCCTGGCATGACCGCTCACTATGACTGACAAGCCGCGTACCTTCCCCCTTTCCCTCGATTCGCTGGCCGGCAAGCCCGCCAGGCAGGGCGGGGGGCAGTCGCTGGCCCAGTCCAGGATCGCCACGCCGCAGACGGCCACGCAGAATGCGGCGCAAAACGCGGCGCGCGGCGTGGCGCAGCCGTATGGCGCGCACGCGGCCATCGCGCCATCGCGCGCGCAAGCCATCGCCAATGAGCGGGCGCAGCCGGCCGTGGTGTCGCCGCCGCGGCAAAACCCGCTCGTCTCGGAGGCCGTGCGCCGGGCCATGGTGGCCCGCGTGGCGAAGCAGGGCGTCAAGGACCAGCTGGTGCTCGACGCCCTGCAAGCCGTGCCGCGCCACCTGTTTATGGACGAGGCGCTGGCGTCGCAAGCCTACATCGACGCCTCCTTGCCCATCGGCCACCACCAGACCATCTCGCAGCCGTATATCGTCGCGCGCATGATCGAGGTGATGCGCCAGGGCGGCAGCTTGCAGCGCGTGCTGGAAATCGGTACGGGTTGCGGCTACCAGGCGGCGGTGCTGTCGCTGGTGGCGAAGGAGGTGTATTCGATCGAGCGCATCCGGCCCTTGCACGAGCTGGCGAAGGCCAATCTGCGCCCGCTGCGCGTGTCAAATCTGCGCTTGCAGTACGGAGATGGTATGCTTGGCCTGCCGCAGGCGGCGCCCTTCGACGGGATCATCCTTGCCGCAGCCGGCCTGGAAGTCCCGCAAGCCTTGCTGGAACAGCTGGCGCCCGGCGGGCGTCTGGTTGCGCCGGTGGGGGCTAAATTGCAACACTTACAACTCATTACCCGGGTGGGGAAAATGGAATGGACTAGCCAAACCCTGGAAGATTGCCATTTCGTGCCTTTGCGCCCGGGCACCATATGATCCCCGGATCAGCTAGCAAGCAGGACATATAATTACATGCGAATGATTAAGAAAAGTAACCTACTTCTATGTAGCATCACCTTGGCCGCGCTGTTGAGCGGTTGCGGCACGACGGGCGTCCAGGCACCCGTCGTTGAGCGCCATCCATCGAGCAGCAGTGCCGCCGCCAGCGATCCGCGCGACCGCGACCCGGCCTATTACACGGTCAAGCGCGGCGATACCCTGTTGCGCATCGCTCTCGAGCACGGCCAGAATTACCGCGACCTGGTGGCCTGGAACGACTTGAGCAACCCGAACGACATCAAGGTCGACCAGGTATTGCGCGTGCTGCCGCCGACTGGCGACACGGGCGGCGCGCAGACGTCGGCCGTCGTGATGCCGCCGTCGACGGAAATCAAGCCGGCCGCGCCTGCCGTGCCGAAGAAAACGGGCCCGCGCGGCGAGAAGCGCGCGTATTCCGACGCCACCCTGGCCGAGCTGCGCGCCGATGGCGGCACCGGCGACGCCAAGCCGGCGCCCGCGCCGGCGGCAACTGTCGCCGCCGCACCGGCCGCCGCCGCTGCAGCCCCTGCCGCATCGGCGCCTGGCGACGACAGGATCAGCTGGATGTGGCCTTCCGAAGGCAAGGTCATCGGCACTTTTGACGAAGGCAAGAACAAGGGCGTCGATATCGCCGGCAAGGCGGGCCAGCAAGTGGTGGCCGCAGGCGCGGGAAAAGTCATGTATGCCGGGAGCGGAATCCGTGGTTATGGTAATCTTGTCATCGTGAAGCACAGTAATAGTTTATTGTCGGCATATGCGCATAACCGCAGCATCCTGGTGAAGGAAGGGCAGAACGTCAACAAAGGCCAGGCCATCGCTGAAATGGGCGACTCCGATGCCGACCGCGTGAAGCTGCACTTTGAAATCCGCCAGCAGGGCAAGCCTGTCGACCCTTCGAAATTCCTGCCTAACCGTTAGGTAAAGCAATGACACACGCGCCGCACGATCAGCTGGACGATGACCCGGAACTGCCGGAAGACGGGGCAGACGAAGTCGTGACGGACGATGCCGGCGAGCTCGACGGCATTGACGCCGTCGACGCGGGCGAGGGCGGCGAGGTGGCCAGCGTCAGCGTGGTGGTCGAAAGTGTCGATGAACTGAAAAAGGTGCTGGCGGCCGAGCTGTCGACCGATACCACGCAGCACTATCTGAACCAGATCGGCACGCGGCCGCTGCTGACGGCGGCGCAAGAAGTGCATTACGCCACCCTGGCCAAGCAGGGCAATTTCGAAGCCCGGCAAACCATGATCGAGCACAACCTGCGCCTCGTTGTGTCGATCGCCAAGCATTACATCAACCGCGGCGTGGTCCTGCTCGACATGATCGAGGAGGGCAACATCGGCCTGATGCGCGCCATCGACAAGTTCGAGCCCGAGCGCGGTTTCCGTTTCTCTACCTACGCCACCTGGTGGATACGCCAGAGCATCGAGCGCGCCATCATGAACCAGGCGCGCACGGTGCGCCTGCCCGTGCACATGGTGCGCGAACTGAATCAAATCTTGCGCGGCAAATATCATCTGGAAGCCCAGCACCACGACGGCAAGGATGCCACTGCGGAAGATATCGCTCACCTCGTGGGCCGTCCCGTGGAAGAGGTGCAGGATATCCTGGCCCTGTCCGAGCACGCCACATCGCTCGACGCGCCGCTCGACAACGATCCGCAGTCGTCGCTGATGGACATGTTGCCCGGCGCCAGCGAAGACAGCCCCGACGCGCGCGCGGAACACCATGAAATGACGGTGCTGGTGCGCGACTGGCTGACCAAGCTGCCCGACAAGCAGCGCGTCGTCATCATGCGCCGTTTCGGCCTCGACAACGACGATCCGGCCACCCTGGAAACCCTGGCCGAGGAAATGGGCGTGACGCGCGAGCGCGTGCGCCAGATCCAGCAGGAAGCCTTGATTAAACTCAAACGGGCCATGGCGGCACGCGGCGTCGTACGCGACTCGCTGCTGTAGCGTGTCCGATAAAACGCACATGGCGGCGTTGCAATGCCTCGCCGTACTGGCGTACTGTCTTCGGCAATGCGCCTTGCCCTGTACATTTTCTCAGGCACGCTAAATCGGCGCAACTGTGCTGCGGACTTAAGCTAGTCGGCATCTGCTATCATACGCCCCGCTCGCGGCGCCTGACCTTTCCCCCAATTGTTTGCAAGTTCCAGCGCGGCCTTGCGTCCTGGCCCACTCTTACCTATTGATCGCTATGCAAGAAAATATCATCGAAATCAAATCGCTCGACATGGACGCCCGTGGCGTTGGCCATATTGAGAACGAAGACGGCTCGCCGGGCAAGGTCGTGTTTGTCGAAGGCGCGCTGCCGGGCGAGCGCGTCAGCTTTGTGACGTTCAAGAAGAAGAAAAACTGGGAAATGGCCCGCATGACGGCGCTGCACCGCGAATCGTCCATGCGCGTCACGCCCAAGTGCAAGCATTTCGACAATTGCGGCGGCTGCTCGATGCAGCACCTGGAACCGTCGGCGCAGGTGGCGATCAAGCAGCGCGTGCTGGAAGACAACCTGTGGCATATCGGCAAGGTACGTCCGCAAAGCATCATGCGCCCCATGTATGGTCCGACCTGGGGCTACCGCTACCGCGCGCGCCTGTCCGTGCGCCACGTCAAGAAGAAAGATGCCGTGCTGGTGGGCTTCCATGAAAAGAAATCGGCGTTTGTTGCCGACATGGATAGCTGCGAAATCTTGCCGCCGCACATCTCGGCCATGCTGCTGCCGCTGCGCGGCTTGATTGCGTCGCTGTCGATCTTCGACCAGATGCCGCAGATCGAGCTGGCTGTCGGCGAAGACGTGACCGCCATGGTCTTGCGCATCATGGCGCCGTTGACGGCGGACGATGAAACGAAATTGAAGGCTTTTGCCGACGAGTACGGCGTGCAATGGTGGCTGCAGGTGAAAGGCCCGGAAACGGCCGTGCCGTTCTATCCGCTAGACAAGCAATTGCACTACCTGCTGCCGGAATTTGGCGTCAAGATGCCGTTCAAGCCCGTCGATTTCACGCAAGTGAACCACCACATCAACCGCGTGCTGGTGTCGAAAGCCCTGCGCCTCCTGGAAGTGCAGCCGACCGACCGCGTGGCCGACCTGTTCTGCGGCCTGGGCAATTTTACTTTGCCGCTGGCCACGCAAGGCAGCGAAGTGGTCGGTATTGAAGGCAGCACCACCCTGACGGAGCGGGCGCTGGAAAACGCGCTGGCCAATGGCCTGGCGGAAAAAACCTCGTTCTCGACGCGTAACCTGTTCGAAGTGACGACGGACGACCTGATCGCGCTGGGCCGTTTTGATCGCATCCTCGTCGACCCGCCGCGCGACGGCGCCATGGCCCTGTGCCAGGCACTGGTCGGCCTGTCGCAAGTGCGTCCGGACCTGCTGCCCAAGCGCATCGTATACGTGTCGTGCAGCCCGTCGACCCTGGCGCGCGACGCCGGCATCCTGGCGCTGGAAGCGGGTTATGTATTGAGCAAGGCGGGCGTGGTGAATATGTTCCCGCATACCTCGCACGTGGAATCCATGGCAGTGTTTGATTTGCCTCAATAATTCTGCCTGGCTCGGCGGGTGGTTTTGCAGGCACCCGCCGCTGCCGTATTCAACGGCGTAGCAAGCAACAGCAATACCACTTACAGCGTATTAAAAAACTGGTCTGTCTTTTCCCGATCCAGCGTCTTTTTTCATCCTCCCTCTGCCGTTTTTTGATTGTCCAGTAGGACAACACGCCGTTCGCATAAGCCGCTGCGCTTTCTGCGCGAAGTGGTATTGCCCACTTCGAGGCCACTTCAAAACCACTTGACCGCCTATTTTTTCAGCAGCATGCTGTTCTTGCAACTGCAGAAAAACAAAATCACAGGGTAGCTTTTTATCGAAGCAGAGTGGTATTTCCGCAAACCTGAACAGGAGACAGCGTGGAAAATTTAATACTCAAAAAAACGATCAGGAATATGATGATATGTCTGGCCAGCGGTGGCGTGCTGGCGGCTTGCGGCGGTGGCGGCGACGCCAGCGCGCCGGCTGGCTCGCAATTGCTGGCGGCCAGCACGGTGGTCGCCTGCGTGCCGTGGCAAGAGGGCGGCACGTATAACGCGGGCACGGTGGTCACTTACCTGGGCGCCAATTATACGGCCCTGGTGACGCAGACCGACCACGTGGGCTCGGGCTGGAACCCCGTTTCCACGCCTAGCCTGTGGAGTGCGGGCGGCACGTGCGATGGCGGAACTACGCCAACTCCTACGCCGACCCCGACACCGACTCCCACAC
>NZ_PDZN01000012.1:0-209253 GCF_002735765.1 Janthinobacterium sp. BJB304
GCGCAGGAGGGGGCGGCGCAGGACGGGGGTGCCGCTCATGGCCGCCCCGGCACGGGCGCGCTGCCCAGGGTCAGCCACAGCAGCTCGCATTCGGCGCCCACGGTGGGCGCAGCTCCGCTGCCTGGACCGGCCCCGGCCGCAGCGTGGCGCTTGAGCGTGCAATCCTGCACGGCGAAATACCCGGCCTGGCGCAAATCGTCCAGCAGGTTCAGCAAATCCATCTCGTGCAGCAAATCCATCTGCAGGCGCATGCGGCTGCCGCGCAGCTGATATTGTCCCATCACCATGGGCAACGGTACTTGCAGCCCTTGCTGCGGGCTGATGTCATAGCTGATCGGCAGCAGTTTGCGCTGTTCCTGGCTGCGGCGGATGGCGTCGATCCAGGCCAGGCGGTTTTCCTCGCCGATCAGGCCGCGCTGGCGCAGGGCCAGGAATTGCGGTTCGTAGGCGCGGATTTCCTGCTTTTCCGCCTCCGCATGGTTGAACAGGAGGGCGGCCGCCGAACGCGTGCGCTGGGCCAGGTCCAGCTGCTGCGCTTCACGCGCCCGGTAGGCGGCACTCAGGCTCAGCAGCACCACGCTGGCCAGCAAGGTCAGCGCAAAGCACAGCAGGGCGCGGCGTATCAGGTGCAGTTCGCCCAGCCAGGCGGGCAGCGCGCGCGCGGGCGTGCCGCTCCGTTGCATGCCGGGCAGGGGCGGCTGTTTGACGGGGCCGCTCATGGCTGCCACGCGAGCAAGAGGGTGAAGCGGGCCTGGCTGGCCGGCGCCGGCACGGCGCTCTTGCCGGACAGGGCCGCGCTGGGGCGCAGGTCGAGCGGCGTTTCCTCGATCGTCACCTGCATGCCCGGCTGGCGCGCCAGGGTTTGCGCGAAGGCCGTGATGGCCGCCAGGGCCGCGCGGTAATCGTTGTTCGGCATGGCCACGTCCGCTTCCAGGCGCAAGGCCTGCGGCGGCGCGACGGGAATGCCGGCCAGGGCGCTGCCGGCCGGTGCGCCCGTACTTTGCTGCTGCTGTGGCGGCGTCTGACTGCTCGCCACGCGCGCGGTCGCCTGGCCCGCATGCCAGTGCAGCTGGCCCAGCGCGACTTGCGGCGCCTGGTCCAGTGCGGCGCTCAGTATGCCCAGCATCCGGCCCGGCTCCGGCGCCTGGCTGGCGATCATGTGGCCCAGGGTCACGGCCACTTTCATGTTCTGCGTCTTGGCCGGCGCCGGCGGCTGGGTCGACATGACGCTGCGGTAGCGCTGCTGATAGGACGCCGTTTCCTGCGCCAGGCGTTCGATGGCGGCCCCGTCGGCTATGCCGCCGAGCAAGTTAATCGCGCACCACAGGGCCGCCGATGCGCCGATCAGCGTGCTGGCGCCATACAGCGTCTTGCGCGCGCGCTGGAAATGGTAGTAGCGGGCCAGCGCGCCGGGCGGATAGTGGCTGGACGGCGGATGCTTGCCCAGCAAAGTCAGCAGCAATTCGTCGGCCAGCGCCGGCGTGCGGCGCAAGCCCACCCGTTCGCCCGCCAGCTGCAGGTCGATGAAGTGGTAAGCCACTTCGACGCCGTTGTCGCACAGCAGTTCGAGCTTGGCGATTTGCGCGGCCGGCGCCAGGATGACGGTATTCAAGACGTCGCCGCGCGCCAGCATGCGCGTGCTGGTGAGAAATTGCCGCGTTTTTTCCGTTTCCAGCGCAATATTCACGGCCACGCCGTCGAGCGCGATGGTGGCCGTCTGGCGCGAAAAGCGCAGCTGGCCCTTTTCATAGTAGCTTTGCCGCAAGCCGCCCGACTGCTGCGTCACCAGCAGCAAGTGTTCGTGCGCGATCGACAGCTTTTTGACCAGCGCGATACTGAGCAGGCTGGTCGAATAAATGCCGGCCACGGGCACGCGCAAGTGCTCGAGCGCCTCCGTCCATGGCTGCAGCAAGGACGGGTTGGTCAGCGCAAAGAACAGCACCTGGTCGTCGTGGCGGCCCGTGCTTTCACGGCCCAGCAGGGTGCTGCCCCGGTAGGGCGTGTCGCGGTGTAATTGCTGCTTGCGCCGCTCCAGCAGGGCCCGGCCCGCCTTGCCGCGCACGTGGGGCAGCAGCTGGCGCTGGAAATCTTCCTCGATCAAGTCCGTCAGCAGGTAGGCGGGCACGTCCAGCCGTTGCCCCTGCGGATCTTCCAGCCACGCGGCGAAACCGTCCAGCCCGGCCGCGCTGGCGGGGAAGGCCTGACCCTGGCCCAGCACGCCGTGGTCCCAGTCGTAGGCGCACAGGGCATCGCTGGTGATGTAGAGTAATTGTTTGCGGAACACGGCGGTCTCAGGTCTCGGGTCTCAAGTTTTCATCGTGCTGATGGTGTCGTAGATCGGCCCCAGCACTGACAGCATGATCCAGCCCAGCAGCAGGCCCAGGATGACCGTCATGGCCGGCTCGATCATGGCCTGCACTTTTTCAATCAATTCCTTCACTTCGCGGTTGTAAAAGTAACTGACATTGCGCAAGGCCGTGTCCAGCGAGCCCGTGGCCTCGCCCACCTTGAGCATGCGGATCACCAGCGGCGGGAAGATGCCCGTATGCTGGAAGGCGGCGGTCACGCCATGGCCTTCGCTGATCAGCTGGGCGGCGCGGCGCAGGCCGGCCGCCACCACCTGGTTGCCGGCGATGCCTTCGGACAGGCGGATGCATTCGAGTATCGTGATGCCGGAAGCATACATCAGGGCAAAAAAAGTGGCGAAGCGGGCCAGGATGATCTTGTGCAGCACGGGGCCGACCAGCCACAGCCGCAGCTTCAAGCCATCCCACGCATAGCGGGCCGCCTCGCTGCGGCGGATCAGCGCGCGCAGGCCGAAAAACAGCAGCACGGGCAAGGCCAGCAGCACATACCAGTAATCGATGAACACATTCGATACAAAGATCAACACGCGCGTGTGCAGCGGCAGCTCGCCGCCCATGTTGCGGATGAACGCCGTCAGCTGGGGTACCAGATAAATCATCAGGAAAAACGTCACGCCCGCCACCACCAGCGCGACGATGACCGGGTACATGACGATCTTGCGCGTCTGCGAGGCCAGCTCGTCCTGCCACTTCAGGCTTTCCGACAGGTTCTTGAACACTTCGGCGATCTTGCCGCTCTGTTCGCCCGCCAGGATCAGGCTGGTAAACGTGGCGTCGAAGATGTCGCCATGCTGGGCCAGCGCGCCCGACAGCGGCAAGCCGCCTTCGATGCTTTCGATCAGATCCGTGACGACTTCGCGCAGGCGCGGGTGGTCCGTGCTTTCGCGCAAGTCGTTCAAGCCTTCCAGGATGGGCACGCCCGCGCCCGTCAATTGTTCCATATGGAAGCAGAAGTTGATCAGGTCGCGGCGGTGGATGACCCGCTTGCCCAGCAGCACCAGATACTGGCCCGTGATCTTGCAGTCGATCAAGTCCAGCTGCATGCGGTGCAGGCGCGCTTCCAGGTCCGGCACGTTGGCCGCCTCCATGCTGCCGGGAATCAATGCGCCGGCGGCATCCATGGCGCGGTAGACATATTGCGCCATCAGGCCAGCCTTTCCGTCAAGTCGACCACGCGGCCCACTTCTTCCAGCGTGGTCACGCCTTCGAGCACGCGGCGCACGCCGTCGTCGACGATGCCCTTGAAGCCGGCCACGCGCGCCGCGTTCTTCAATTCGCGCGAACTGGCGCGGCGCGCCGTCAATTCATCGAGTTCAGCCGTCATCTTGAGAATTTCCATGATGGCCAGGCGGCCCTTGTAGCCCTGGTGCGCGCAGCGCTCGCAGCCGACGGCGCGGCAGATGGACGCGGGCGCATCGCTTGCTGCCAGGCCCAGCAGGCGGCGCTCGATGTCGTCGGCGATCACGGTTTCCTTGCAATGCGGACACAAGCGGCGCACCAGGCGCTGCGCCACGATGCCGATGATGTTGCCGGCCATGATGTCGGGCAGGATGCCGATGTCGAGCAGGCGCGCCACGGAACCGATGGCCGAGCTCGTATGCAAAGTGGAATACACCTGGTGGCCCGTCATGGCGGCGGCAAAGGCCATTTCCGCCGTTTCGCGGTCGCGGATCTCGCCCACGAGGATGATGTCCGGGTCTTGCCGCATCATCGAGCGGATGCCGTCGGCAAAGCCCAGCTTGACCGATTCGTTGACGGAGGTCTGGCGTATCATGTTCATCGGATACTCGACCGGGTCCTCCAGGGTCATGATGTTGACGCTTTCCGTATTGATATGGTTGAGTATCGAATACAGGGTGGTGGTCTTGCCGCTGCCTGTCGGGCCCGTCACGAGGATCACGCCGTCGGGACGGGCGATCATCAGTTTGAGCAAGTTCAGTTCCGCTTCAGCCAGGCCCAGCCCGTCCAGCGGGACGATGCCCTTTTGCCGGTCCAGCACGCGCAGCACGACGTTTTCGCCATGCGTGGTGGGTTGCGCGGACGCGCGGAAGTCGATTTGCCGACCGGAAAACTTGATGCTGATGCGTCCATCCTGCGGCGCGCGCGCTTCGGCGATATTCATGTTCGACATCACCTTCAGGCGCACGGCCATGGCCGGCCAGTACGATTTGTGCAGGCTGCGGATTTGCCGCAGGATGCCGTCGATGCGGTAGCGGATGCGCAGGAACGACTGTTCCGGCTCGAAATGGATGTCCGAGGCGCCGTTCTGCACGGCGTCGGCCAGCAGCGCGTCGATCAGGCGCACCATGGGCTGGCTGTACTCGTCCGATGGCGACGCCATGCTTTGATAGCTGACTTCGCCCGTTTCGATTTCGTGCAGGATGCCGTCGATCGACAATTCAAAACCATAGTACTGGTCGATGGCGCGCGAAATGTCCGATTCGTTGACGAGCACGGTGGAAATCGTGATGCCCTTGACCAGCATGGCGCTGATCTGGTCGAGCGCGACGATGTTGCTGGTGTCGGCCATGGCCAGGATCAGGTTGTCCGCCTGCCGCTCGTAGACGATAGGGAAAACGCGGTAGCGCTTGGCCACGTCCTTCGGGATCAGCTTCAGGGCGATGGCGTCGACCACCAGGCTCGACAGGTCCGCACTGACCTGTTTCAGGTTTTCGCTGAGGGCCTCGCGCACGGTGGCTTCCGTGACGAAGCCAAGGGTGATCAGCAGCTTGCCCAGCGGTTCGCTGCTGCGCCGCTGCTCGATGAGGGCGATGCGCAACTGGTCTTCGCTGATCACCCCTTTCTGGATCAGCAATTTGCCCAGCGGAAGTTTTGCCTGTTCTGCCATGTAGTACTTATTCCTGACGGGGTGGGATGGTGGCCGGCTCGGCCGGGGGCGGTGCTGCCGGCGCGGGGGCCGCCAGTTCGCGCAAACGCGTTTGCACGACGGCCTGGTCGAACGCGGCGGGCGTGGTTTGCGCCAGGGTCAAGGCGCGTTGGTAATACGTGGCGGCCAGCTTGGGCTGGTTCAGCCGGTCCAGGCCCACGGCCAGGTTGAAGGCATAGTCGGGATTGCCGGGCGCGGCGCCGTAGGCGCGGAAAAATTGCTGCTGCGCTTCGTTCCAGCGGCGCTGCTTGGCATACACATTACCCAGGGCAAACAGCACGGGGCCGCTGTCGGGGGTGCGGGCCAGGATGGCTTTCAGCCTGGCTTCGCTCTGCACGACGTCGCCCTGGCGCAGGCCGATCAGCCCGGCCAGCGCGACGCCATCGTCCGGGTTTATCTCGAGCAAGCGCACGTACAGCGATGCCGCCTGCGCGCCCTGGTTCTCGCGCAGGGCCACGGCCGCCAGGCCCAGCAGCGCGTCGCGGTTGTTGGCATCCTGCCGCAGCACGCTTTCATATTGCTGGCGAGCAAGGCCCAGCTGGCCCCCGTTGAAGGCTTGGTAGGCTTGCTGCACGCCTGGGTTGATTTGCGGCGCCGTATCGTTGCGCAGCACCTGGATCTGGCTATTGTCGGGCGCGGCCACCGGTGGCAGGCTGGGCTGCGCAGGCGGCGGCAGTTGCGCCAGCTGGGCGGCCACGGCCGCTTGCGCGGCGGCCTGGATCATCGCCTGCTGTTCCGCCGCGCCGGCTGGCGGGCGCTGTTCGCGCGGCGCGTCTTGCGGCAGCGGTGCGGGCGCCGGGGCATCCGGCAGAACGCCGCCGGCCCCAGGCAGCACCACGATGGGGCCGGCAACGCCGGCCGTGCCCGGGGCGTCCGTCAGCGGCATGGGTACGCCGGGCAGGTTGGCGCCCGCGCCGGGGCTGCTGCTGGCGCGCCAGTACCAGTACGCCATCGATCCCGCCACCAGCAGCAGGATCGCCAGCAGCACGGCCAGGCGCACGGTGGCCGGGTCGACGCTGATGGGGCCGGTGGGGCCTTTCGGCGGCGGATTGCTGCGGCTGGCGCGTGGCTTGGCGGGCGGCGGTTCCGGACGGGCGCGCGGCGGCTCGGGGGGCGGGCCAGGTGGCGTGCCTTGCTGTGAACCGGGCTGCGCGCCGCTGGACTCGGGCTGCGGCGCGGGAGCGTCCTGCAGCGGTTCCAGGCGCAAGCTGCTTGCCGGCTGCGCGGGGGGCGGCGCGGCAGGCGCTGGGCGGGGCGGCAGGGCGTCGGCCGGCGCCAGTTCCAGCACCTGGTCGTAGGCTTCGGACGGCTTTTCCAGTTCTTCGTCGGAAAGGCTGTTCTGCTTGGCGCGCTCGGCTTTCTTGAGCGCCTGCATCAACAAGCTCATGGGACGTCTCCCTGCAGGCGTGCCTGCGGCTGGACGGCTGGCGCCGGCGGGCCATCCGTGTACGGCTGGCTGTTGAGCGGCGCCTGGCCGGGCAGCAGGTAACGGTAGTCGCGGTAATCGCCGTCGATGCTGGCATCCTTGACCACGACGGGGCGCATGAAGATCACCAGCTCCGTCTTGCTGCTTGCCTCATTACGATAGGTAAACAAATTGCCCACGATGGGCAGGCTGGATAGGCCGGGCACGCCGTCCTTGGCATTGTCGATGGAATCCTGCATCAGGCCGCCCATCACGGCGATCTGGCCATTGCCCACTTTCATAATCGATTCCAGCTCGCGCGCCTGGATCACGGGCACGCGGCTGATCACGCTGGCCGTGGCCAGGGCCGGATTCGGGTCTTGCACATAGCCCACGATGCGCGTGATGGTGGGGCGCACATTGAGCGTGACTTCGTCGCTGTCGGAAATCTGCGGCGTGACGCTCATGACGAAGCCGACGGGCACCGTTTCCAGTTTCGATTCATAGGTGGCGGGTGTGGTGATGGTGCCCGTCGAGCTGATCACGGCGGGCGTCACCTTGATGGTAAAGAAGACATTGTTGTCGACTACCTTCAGCATGGCCGTCTGATTGTTCAGTACGCTGATTTTCGGGCTGGACAGCACTTTCACCTTGCCGAACGATTCGAGCAGCTGGATGGTCGTGGCGAAACTGTCCTTTATGTAGTTGAGCACGAAGATGCCGGGTGTGGAGCCGGGCGTGACGCCGCTGCTGAGCGGCGAGGTGCCCACCTGCTTCTGATTCAGGCTCAGGCTGCCCGTCAGGCGCGACCAGTTGATGCCTTGCTGATATTCATTGCTCAGGCGCACCTCGATGATGGTCGCCTCGATCAACACTTGCCGCTTGGCACTGTGCAACACGGCATCGAGGAATTCGGCGATCTTTTCGTGTTGGCGCCCTGTGGCCCGCACGGCGATCAAGCCGCCTTCCACGTTGACGACGACGGACGAGGGGCTGCCCTTGTTGGCCAGTTTTAATAGCGGCAGCCCGTTCGCGTCGAGCTGCTGGCCAGGATTCGCATTCTGGTTGGGTGCCTGCTGGCCTGGCGCATACTGGCCGCCAGTCTGCATCGGCGCCTGGCTGCCGTATTGGTTGCCGCCCTGATTCTGCTGCTGGCCCGGTTGGCCTGGCTGACCCGCTTGTCCCTGCTGGCCTGGCGTATTGCCCTGTGCGGCCGTCAATTGCTGGTTCAGCTGCGCCAGCGGGTCGACCTGCACGTCGTTGAGCGTGGTGTCGCGCAGCAGGTCGCGGATATTTTTTTCCAGGCTGTACCAGAAGTTATTTTCCGAACGATTCACGACCAGGGTGGTCGAATTGTTATTGCCGTTGCCGCCGCTGCCTTGCGTGCTGCCAACGGGATTGCTGGCGTTGTTCGACCCGCCGCCCGCCGTGGAAATTTGCGTAGCGATATTCACGCTGCTGTTGGTGCTGCGCGCGATGTTGACGTAATCGATCTTGTAATTGCGCCATACGGGTGCGTCGGGCAGCACCGTCAGGTTCTTGCCATCGATTTCGTAGCGCATATCGACTTGCTTGCCGATACGTGCCAGCAATTGCGGCAGGGTCTGGTTCAGCGCATTCAGGGTGACGCTGCCTTCGATCTGCGGGTGGATGTCGATATTCATGCCCGCGTCGCGCGCCAGCGCGAACAGCAGCGATTGCACGGGCACCTTGTGCACGGTGACGCTGTAGGTTTCCACTTTAGGCGCGGGCAAGGGCGCGGCCAGCGCGCTGCTTTGCTGCACCGGTTCGGGAATGGCGCCGCCGGCGACGGGCGCGGTATTGAGGTGGGCAGGCGACAGCGGCATTTGATGCGTGGCGCAGCCGGACAGCACGGTGCCGCAGGCGAGGGCGACCCAGGAGGTCAGCACAGGAATAGGGTGTTGATTCATGAAAAGTTCGCCCTTGGAGTCATGTTGTGCTTTTGTAATTTTACCCAGCATGATCGCCTAAAAGCAATCGACTGTGCGGGCCCTGGAGGCAATATACCGAAATAAAGTCAGGGGGTACCACGCGTCGTTTGTACCGTTGCCGTGGCTTTCATTTCCGTACGGATACTATCTATGTCGTTCAGCAATATTTTCTGTGGCGACGAGGGGGCCAGCCTCGCCCAAACGGCTTCGGCGCTGGCCCGGTCGGCGAAGCTGCCGTAGACGATGTCCAGGCGCGCGGCGGCGCTCGCGGGCGCTGCGCCAGGCAGGCGAAACACGTGGAGGTCACGCAGGCCGATCGCTTGCTGCGCCTGCTGCAGGAAAGTTTCCGCCGCGGCCGTTTCGGTGGCGGGCAGGCTGGCGATTTGCAGCACCAGTTGCTGCGGCCTTTGCCGTGCCAGCCAGTCGCGCGATTCGGCCAGCTTGCTGTCGAGCAGCGTCGACGGCGCCGGCAGCGGTGCGCGTGGGACGGCAGCCGGGGCCGAGATAGCCGCCGTTTGGCCCGGTACCAGCCATTGCCACAGCAGTGCCGCAGCCAGCAGCAGCATCAGCGCGCTCAAGACGCCCGCCAGCAGCTTGCCCGCATGCCAGGGCGGGCGGTGGAAGGGGCTGTCGGCAATGGCCAGGCGCACGTGGCGCGCGCTGATTTCCTGCGCATCGTCCGCAAACGCGGCCAGCAAGGCCTTGTCGGCCAGGATATTGATCCTGCGTACGATGCCCTGCGCCGCGCGCGCCAGCCGGCGCAGCGCGGCAGGCGTAAAACCGAGCGGCGCCATGCGGCCGGCGGCGGCCAGGCGGCACGCCAGATAATCGTTCAGCAAGGCTTGCGGCAGGCGCGGCACGGTGAAACTGTGGGTGATGCGTTCCTTCAATTGGCGGAACTGGGGCAAGTCCAGGGTGTGCTGCAATTCCGGCTGGCCAAACAGCACGATTTGCAGCAGCTTGTGACTGGCCGTTTCCAGGTTCGTCAGCAGGCGCAGCGCTTCCAGGGTGGCGCCCGGCATGGCTTGCGCTTCTTCGGCCAGCAGCACCACCTGGCGCCCGGCCGCATGCCTGGCGATCAGCTCGCCGTGCAGGGCGCGCAGCGCGGCATCGGCGCGGCATCCGTCCAGTTCCAGGCCCAGTTCGGCAGCGATGGCGTGCAGGACTTCGTCCGGCTCCAGGCAGGGATTGAGCAGGTACAGCACGTCGACCTGGGGCGGCAGGCGTTCGGCCAGCATGCGGCACAGCATGGTCTTGCCGCTGCCCACTTCTCCCGTCAGCTTGATGATGCCTTCGCCTTGCGTGACGGCATACAGCAGCGCATCGAGCAGTTCGCCCCGCGTATTGCCGGGATAGAAAAAGGCCGGGTCCGGCGTGATGCCGAACGGCGCCGTGCGCAAGCCGAAATGGCGCAGATACATGCCGTGCGGCGAGGGCGCGTAGTGGCTGGAAACCTGCGTGTCGGTGTTCATGCCGCGATGCAATTGAGAAAAGCCTGCTCCAGGCTGGCGTCTTCCGTACCGCCGTGGCTGGCGCGGCATTCGGCGGGCGTGCCCGTAAATACGATGCGGCCCGCATGCAGGATGGCCATGCGGTCGCACAATTCTTCCACATCGGCCAGCGCATGCGAGGTGAGCAGGGCGCCGCGGCCCTGCGCATGCGCTTGCCGCAGCACCTGCTTGAATTGCGCGCGCGCCTTCGGGTCGAGTCCGCTCATCGGTTCGTCCAGCACCAGTTGCGGCTTGCCCGACAGCAGGCAGGCGGCCAGCCCCAGTTTCTGCATCATGCCTTTCGAATAGGCGCGCGCGGGACGCAGCAAGGCATCCGGCGCCAGGTCCAGCGCGTCCAGGGCTTGCTGCACGGCGTGCGCATCGGGCCGCACATCGTGCAGGCGCGACAGGTAGCGCAGGAAGTCGCCGCCCGTCAGGAAATAGGGCGCCTGGAAACGTTCCGGCAGAAACGACACGGGCTGGCGCGCCGCGCCGTGCCGGTGCGGCCGGCCGAAGATGGCGATCTCGCCACGCTCCGGTGTGCAAAAGTCGAGCAGGCATTTGAGCAGGGAAGTCTTGCCCGCGCCATTTACGCCGACCAGGCCGAACAGTTCACCCGCGCGCACCTGCAGGTCGACGCCGCGCAGCACGGCGCTGCCTGCCAGCTGCAGATGTACGTTGTGGAACTCGATGGCGCAGGCGTTCATAGGGGCAATGGTCGGCAGGGAAGACGGTGAACGACCGCCATTATTGCCATGGGCGCAGGCGGGCGGCAAGTGTTTCCTTGCATCGTGTTGAAATGCGCAAAAATCAAATGATGGAATGTATTTTCTTTAAGAAACAACAGGTTCTGGAATAAAATGCCTGTGCGCGCCGCAGGCGTGTATCTTCTGTGAAATTTGTTTGTCGAGGAGTAAGCAATGGCAAGGCCAGAGAAAGTCCGGCTCGGTGAAATTTTGGTGCAGCAGAAGTTGCTGACGGAAGAACAGTTGGGCCAGGCCTTGACGGAACAGAAGCGTTCGGGACGCAAGCTGGGCCGCGTTTTTGTCGAGCACGGCTTCGTCACGGAAGAGCAGATCTCGGGCGCGCTGGCGCGCCAGCTCGACATTCCTTATATCAATCTGAAGTTTTTCAACATCAATCCCGAACTGGTGCGGCTGCTGCCGGAAACCCAGGCGCGCCGCTTCCGCGCGCTGGTGCTGGAAGACCGCCGCGAGGGCTTGCTGGTCGGCATGTCCGATCCCACCGACCTGTTCGCGTACGATGAAATCTCGCGCCTGGTCAAGCGCCAGATCGAACTGGCCGTGGTCAATGAAACGGAAGTGCTGGCCGCCATCGACCGCATCTACCGCCGTACGGAAGACATCTCGACCCTGACGCGCGAGCTGGAGCAGGATCTGGGCGACGTTTCCGTCGACTTCGGCGCGCTGGCCGCCAATCCGGGCCTGGAAGAGGCGCCCATCGTCAAGCTGCTGCAATCGGTGTTCGAGGATGCCACGCAGGTGCGCGCCTCCGACATCCACATCGAGCCGCAGGAAGGCCGGCTGCAGATCCGCTTCCGCATCGACGGCGTGCTGCACCTGCAGACGGAAGCGGACAGCAAGATCGCCAGCTCGCTGGCGCTGCGCCTGAAACTGATGTCGGACCTCGATATTTCCGAGAAGCGCCTGCCGCAGGACGGCCGTTTCGCCATCCGCGTGAAAAACCAGCGCATCGATGTGCGTATTTCCACCATGCCGACGCAGTACGGCGAATCGGTGGTGATGCGTCTGCTGAACCAGGGCGGCACGACCTTGCGCCTGGACGCCATCGGCATGCCGCCCAAGCTGGTGCAGCAGTTCCGCGCCATCGTCAGCCGCCCGAACGGCCTCGTGCTGGTGACGGGGCCGACCGGCAGCGGCAAGACGACGACCCTGTACTGCGCCTTGTCCGAACTCAATTCCGTGGAAAAAAAGCTCATCACGGTGGAAGACCCCGTCGAGTACCGTTTGCCCGGCATCAACCAGGTGCAAGTCAACGACAAGATCGAACTGAACTTTGCCAGAGTGCTGCGTTCGGCCCTGCGGCAAGACCCGGACATCGTGCTCGTCGGCGAGATGCGCGACCAGGAAACGGCGCAAATCGGCTTGCGCGCCGCCATGACGGGCCACCTGGTGCTGTCGACCCTGCATACGAACGACGCCATCAGCACGCCGCTGCGCCTGATGGACATGGGCGTGCCCCGCTACATGGTGGGCAGCTCGCTGCAAGCCGTGCTGGCGCAGCGTCTGGTGCGCGTGATCTGCGAAAGCTGCAGCACGCCGTACCAGCCCACGCCGAACGAATACGAATGGCTGCGCCTGGAATTGGGCGAGCTGGTCGAGCGCAACCAGTATTTCCACGGCAAAGGCTGTTCGCATTGCAATGGCATGGGTTACCGGGGCCGCACGGGCGTGTACGAATTGCTGGAAATTACGCGCGCCGTGGCCGATGCCGCCAACCATGCCGATCCATCGCACTTCATGAAGGTGGCGACGGCGCAGATGGCGGGCGACACCTTGCGCCGCCACGCCGTGCAGCTGGTGGTGCAAGGCCGCACGACGGTGATGGAAGCGATGCGCATCAGCAACCAGAGCGAGGATTGACGTGGCGTTTTTTGCTTACAAAGCGCGCAATGCCAACGGCGAACTGCTGACGGGCGTGATGGAAGGGGCCGACAGCGGCGCCGTGGCCGACCAATTGATGGCGGGCGGCAGCACGCCCGTCGACATCAGCGCCACCAAACAGACGGTGGCGGGCGCCGGCGCCAGCAAATTGGGCTGGTGGGACAAGCTGACCGAGAAAAAAGTCACGCCCATGGACGTGCAGCTGTTCAGTCGCCAGCTGTACACCCTGCTCAAGGCGGGCGTGCCCATCATGCGGGGACTGGCCGGCCTGCAGGAATCCGCCATCAGCCCGGCGTTCGGGCGCATCATCAAGGACGTGCGCGAGTCGCTGGACGCGGGGCGCGAACTATCGGCCGCCATGGCGCGCCATCCCGCCATCTTCACGCCGTTTTATCTGTCGATGGTGCGCGTGGGCGAAATGACGGGGCGCCTCGATGAGGTCTTCCTGCGCCTGTTCGATCACCTGGAATTCGACCGCGACATGCGCGCGCGCGTCAAGTCGGCCACGCGCTACCCGAGCTTCGTCGTCTTCGCCATGGTCGCCGCGATGATCGTGGTGAATATCTTCGTCATTCCCCAGTTCGAAAAAGTGTTCGCCAGCTTCCACGCGGAACTGCCCCTGATGACGCGCTTCCTGATCGGCACCTCGCGCTTCACGGTGACCTACTGGCCCATCCTGCTGATGCTGGGAGTGGGCGGCTTTTTCGGCTGGCGCGCCTGGCTGCGCACGAAAGAGGGCCTGTATAAATGGGATCGCGCCAAGCTGCGCCTGCCGATTGCCGGCAAGATCATCCTGAAGGGCACGATGGCCCGCTTCGCCCGCAGCTTCGCCCTGTCGAGCACCAGCGGCGTGCCCATCGTGCAGGCGCTGACAGTGGTGGCGCAAACGGTGGACAACACCTACCTGAGCGCGCGCGTGGAGCAGATGCGCGACGGCGTGGAGCGGGGCGAAAGCATTTTGCGCACCTCGGTGGCGGCCGGCGTATTTACGCCCGTGGTGCTGCAGATGATCGCCGTGGGCGAGGAGTCCGGTTCGCTCGACGACCTGATGGACGAGATCGCGGACATGTACGAGCGCGAAGTCGATTACGAGCTGAAAACCCTGTCGGCGCAGATCGAGCCGATCCTGATCGTCTTCCTCGGCGCCATGGTGCTGGTGCTGGCGCTTGGCATCTTCCTGCCGATCTGGGACCTGGGCCGCGCGGCCCTGCACTGATGGCAACACCGCTCCGCCAGCGCGGTTTCACGCTGTTCGAACTGGCCGTCGTGGCGAGCCTGTTCGCCATCCTGGTGGGCGTGTTCCTGAACCGGGCCGGCTACTACCAGCAGCAGGCGCAGCAGCTGGCTATGGCGCAGACGCTGGGGGCCTTGCGCACCGGCTTGCGGGTGCAGGTGCTGCAGCTGTACCTGGCGGACGGGCGCGCGCGCATACCGGCGCTGGCGCGGCAAAACCCGTTCGACTGGCTGGCCGACAAGCCGGCCAACTACCTGGGCGAATTCGATGCCCCCGTGCTCGATGAATTACCCGGCGGGAATTGGTTGTACGACAGAAAAGAACAAAAAATCATCTATTTGTTTAGTAATGGCAATATTTTTCCCGGTTCAGAGCTTGATGCAGTGAAATTTAAGGTAATCTTGCCAGGTGCAGACGCCGATATTGACAAGCTCGTCCAGGAACCCGATATTGTGGTGTGGAAATAGCCTGACGCGCTGCAACGGCGTGCCGTGCAGCGCACGTTTCATGGCGTTGGTTTTGATGTTTTTATTTGATTTTGGAGAAGCTGGTATGAAGAAATCCTTACGTAGTATGAAAAGCGGCGCCCAGGCGGGTTTTACCCTGATTGAACTGGTCGTCGTCATCGTGATCCTGGGTATCCTGGCAGCGACGGCCATTCCTAAATTCGTCGACATGTCGACCGATGCGCGCATCGCCAAGATGCAGGCGGCAGCGGGCGCCTTGAAATCCGGTTCGGCCCTGTTCCACGCACAATGGCTGGTCAAGGGTTCGCCTGCCGACGCCGTTGCCGTCAACATGGAAGGCACGGACATCAAGGGCATCAGCGGCTACCCCGGCATCGCATCGCCTGGCATCGCCTCGGCGGCAGGCGGTCTGGTTGACTACGATACCACCACCGTTGCGGCGACGGGAACCGTGCTGACGGTGTTGCCTGATAACAAGCATACAAGTTGCAAGGTGACCTATACGACTGCCGTGGCTGCGTCAGGCACCACGCCAGTCCTGCCGGCGGTGGTTGACGCGACGGCCCTGACCTCGACCAACTGCAGCTAATCCGGGCGTGCAGCTGCCATGCCGGCAAGCCGGCATGGCCACGCCATGTTTTCCGCCCGCCCAACGCCAGGCCATGCCGGTTGGGCTTTTTTACGGGTATTGCCATTGTCCCTGCCATCGACCACCTTGCCGCAACGTATGACGCTCTCGCGGCCCAGGCTGCGGCGCCGCGCGCGCGGCTTCACGCTGATCGAACTGGTCGCGGTGCTGGTGATCGCCGGCCTGCTGGCCACGTTTGCCGTTTCGCGGTTTTTCCAGCGCGATGCCTTTGATGCGCGCAGTACCAGCGATCAGGTGGCGAGTATCGTGCGCTATGGACAAAAGCTTGCGGTGGCGCAAAACCGTCCCGTGTTTGTGCGCATCGACGGCAAAAGCGTGGCGCTGTGCTTCGACGCCGCTTGCAGCGATGCGCAGAAGGTGGTGCCGCCCGCCGGGACGAACAGCGGCAGCAAGGAAACACTGCTCGCTTGCAGCGACAGGAGCAACTGGCTGTGCGAAGGATGGCCTGCGGCCGTTACGCTGACGGGCGGCGCGGGGTTTTACTTTGACCCGCTGGGGCGCCCGTATTACGCGGCGTACGGCGATTTTTCCACTATCCTGGTGCTGACCGTGGTTGCGGGCGGGCAGCAATACCAGGTCAACGTCGCACCGGAGACCGGCTATGTGTACCGCTAGGCGCCGTGCCACCAGGCGCGGCCAGGCCGGCGTGACCCTGATCGAACTGGTGCTCTTCATCGTCATCGTGGGCGTGGCGGTGACGGCCATCCTTGGCGTGATGAGCTTGACGACGCGCAATAGCGTCGACCCGCAGCTGCGCAAGCAGGCGCTGGCCATTGCGCAAGGCATGCTCGACGAAATCGAGGGCGCGCGCTTCACTTATTGCGCAGTGGACGACCCGGCAGCCGAGACGGCGACCGGCGAGGCCGGTTGCGCCACGAAGGAAGCGTTTGGCATACAGGGCGCCACCACGCAGCGGCCTTACGACAACGTCAATGATTACGTGGCCAGCGACGGCGGAACCTCGACATACACCACGGACGTGGCCGGCAACCCGTTCTCAGCGCTTGCCGGCCAGTATGCGGCGACGGTGAGCATCAATACCGTTGCGCTGAACGGCATCGCGGCGCCCAAGGTGCTGCATATCCAGGTCAGCGTCGCCTATGGCGACAAGCAGCAGGTCGTACTCGACGGCTATCGCACGCGCTACGCGCCGAACAGCATCCCATGAATACCTCTTCTTTCCGGCGCCGCGCGCGCGGCTTTACCCTGGTGGAGATGATCATCGTGATCGTCATCACGGGCATCATCGGCGGCATGGTGGCCATGTTCATCCGCCTGCCCGTGCAAGGTTATATCGATGCCAATGCCCGCGCCGACCTGGCTGACCTGGCCGATACCGCCACGCGGCGCATCGCGCGCGACGTGCGCCTTGCCCTGCCGAACAGCGTGCGCGTCAGCGCGGACGGGAAATACCTGGAGTTGCTGTTGACGAAATCGGGCGGCCGCTACCTGTCCGAGGACGATGCACCGGGTCTCGGAGCCGTGCTGGCCTTCAATCCCGTCGCCGCCGGCGCGAACGCCAATCAATTTACCGTCGTCGGGAGCGCGCCGGAGATCGCGCCCGGCGACTTTATCGCCGTCTACAATATGGGCGACAACCTGCCGGAGGCCTACGGCTGTGCCGTCAACGCCGGCATTTGCAATCTGGCGCAGGTCGATGCCGTCAGCGGCACGCTGGTGACCCTGAAGAGCAATCCCTTCCTCGCGCAGGCGCCGCTGAAGTTCCCCTCGCCATCGCACCGTTTTCAGGTGGTGACGACGCCTGTCAGCTATGTTTGCGATCCGCAGGCCGGTACCCTGATGCGTTATTCCGGCTATGTCATCCAGGCGGCGCAGCCGCTCGATGCGGCGGCGGCGCCTTTGTCAACGGCCCCCGTGCGCGCACTGCTGGCGCAAAAAATCCTGAAAAACACGGTGACGCAGTCTGGTCAAACAGAGGCTCCCCCCGAAGGCTGTTTTACCTATGGGGTGTTGAAGAACGGGCCGCGCGGCCTGCTCAGCATCGTCCTGAGCCTCGGCGCGGAAAACAGCAATACCGGCACGCTGCGCCTGGTGCAGCAGGTACAGGTCAGTAACACGCCATGAGCGCCATGAGAATATTTCCCTCGCGCCGCATGCGCGGCTTCAGCCTGGTGACGGCCATCTTCCTGCTGGTGGTGCTGGCGGGGCTGGGCGCCGTGATGGTGAACGTGTTTACCCTGCAGCAAGTTGAATCGGCGATGGACGTGCAGGGCGTGCGCGCCGAGCAGGCCGCGCGCGCCGGCATCGAGTGGGGCGTGTACAGCCAGCTGATCGATGGAAACTGCGCTCCTTCCGTGTCGTTTGCCTTGCCGGCAGGCACATCGCTGTCCTCCTTTTCTGTCAGCGTACAGTGCGTCAAGGCCACGGGTCCGGGCACACTGAGCAGCTGGACCATCACGGCCACGTCCTGCAACCAGCCGGCCGCGGCCGAGCCGTTATGTCCGCACGCGGGCAACAACCCCGATTACGTCCAGCGCCGCCTGCAGGCCGTGCTGTCGCAGTAAGGTCAACTGCTTGAAAAAAAGATCGCTAATTTATTGTTTTTACACAACAAAATTGGTTTCATGAATTAGAATTGGCTTGATGCATTATCTGCGCGACAAGTCGGGCAGGCACTTACACTGGATAGTTCGCATGGGTTTATTCGCAAGAGCAAGAAAATACGATGGCTGGCTGGCGACGGCGTTTGGCCGCGAAGGTGTCAGCGCCGTCGTTGTCGAGCGTCCCGCCGACGGCCTGCCGCGCGTGCTGTGCTCCAGTTACCAGGCGGCGGAACGGCCCGCGTCGGCCGAGGTGCTGGAAAAGCTGGGCAAGGAACTGCAGGCCGCGGCGCGCCACTGCAGTACCGTGCTGGCCGGCGGCGAGTACCAGCTGCTGTCGCTGGAAGCGCCGGCTGTGCCGCGCGAGGAATTGAAGACGGCCGTGGGCTGGCGCCTGAAGGACATGCTGGACTTTCCCCTGGCCGAGGCCACCATCGACGTGTTCGACATCCCCGGCGACCCGAATGGCACCCAGCGCGGCAGCAGCGTGTTTGCCGTCGCCGCGCGCAACAGCGCCGTGTCGCGGCGCCAGGGGCTGTATGGCGTATGCAAGATCGGCCTGTCCGTGATCGATATCCCGGAAATGGCGCAGCGCAATATCGCCACCCTGCTGGAAACGCCGGGGCGCGGCATCGCCGTGCTGTCCTTCGATGGCGACGGCGGCTTGCTGACCATGAGTTTCAATGGCGAGCTGTACCAGGCGCGCCGCATCGATGTGACCTTGCCGCAATTGCACTCTCCCGACGCCAGCCAGTATTACGATCGTGTCACCCTGGAGCTGCAGCGCTCGTTCGACCACTTCGACCGCCAGTTCCACTTCATTTCGCTCTCGCGCCTGATGCTGATGACGGGCGCCAGCGATGGCTTGCACGGCTATCTGGCCGATAATCTGTACATGCCGGTCGAACGGCTGGACCTGAATCAGGTGTTCGACTTTTCCCGGGTTGCCGCTTTGCGCGAGCCGGACATGCAGGCGCGCTACTTCCTGGCGCTGGGCGCGGCCTTGCGCGAGGGGGGCATGCTCCCGGGCAAGAGCGAAGGGAAGGGCGCATGAGCCAGCAGATCAATCTGTTCAACCCCCAGTTCGAACAGACGACCCACCAGATGTCGGCGCGCACCGCCGGCGCCTGCCTCGGTGCGCTGGCGCTGGGCTTGCTGCTGCTGTGCGTGCTGGGCCAGCGCTCGCTGACGGAACTGCAGCGCCAGGACGAGGATGTCCAGGCGGCGCTGGCAAAAGAAGAGGCGAGGCGCGACCAGGCCTTGCGTGATTTTCCGCCACGCAAGAAAGATCCGGCGCTGGCGCAGGAAGTCGCGGCCGCCGAGGCGCAGCGCCAGTTGCTGCTGGATGCGTCGGCCGTGCTGGCCAGTGGCGAACTGGGCAATACCCAGGGCTTTGCCGGCTATTTCCGCGCGTTGGCGCAGGCCAGGGTGGAAGGCGTATGGTTGACGAACATCAATATCGCCGGTGCCGGCAGTGAACTCGGCTTGCAGGGCCGCGCCTTGCGCGCGTCGCTGCTGCCCGCGTATATCACGCGTTTGGGCCAGCAGGATGTGCTGGCAGGCAAGAGCTTCGCCAGCCTCGACATCGGCCAGCCGCCGGTGCCGGCGGTCACCGAAGGCAAGGCACCGGCGGCGCCGTATGTGACTTTCAGCTTGCAATCATCAAGCCAGCTTGCGGCGTCCGCCGCGGCAGCGGGAGGAAAACACTGATGCAGCCCTTGCTGAAAAAATGGGCCGCTGCCTTCGACGCCCTCAGCCGGCGCGAGCGGCTGATGCTGTTCGGCGCGGGCGTGGCCGCGCTCCTGTTCGTCTTCTATTTTTTGTTCTTTAATCCGCTGTTCGCGAAACGGGCGGCGCTGCATGCGAGCATTGCGCAAAAGCAAAACCAGAAGGCAGCCATCGCCAAGGAAATCGAACTGACCATGCTGGCGCACGCAGTGGACCCGGACCAGAATGCGCGCGCGCGTCTGGCGGCCCTGCTGGCGGAAGGGGCGAGAATGAAAGAGCAGCTGCGCCAGAAGCAGCACGGCCTGGTGGCGCCCGAACGCATGGTCGCGCTGCTGGAACAGTTGCTGCGCCGGCATGCCGGCCTGCGCGTGGTCGCGCTGAAAACCTTGTCTGGAGGTGGCGTGGGCGCTTCCCCGGCAGCCGCAGCGTCCGGCGACGGCGCCGCCAAGGCAAGCGCCCCGGCGCCCCTGCTGCACCGGCATGGCGTGGAAGTGGTGCTGCAGGGCAGTTATGCCGACATGCTGCAGTACATGCAGGCGCTGCAGGCGATGCCGACGCGGGTCTTCTGGGGCCAGGCCCGCCTGGAGGCCGAAACTTACCCGCAAGCGACGCTGACCCTGACTTTATATACCCTCAGCATGGATGACACATGGATCGCACTGTGACCGCCGGCCGCGCGCCGCGCCGCTGGGCGCCGCTCCTGGCGCTGTGCCTGGCCTGCAGCGGCGTGCAGGCGCAGGCGCTGGACGACCCCACGCGCCCGCCCGCGGCCCTGTGGGCGCCCGCCAGCGCCGCTCCCGTCGCGCCCGCGCAGCCGCGCCTGCAATCGGTGCTCATCTCCACCCAGCCGGGCGGCCGCCGCCTCGCCGTCATCGATGGCCAGACAGTCAAGGTCGGCAGCAAGGTGGGCGACGCCGTGGTGACGGAGATCCGCGACACGGCCGTATTATTGCGGCGTGGCAAAACACTGGAAACCTTCAAGCTGTACCCGGGCAGCAAGACACCGCCTCAGACCGACAGCAAGACCGACCGCAAGCAGGAGTAGAAGAAGTGGCCAAGCAATTCAATCAACACAAGGCGAGCATGTTCAAGATCAGCACGATGGCGGCGCTTGTCAGCGTCAGCCTGGGCCTGGGCGGCTGCAATGTCGCGCCCGTCAAGCGCGACACCTATAATGCGATTACCGACGCCGTCAAGGGCGCGGCGGCCACCACCACGCCGGCAGCCCAGCCCGATGCCGTGGAAGCGGCGCTGCTGCCGCCCGTGGCGGCCCTGGCCCAGCAATTGCCGAAGGCCCGCGCCGCGCTCGACGAGCGCTTCAACGTGGCCTTCAACAATGTGCCGGCGCGCCAGTTCTTCACCTCCATCGTGGCCGGCACGCGCTACAACATGCTGGTTCATCCTGATATCGGCGGCACGATTTCGGCCAACCTGAAGGACGTGACCCTGTTCCAGGCGCTCGACGCCGTGCGCGAGCTGTACGGCTACGACTACAAGGTCGAAGGCACGCAGATCTACATCAAGCCCCTGACCATGCAGACGCGCTTGTTCCATGTCAATTACCTGACGGGCGCGCGCAGGGGCAGTTCCAACCTGCGCGTGTCGTCGACCTCGGTGGGCTCGGTCGGTTCGACCAATTCGGGCGGTTCGGGCAGCAATGGCAACCAGGGCAACAACCAGAATAGCGAGCAGAACCAGCAGACGAATGGCGGCCAGGGCGGCCGCACCCTGGACAGCAGCAACCTCACCACCTCGTCCACGGCAGACTTCTGGCCGGAATTGAAGGCGGCGCTGGAAGCCATCGTCGGCAGCACCGAGGGCGGCCGGCAAGTGGTGCTGAGCCCGCAGTCGGGCGTGATCGTCATCCGCGCCATGCCGGAAGAGCTGCGCAACGTCGACATGTACCTGAAGGCCACGCAGCTGTCCGTCGACCGCCAGGTGATCCTCGAAGCGAAAATCCTCGAAGTCGAGCTCAACGACAACACGCAGACGGGCATCAACTGGGCTTCGTTCGCCTCGATCAAGAGCGGCCACACGAACCGCATCTCGACGGGCTTCATCCAGCCGGGCGGCAGCCTGGCGCCGCTGCCGTTCAACGGCGGCCAGCCGCCCAACATGACGAATGGCAGCGGCCTGACGGCCAGCAGCGGCTTCGGCCTCAGTTCGGCGGCGACGGCGGCCGGCTCCATGTTCGGCCTGGCGTTCCAGACGGCCAACTTTGCCGCCATGATTTCCTTCCTGGAATCGCAGGGCTCCGTGCACGTGCTGTCGAGTCCGCGCATCGCCACCATGAACAACCAGAAGGCCGTGCTGAAGATAGGCACGGACGAGTTTTACGTGACGGGCGTGTCCACCACCACGAATACGACGGCCAGCGGCGCTACCACCAGCCCCAACGTGACCTTGCAGCCGTTCTTTTCCGGCGTGGTGCTGGACGTGACGCCGCAGATCGATGCGGATGGCAACATCATCCTGCACGTGCACCCGTCCGTCAGCCAGGTGTCGACCATCAGCAAGGAAATCGACCTGGGCAGCGCCGGCTCGCTGAAACTGCCGCTGGCCGCTTCCAGCACGTCCGAGATGGACAGCATGGTGCGCAGCCAGGATGGGCGCATCGTCGCCATCGGCGGCCTGATGCGCCAGGCCACGACCTCGGACCGCTCGCAGGTGCCGGGCGCGGGCGATATTCCCGTGCTGGGCGCGCTGTTCCGCAACACGGGACAGGTGATCCAGAAGCGCGAACTGGTGGTGCTGATCAAGCCGACCATCGTCGAAGGCGCCAACAGCTGGAACGAGGACTTGCTCGATTCGGGCAAACGCATCGAGGCGCTCGACCCGCGCCGGCCGTCGGAGCGGCGCTAAATGTACCAGGCCCATTTCGGCTTGCGCGAGGCGCCGTTCGGCCTCACGCCCGATACCAGTTTCTTTTTCAACGGCCCGCAGTCGCAAAAGGCGCTCAACACCTTGCTGGTGGCGGCGCGCAATGGCGAGGGCTTCATCAAGATCACTGGCGAAGTGGGCACTGGTAAAACCTTTTTGTGCCGCAAGTTCATGCAATCGCTGGGGCCGGATTTCGTCACGGCCTATATCCCGAATCCTAACCTGCCGCCCCGATCGCTGATCCTGGCGCTGGCGGACGACCTCGATGTATTGCTGGAGAAAGATGCGGATCAGCACCAGCTACTCAAATCCCTCAACTTGCGCCTGCTTAACCTGGCGGCGCAAGGCAAGCGCGTGCTGCTGTGTCTGGATGAAGCGCAGGCGATTCCCGTCGACAGCCTCGAAGCGCTGCGCCTGCTGACGAACCTGGAAACGGAAAAACGCAAGCTGCTGCAAATCGTGCTGTTCGGCCAGCCCGAACTCGACGTCAAGCTGGCCCTGCCGGAAATCCGCCAGCTGGCGCAGCGCATCACCTTTCACTACCACCTGGGACCGTTGTCGCGCGACGACGTGGATTTCTATGTGGCGCACCGTCTGCGCGTGGCCGGTTTCGATGGCGCGCGTCTGTTCAGCCGTGGCGGCGTGCGCAAGCTGTACCAGGCTTCCGGCGGCATCCCGCGCCTGATCAACATCATGGCGCACAAGGCGCTGATGGTGGCGTATGGCGAAGGCCGGCAGCAGGTCAGCGGGCGCCACGTGGCGCTGGCCGCCAGCGATACCCTGGCCAGCAAGCCGCGCTTGTGGCGGAAGCCTTGGCCATGGCTGGCTGGCGCCGGCGTGCTGGCCGCCGCCTGCGGCGTGAGCTGGACTTTATTGAACCGATGACGAAGATGAGCCTGTAGATGAGCCTGATTAACAAGATGTTGCAAGACCTCGATGCGCGCGGCACTCCCGATGGACGCGGCGACGCGGCCGGCATCCGCTCCGTGCCCGAACGCGAGCGGGGCTTGCCGCGCGCGCTGATCTTCGGCGGCGCTGCCGGCCTGACGGCGGCGGCGATCGCCCTTGGCTGGGTCTACCTGAAGCGCCCGCCCGTGCCGCCCGTGCTGGTCAGCGTGGCCAGTACGCCCGTTCCCGTTCCTGTGCCTGTTGTCCCCATTGCACCTGTGCCAGTGCCGGTAGTGGCTGCCCCGGCGGCGGCCGTCGTGGTGGCGGAACCCAGGCCCGCGTTCCAGGCCGAGGAAGTTACCCCCGCGCCAGCCAAGGCCCGGCCAGCCGAAATAAGGCGCATCACGGAAAAAGCCCCCAAGCCTGCCGCTGCGCCCGTTGTAAGGACGGCAGCGCCCGCCGCCAGCGAGCGCATCATTGACGGAAAACAAGTCACGCCGCAGCAGCGCGTGGAGAATGCATACCGGCGCGCGCTGGCCCAGTTGCAGGATGGCCGCGTCTCCGAAGCGTTGCCCGGTTTGCAGCAGACCCTGCAGCTGGACCCGCGCCACCAGGGCGCGCGCGAAACCCTGGTGCGCCTGCTGCTCGAAGCGCAGCGTCCGGACGAGGCTGCCCGCCAGTTGCAGCTGAGTCTGGCACTGGACCCGAAACAGCCGGCGCAAGCGATGATGCTGGCCCGTCTGCAGCTGGACAAGGCCAACGGCGGCGCGGCCGCGCTCGACACCCTGATGCGCAGCTTGCCGTACGCCGCCGACAGCGGCGAATACCACGCCTTCCTGGCCGGCGTGCTGCAGCGCGAGCAGCGCTACCGCGAAGCGTCCGAGCACTACCAGCTGGCTCTGCAGGCGGCGCCCGACAACGGCGTCTGGTGGATGGGTCTCGGCATCGCCTTGCAAGCGGACAACCACCCGGCCCAGGCGCGCCAGGCGTTCGAGCGCGCCAAGGGCTTGCAAACCCTGTCGCCGCAGCTGCAGGCGTTCATCGAGCGCAAGCTGGTGCAGTTGACCACGGCCAAGTAAGTGCGGCCGATTGCGGCGCCGCCGTTGGCAAGCGGGGCGAGCACGATACCTATGCTTCTCCTGTCGGCAGCGTTGCTGGCGCTATCGACTGCCGCCGCCGCGGCAATTGCCTGAAACGGATGAATCCATAGACAAGACAAGATGAGCGTTGCCTGGAAATTCCCCGATGCCCCGAATACCGCCTGCTTCACGACCACGGAGGTCTTGAACGGCGCTCCCATCGTGCTGGTGTCCCATGACTACGAAGGGGATTGGCAATTTCACGCGGCCTCAAATGAAACGATGTTGAGTTCAGTCAAGATTGTCTGTCTGCCAGACATGATACGAAGAGATGATTTGCTGGCAGAGTTGCATGACTTGCCCTGTGGCTGGGGCGCGCAGCGGGATGACGGGGCGGGACACTGGGAGCATTTCAAGGACAATCCGTGTCCCGCGTTTGCCGAACAGGGCTATTACCTGGAAGACGCCGTCTGGCTTTCCCGCTATTTGACGGATATCGAGCCGCCGCCGGCCGCGGTACGCGATGCGCTGCCCATCGGCGCCTGCGTGAAACTCGTGTTCCGCTTCGCCGCCGAGGATGGCGCGCGCGGCGACGGCCAGTGCGAACGGATGTGGGTGCAGGTGACCGGCATCGATGAATACGAGGGCTGCTACAGCGGCACCATCGCGAACCATCCGCAGCATGCGGTGGCCAGCTATGGCGACCTGCTCGCGTTCCACCCCCTGCATGTGGCAGATATTGCTAGTGAACCAGATTGAAAGGACGCGCCATGCGCAATGAACGCCAGGGGGCTAAAGAGGCGCGCCGGGAAATCAGGCGCTACCAGGAACATATCAATTCGCCGCGCCTTTGCCCGGACCAGTGTTACCGCATGGCCAGCCCGACGTATGCGCTGGTGTGCCACGTCAACCAGGTGACGGGCCTTTTCCTGAGCAAGAACTATTACGTGATCCCTATTTTCCTCCAGCGCGCCCATGCAACGCTGCTGGAGTTGAAGGCAGAGCGTGTCAGCGAGCCGTATCGCAAACTGATCGAGCAGTATCTGAGCCATATCGCGCATTTCATCGTTGATTTTCAATGTCTGGCGGAAGACGAGCGGCAAGCCGCGCAATATATCCCGCCAGCGCTGCTGGCCCTCATGCCAGAGATCTTGCCGGAAGACTTGCTCATGGGGGGCGAGTTTTGATATTGTAGTGCGGATGTATTTTTGGCATGATTGGAACAGTGTCATTTCTGTTTCAGATTGTTGATATCATCGCGCCATCACTGACTACGTCAAGGAACCCCGTTTGAAATCCCTCAGCCTGCTGCTCGCGCTCTGCTGCCTGCTCAACAATGCCCATGCCGCCCCCGCCACCGCCCCCGCCAGTTACGTTTTGGAGAATACGGAAGTGCGCGACATCCATGCGCAAACCTTGAACCGCGATTATCAGGTGTATGTGGCCTTGCCCGATTCCTATCGGCAGGGGAATAAACGCTACCCGGTGCTGTTCGTCGTCGATGCCAATTATGCGTTTCCCGTCGTGCGCAATATCGCGCAGCGCCTGAACAAGCATGCCGGGATGGAAGAAGTGGTGGTGGTCGGCCTGTCGTACTCCAATGGCGATGGGGGCGTGTACAGCCGCCGCCGCGACTACACGCCCACCACGCCGCGCAAGCACGATTACCGCTCGGATATGCCGGGGCGGCAGCCGGCGTTCGGCGAAGCGAAGGCGTATGGCCAGTTCATCGCGGGCGAGGTGTTTCCCTTTATCGCCAGTAACTATCGCGTGAATATGCAGCGCAAGGTGTTTATCGGCCATTCCTACGGCAGTCTGCTGGGCCTGCAATTTTTGCTGACGGAACCGCGCACCTTCGAGCACTACATCCTTGGCAGTCCGTCGCTGTGGTACGACGCCGGCGTGATGTTCGACCGCGAGCAGGCGTATGCCGCCAGCCACAAGGACTTGCCAGCTTCCGTGTTCTTCGGCATCGGCGGCCTGGAAAAGCTGGCGGCAGGCAAGAAACGTTCGCGCTCCGAGGAAGACGCCGACATGGTGGCCGACGTGCGCGAATTCGACGGCAAGCTGAAATCGCGCAAGTTTCCGAATTTGAAAACGCGTTTGCGCGTGTTCGAGGACGAAGACCATGCGAGCGTGTTTCCTTTTGTGCTCACGCATGGTTTGCGGGCGTATCTGACGTCCGCAAAATGAACGGTGCCGGGTGCCGCCCGCCAGACAGTGCCTGCGTCGCCGTGCACATTCCGACCGCCGGAAGCGGTCATCGATAAGGTCAGCTGACATGCGTACATTGAATGAATTACTGGACAGCGAAGACCCGGCATTTCCCCTGATCAGGCAATGGGCCGACGAGGCCGAACTGCCGGTGGAATTGCTGCCGCCCGCAGCCGGCAGGGAGGATGTGCTGCTGAGCCTGCAGGTCACCACGCGTTCTCCCCTGGGGGCGATAGCCTATGAAACGGGGGGCATCCTGGTGGATGACGGCTGGCTGCGCATACTGGGGTCGGGACATGCCAGGCTGGGCAGGGATATCGCTGCCTGGAACAAAGGAAAGGCCGACGGTTTTCTGCTGGTCGCCGACGACGTGCTGGGCGGCTTTTTTGCCATCAATGGCGGCGCACTCGGGGACGACCAGGGCAATATATATTACCTGGCTCCCGAGACGCTGGAGTGGGAAGCGCTGGAGATCGGCTTCACGACGTTTGTACAATGGGCTTTTACGCGCCAGTTGCGGCAGTTTTACGGCCGCCAGCCTGGCGACGCGGAGGACTTTGACGAATTGCCCGAATTGCCCTTGCCCGGCGAGCTATGCCTGAATTTTTATCCATTTCTGTGGACGCAAGAGGGTTCCCTCAAGACCAGTTCGCGGCGCGTCATTTCCGTGCAAGAGCAGTGGGCGCTCAACCTTGATCTGCAACAAAAGTTGCTGGATGCGCCTGTGAGTGGGCGCTGAGGCAGCGTGCCGCGAATCGCCAGCATGGCCAATGGGGCCGGTGAAATGGCGTTTCAATCCCCCGATCCAGCAGTTTGTCGCAATGGCATGGGCGAGAAAATGGCAAGGCGATAGCATGTGATGGGTTTCCTCATGATGGGCTGCCCGCAAGCGAGTGTTCGCTGCTGACGGTAGCGCCGTCATCAACGGATGCTTCCCAATGACCTCGATCAGGATGACATACGCATGAAATTACCCCTTTCATATCTTCTTTCCACCTGCCTGCTGGGCGCCTTGGGCGCGATGGGTGGTGCGCAGGCGGCCCCTGCCGACGCCGAACTGCTGGCCCTGGTGCAGCGCCATGCGCAGGCCCAGAGCAGCTTCGATCAAGCCGCGTTGAAAGCCGTCACGGCCGAGAATTATGTGGAAATATCGCCGGTCGGCGAGGTGGACGGGCGTGAAAAAATGCTGTCCTTCTATGCGCCCGAGCAGAAGCGGCCGAGTCCGGAAGTCCAGGTCGATGAACCGGCGGTGCGCCTCTTTGGCGATACGGCGCTCATCTCGGCCCGGTTGTCTTACCGGCTCAATCAGGAGGGGGCAGCGCGTACCTTCGCCATGCGCGCAGGGTACGTCGCCCGGCTAGTTGACAAGCAATGGCTGCTCGTCAGCGCACAGTACACGGGCATCCGTCCGCCGAAAACCGCGAAATAACATTTGGTGGCGCTGGCCGCCGGTGTTGCCCGGCCAGACTACAGCCGCGCTTCATCGCCCCACACATGGCGCATGCTGAAGTGCACGCCCGCATCGTCTTCATGCAGCGACGAGACGATGGCGAACTGGCTGTCGCCCGTGTCGCGCGGCGTCATCTGCGCCAGCTGGGCGGCGGCCAGCGGCGCACCCAGCGGGTCGCTGAGCGGATGCACGAGGGCGGCGCCCCGCTGCGTGACGACGCCCAGTTCGCCGCTGCGCAGACGTACCAGGGTACCGGGCGGATACTTGCCCAGCAGATTGACGAACCGTTCCCCCAGCAGCGGATCGATGGGTACGCCCTGGTCGAGGAAGATGTGCTGCAGCGCCTGGTCGGGCACGATGGAGCGGCGGTAGTTGCGCGCCGAGACGCGCGCGCAATAGCGGTCGGCCAGGCCGATCAGCTTGGCGTTTTGCAGGATTTCGTCGGCCGTGCGGCCCTGCGGGTAGCCGCTGCCGTCGTCGTTTTCATGGTGCAGCAGCACGCAACTGAGCCATTCCTCGTCGTCGACGCCGGCGCAGCGCAACAGTTCCGTGCTTTCCTGCGGATGCTGGCGCACGATACGCATTTCTTCGTCGTTCAGGGGGCCGCGCCGGTCCTGGAAACTGTCGTGGTGGCGCAGCATGCCCACGTTCATCGTCAGCGCGGCCGCGCCGATCAATAAGAGTTCATCGTGGGACTTGTGCATGCTGCGGCCCACCAGCATCGCCAGCAAGGCCGTTTCGATGCAGTGGCGCACGGCGTAGCTGCCGGCGATCTGGTTGAGCAGGATGCTGGCCAGGGCGATGTCGGCATCGTGTTCGAGTGCGCGCAGCAGTTCGCGGGCGATGTCGCGCACGTCGCGCTCGGCATTGCTTTCGCTGCGCAAGGCCAGCAGCAGGCGCTCCAGGCGCTGCGCCGCTTCATTGAGCAAGCGCAACACGGACGGCTGCTCCGGCGTGCCCACGTACAGGCCCAATTGCATCAGCCGTCCCAGCTGCGCGCCGTCCGTGATGATCTGCCCCTTGCGCAGTTGCGGGCCGGCACTATGGTCAGCCAGAAACAGATCCCAGGGCAGGGGTTCGCCGGGAACCAGGTCGGCCGGGCCGATGCGACGCTGTACCATGCTGTCATCCTTTGCTCCGCCGTGGCGGAGAAATACTGTCGTTAAATGCTGCGCAGGCGCTCCAGCGCCAGGCGCAAGGTCTCGTCCTGCTTGGCAAAGCAGAAGCGCACGATGCCCGACTCCTTGCCCTGCGCGTAAAACGCGGAGACGGGAATGGCGGCCACCTTGATTTCCGCCGTCAGCCATTCGGCGAACTGCGCTTCAGTCTCTTGCGAAATGGCATCGTAGCGCACGCACTGGAAATACGTGCCGTCGGCCGGCAGCAGGGTAAAGCGGCTGCCCGCCAGGCCGTCGCGGAACAAATCGCGCTTGCGCTGGTAAAACGCGGGCAAGTCCAGGTACGGCTGCGGGTCGGCCATGTAGCCGGCAATGCCGTGCTGCATGGGCGTGTTGACGGTAAACACGTTGTACTGGTGCACCTTGCGAAATTCCGCCGTCAGGGCCGCGGGCGCCGCCACGTAGCCGACTTTCCAGCCCGTCACGTGATACGTCTTGCCGAAGCTGGACACGATGAAGCTGCGCGCCGCCAGTTCAGCGTTGCGGCTCAGCGAGGCGTGCGGCACGCCGTCGTACACCATGTGCTCGTAGACTTCGTCCGATAAAATCAGGATTTGCGTGCCGCGCACGATGTCGGCCAGCGCCGCCACGTCGGCCGGGCGCAGGATCGTGCCCGTCGGGTTATGCGGCGTATTGATGATGATCAAGCGCGTCTTGGGGCTGACGGCAGCAGCGAGCTTGTCCCACGGCACGCTGTAGCCGGATTCTCCCACTTGCATGGACACCAGCACGGGCACGCCGCCGGCCAGCGCGATGGCGGGCAGGTAGCTGTCGTAGGCTGGTTCGATGACGATGACTTCGTCGCCCGGGTGCACGCAGCACAAGATCGCCGTGGTCAGTGCCTGCGTGGCACCGGCCGTGACGGTGATTTCCGTGCCCGCATCGTAGGCGTGGCCGTACAGGCTGGCGATCTTCGCGGCAATCGCCTCGCGCAGGGGCGCGGCGCCCGTCATCTGCGGGTACTGGTTGTGGCCGGCGCGCATGGCGTCGCTGACCCGTTCGACCAGCGCCGGGTCGCAATCGAAGTCGGGAAAGCCCTGGCCCAGGTTGACGGCGCCATGCTGGGCCGCTAGGCTGGACATGCGGGTAAACACGGTGGTGCCCACCAGAGGCAAGCGGGTGGTCAGGGTGGGAGTCAGGTGGGGCAGGGACGGGCTGTTCATGAACGGTAGGGTCGCGGTGCGGAAAGTGGAATCGTTTCCCATTCTAGCGCAGCGCGCCCCGTCGCGTGCGGGGCTTTGGCGGCTCAGCCCGGCAATGCCCAGCCTTCCGGCACCATGATCTTGAACATGCCGGCCTTGGCCGTCTTGCGGGCCAGTTTCAGCAGGGCCTTGTCCTTGGTGATGAGGATGTCGGCGTTGGCGTCGCGCGCCAGTTCGAGGAATTTCTGGTCATCCTTGTCCGTGCAGACGGGCAGGCGCACGCCGGACACGGGCGGCGCCACGACGCTGATGTGGGCGTCGAAGCGGGCGGCGGCGACGGCGCGGCTGGCTTCATCGAGCGGCAAATGCTTGTAATGCAGCACGACCAGATATTCCGCGCGGCAATCTTCGCGCGTGATGGCGTGCACGGCGCCGCTTTCCATGGCCGCCAGCAGGCCCGCCCAGCGCGGGTCGTTGAAGACGAACAGGTCGAGGCAAACGTTGGTGTCGAGGACGAGTTTTTGTGGAGCAGGTATCATGTCGGCAATTCTATTCTGTAGTGATAATTTATGTTGATCGTGCTTTCGCCCGCCAAGAGTCTCGACCTGGAGACGCCGCCAACAACCTCGTTGCACAGCACCCCCGATTTTCTCGACCATTCTGCCCAGCTCATAGCCCGCATGCGCCAGTTTTCGCCCGCCGAAGTGGGCAGCTTGATGGGCATTTCCGACGCCTTGTCCGCCCTCAACGTGGCCCGCTACGCGTCCTGGACGCCGCAGCTGGAGGAGGCGCGCCAGGCCATCATGGCTTTCAATGGCGACGTGTATGCCGGTTTCGAGGCGCGCAGCCTGCAGCCGGCCCAGCTCGACTATGCCCAGTCGCGCGTGCGCATTTTATCTGGCCTGTACGGCTTGCTGCGCCCGCTCGACCTGATCCACCCGCACCGCCTGGAAATGGGCACGCGGCTGTCCACCACGCGCGGCAAGGATTTGTATGCGTTCTGGGGCGACACCATCACCAACGGCCTGAACCGCACAGCGAAGGAGCAGGGCGCGCAAGTGCTGGTCAATCTTGCTTCCGAAGAATATTTCAAATCCGTCAAGCCGCGCCAGCTGGACGTGCCCGTCATCGCGCCCGTGTTCGAGGACTGGAAGAACGGCAAATATAAAATCATCTCGTTCTACGCCAAGCGCGCGCGCGGCATGCTGGCCCGCTATGCGGCCGTCCACAATATCCGCGATCCGCAGCAGCTCAAGCAGTTCGACGTGGACGGCTACGGTTTCGTGCCGGAAGCGTCGAACGACACCAGCTGGGTGTTCCGGCGCAAGGTCGGCGAGTAGCAATACCAACCCTAACCCCAACCGCAAGGGCTGGGGTCGTACCCTGAAGGTACGACCCCGGATTTTGTCGTTGGGTCAAGAAAAAAACCGGAGCAAGCTCCGGTTTTTTCATTTTACTGCCAGAATTTCCACCACTTGCGTTCCTTGTTCACCCCTTCCGGGCTGAGGAATGCCGTGTTCGGGTAGTTCTTGGTCAGCACGCGCAAGGTGTCGTCGCGCAGGTCGGTCAAGCCCAGCTTGTCATACGAGCGGTACATGATGAACAGCGCTTCTTCGATGGCGGGCGAGGCGGCAAAGTCCTTGACCGTCGTTTGCGCGCGGTTGGCGGCGGCCAGGTAGGCGCCGCGGCGGTAGTAATAGCGCGCCACGTGCACTTCGTATTTCGCCATGGCATCGATCAAATAGTTCATGCGGGCCAGCGAATCGGGCGCGTATTTGCTATTTGGGAACTTATCGACCAGTTGCTTGAAGGCCGCAAACGCTTCGCGCGTGGCTTTCGGATCGCGCTCGGTCGGATCTTGCTCGTACAGGAAGTTCAGGAAGCTGATCTGGTCGTTAAAGCTGATCAGGCCGCGCAAGTAGTACATATAGTCTACATTGGCGTGGTTCGGATGCAACTTGATGAAGCGTTCGACGGCAGCCAATGCCTGCGCCTGGTCTCCCGACTTATAATACGCGTAAGCGATCTCCATCTGCGCTTGCAGAGCATAGTTGCCGAAAGGATAGTTAGCCTCCAGCTTCTGGAACAGGCCGATTGCAGCTTCATAGTGCTGCCCGGCCATTTCTTCACGCGCCTCCGAGTATAATTTCGTAACGGACCAGTTTTTGGTCTCATCCACTTTTTCAGGCAACAAGCTGCAAGCGGACATGCCGAGCAGAACGACTGAAGCGACTACCAACGATAATTTTTTTTGCATGACGTTTTGCAAGAAGGTTTTAACCAAGATTTTACAATAGGCTGATTATAGCCGATGGGAATGCTGTGATATTAACTCCGAAGCCTAATTTGGCTGACCCCGCGTTTGACTCCCTTTCTGACCATGCCGCCGAAGAGGCGTTTGACGGCGATTTTGCCGCCGACGACGTCTTCGAGGAAATGGCCCCGATTACATTGGAACTGACGCCGGACGCCTGCGGCCACCGCCTCGATAAAGTCATCGCCCAGCTGGTGCCGCAATACTCGCGCAGCCGCTTGCAATTGTGGCTGGAAGCCGGTTTCGTGACCGTCGATGGAAAAGTTGCCAAACGCAACATGACCGCCTATGGCGACGAGAAGATCGTCATTCTGCCGCAAAGCGCGCCGGAAGACGAGGCTTTTAAGCCGGAAGCGATGGAATTGAACATCGTGCACGAAGATGAGCATATCATCGTCATCAACAAACCGGCCGGACTGGTCGTGCATCCGGGCCCCGGCAACTGGTCGGGCACCCTGCTCAACGGCTTGCTGCACCACTGCCCGCAGCTGGCCGGCGTGCCGCGCGCGGGCATCGTGCACCGCCTGGACAAGGATACGAGCGGCCTGATGGTGGTCGGCAAGACCCTGGCTTCGCAAACGGACCTCGTGCGCCAGTTGCAGGCACGCACCGTCAAGCGCGAATATTTCGCGCTCGTGTGGGGCACGCCGAAAATGGCGGGCACCATCGATGCGTCCATCGCGCGCCACCCGCGCGACCGGGTCAAGATGGCCGTGTCGGAGAACTTCACCGCCAAGCCCGCCATCACGCACTATGAATTGATCGGCAGCGGCGAACTCGACCGCCGTCCCGTGAGCCTGATGCAATGTCGCCTGGAAACAGGACGCACGCACCAGATCCGCGTGCACATGCAGCATCTGGGCTTCGCGCTGGTCGGCGACTACGTGTACGGCAAGCAGCACCTGGTGTCCGTGTTCTCGCGCCAGGCCTTGCAGGCGCGCCGCCTGGGCCTCGTGCATCCGGGCACCCTGGAAGCATGCGAATGGATCGTGCCGCTGGCCGATGATTTCGCGCAATTGATCGCCACGGCCGGCATTCCCGAGCCGGAACAGGTCTGATGACGTCGCCGTTGCCTTGCATTGTTCCTCATTGGCCCGGCCTGCCCGCGAACGTGGGCGCGCTGGCGACCGTGCGCGCGGGCGGCGTCAGCCAGGAGCCATATGGTAACGGGCAGGGCGGCGGCGGCTTGAACCTGGGCACGCACGTGGGCGACGATCCTGATCACGTGGCCGCCAACCGCGCGCGTCTTGCAGCTATCCTGCCTGGCGAGCCGGCCTGGCTGTCGCAGGTGCATGGCGTGGCCGTGGCCGATGCTGGCAAGCTGGACGGCCATGTGCCCGACGCCGACGCCAGCGTGGCAACGCAGCCGGGCGCCGTGTGCGTGGTGATGACGGCCGATTGCCTGCCCGTGCTGTTCAGTTCGACCGATGGCCTGGTCGTCGGCGCGGCGCATGCGGGCTGGCGTGGCCTGGCCAACGGCGTCTTGCAGCGCACGGTGGACAGCATGCGCGTGCAGGGCGCGACGGAGATCCTCGCCTGGCTGGGGCCAGCCATTGGTCCGCAGCAATTCGAAGTGGGGCAGGACGTGCTGCAGGCGTTTCGCGACGGCGCGCGCGATGATGTCGAGCGGCAAGTGTTGTCGGATGCATTCGCCGCCATCGCCGGCAAGCCTGGCAAGTATCTGGCGAATATTTATGCGCTGGCGCGCACCATGCTGCTGCGCGATGGCGTGGCGCAAGTGGCGGGCGGGGAATATTGTACCGTCAGCGATGCGGCACAGTTTTACTCGTACCGGCGCGACGGCGTCACGGGAAGACAGGCCAGTTTGATCTGGCGCAAATAATCTGCACGGCAGGCACTTATGTGTCTGCCGTTTTTGTTTTATCTTCTGCTGAGGCGCGCGCGCGGGCGTTCAGTTCAGCGACGCGCTCAGCCTTGCGTTTGCGTCGCCGCGAGCCCGTCAGATAGAATAGGATGGACAGCGGGATGACGCAGTACAGCACGAAGGTCATCACCCCGGCGACGATGGACGGTTCCGTCAGCGCCATGAGGCCGACGACATAGATCCAGGCAACAGCGGTCATGAGCATCATTGGTATTGGCAATTAGTAAGAGTTTGCATGCAGTTGATATTAAAGTTTTCTATTTTTCGACTACGTTTCGACGCCGCGCAAAACCGTAGCGAGCGGAAGGGAGAGGTGGCTAAGAAGCGCAACCGTACGAAGGTACGGTGAGCATCGCAGGCCGCCTATACCGACGCGCAGTAGGTTTTGTTCGGCGTCCCCAATTCTTGAATGGACTTATATAGCTATGAACATGCCCGATCCTCACATGATGACCAAGGAATGGATGGCGCAGATCAGCAATCCTGAGCAGTGGAAGACGTGGTTCAACATGGTACCGCAGCCCCAGGGCAATCCGATTGCCGGCATTTTGCAGGATGCGGGCGCCAGCATCAAGCCGGAAGCGATCGAGCACCTGAAAAATGCCTATGTGGCCAAGCTGACGGGCTTGTGGACTGACTTTATTGCTGGCAAGGCGCCGGAGCTGAAAGACCGCCGCTTCGCCGCGCCCGCCTGGCACGCCAGCCCCCTGTCGGCCTTCAACGCGGCCGCCTACCTGCTCAATGCCGAGTTTCTCAGCGCCATGGCCGATGCCGTGGAAGCAACGCCGCACCAGAAGCAAAAGATTGCCTTTGCCGTGCAGCAAATCGTCGACGCCATGTCGCCCGCCAACTTTCTGGCCACCAATCCCGATGCCCAGCAAACCCTGATCGAGACCAAGGGCGAAAGCCTGGCCAAGGGCTTGAGCAATATGCTGGCCGACATGCAGAAGGGCCGCATCTCGCAATCGGACGAATCGGCCTTCGAAGTGGGCCGCAACGTGGCCACCACGCCGGGCACGGTGGTGTTCGAAAATGCCTTGTTCCAGCTGATCCAGTACACGCCAAGTACGTCCACGGTACACCAGCGGCCCCTGCTGATGGTGCCGCCGTGCATCAATAAATTCTATATCCTTGACTTGCAGCCGGAAAACTCGCTCGTGCGCTATGCGGTGGAGCAGGGCAATACCGTGTTCCTGATGTCCTGGCGCAATCCGGACATGAGCATGCAGCATCTGACGTGGGACGATTACGTGGAGCAGGGCGTGATCGAAGCCAGCCGGGTGACGCAGGACATTTCCGGCCAGGACAAGCTCAATATGTTCGGCTTTTGCGTGGGCGGCACCATCGTTTCGACGGCGCTGGCCGTGCTCAAGGCGCGCGGCGAGAATCCGGCCGCCAGCCTTACGCTGCTGACCACCTTCCTCGATTTCTGCGACACGGGCGCGCTCGATGTCTTCATCGACGAGCCGCAAGTGGCGCTGCGCGAGCAAACCCTGGCCAAGGGCGGCCTGATGTCGGGCCGCGACCTGGGCAGCACTTTCTCGAGCCTGCGGCCGAACGACCTCGTGTGGAACTACGTGCAGTCGAATTACCTGAAGGGCAAGGAGCCGCCCGCGTTCGACTTGCTGTACTGGAATGGCGACGGCACGGGCTTGCCGGGCCCCATGTTCTGCTGGTATCTGCGCAATACCTACCTGGAAAACAGCCTGAAAGTGCCGGGCAAGCTGACGGTGGCCGGGGAAAAAGTCGACCTGAGCAGCATCGACGCGCCCGCTTTCATCTACGGTTCGCGCGAAGACCATATCGTGCCCTGGGGCGCGGCCTACGCCAGCACGGCCCTGCTGAACCCGAAAAAGCCGAAAGCCAACCGTTTTATCCTCGGTGCTTCGGGCCATATCGCCGGCGTGATCAACCCGGCCTCGAAGAAAAAGCGCAGTTACTGGAGCAACGACAAGCCTCGCACGGCGAAATCCAAGCCCTTGACTGCCGAGCAATGGATGGTAGGCGCGACCGAACACGTGGGCAGCTGGTGGCCCGAATGGGCTGCCTTCCTGGCCGAACACGGCGGCGCCCAGGTGAAGGCGCCAGCCAAGCCGGGCAACAAGCGCCACGCGGCAATCGAGCCGGCGCCGGGGCGGTATGTTAAAGTCAGGGCGGATTAATTCACAAAGCGATTTGCCAGGCAAGGCCGGCGTAATCTCCGGTCTTGTCAAGAATCTACTTTTAGTTGCGTTGCAATAAATGCGGGAATCTACTACCCTGATGTGCAATGGAGCCGTTTTCCACTCTATAATGGAAAACGTAGGCAGGTGCGAAAGCGGACCCACGTTCGCTTTTTTTTCGGATTAACTCAGTATGCGCTGCGGCGCAATAAGTGGAACTTGTGATGAGTAGTGCAAAAAAAAGTATAGACCGCCTGATTAAAAAATATCCCAACCGCCGTCTGTACGACACGCAAACCAGTTCCTACATCACCTTGACGGACGTCAAGCAGCTGGTGTTGGACAATGAAGTGTTTACCGTCGTCGATGCCAAATCCAATGAAGATTTGACGCGCAGCATCTTGCTGCAAATCATTTTGGAAGAGGAAGCGAACGGCGCGCCCATGTTCTCGAGCAGCGTGTTGTCGCAGATCATCCGCTACTATGGCCACGCCATGCAGGGCATGATGGGATCCTACCTGGAAAAGAACGTGCAAGCGTTCACCGATATCCAGCACAAATTCACGGGCACGTCGGCCGGCAGTTTTGAAGGCAAGCCATTCAGCCCGGAAATGTGGACCCAGTTCATGAATGTCCAGGGTCCAATGATGCAAGGCATGATGAACAACTACATCGACCAGAGCAAGAGCCTGTTCGTGCAGATGCAGGAACAGATGCAGAGCCAGAGCAAGAATCTATTCGGCACGTTCCCGTTTGTTCCGCCGGTGCCTCCAACGGACAAAAAGTAGGCCGCAACCGATGCGTATCACACAACGGCACAGGAATTCCTGTGCCGTTGTGCGTTGCGGGTGTCTTGCCGCCGGCTGCCGATGCTGAATGCTATTGCTTCAGTTGTTGCAAGGTGGAAAGTAGATCCTGGTTCGAATGCTCGAGTTTCCATGTCCGGGCATTGTCCATGGAACTGTAAATGCTGACGATGCCCTTGAAATCTTCCATGATATTGAGCGCGAGGCCGGAAGGGAAAATTGATGGGGCGCCGCGCAGCACGTATGGTGCATACGGCCCCCAGGTCTTGCCTTCGTCGCTGCTGACGAGCAGTGCGCCTTCGTTATACATGCCGGCCTGCATCAGCAATCTGCCGTCACTGAGCGGCGCCACGGGCGACATCAGGACTTTGAATGGCGAAACGATAGTCGTCCAGTTCTGGCCCCGATCCCGTGAAACATAGGCGTCGGGAAATCTCCCTGCCAGGCCGGCCGCTACCAGGACGCTTTCTGTGCCATTGGCTTGATGGGTAAATTCCGTCAGGTTTTTCTTGTGCGGACTAAAGCGTTCGGTCAACTTGCCCGTGCGGTAATCGAACTCGCCGATCAAGCCGCTTTCCAGCGCATAGCCGATCCGACCCGCGTCTTGCCATGTCCAGAACAAGCCTGGGCCGTGCAGCCACGATCCGGGCACGGTGGTATGGTACACGGATCGCCAGTCGCCAGCGTCCAGTTGATTCGCATGAAAAATGTTTAACTCATCTCCCTTGCGATGCATCACCCACCAGCCATCGTTGGAGTTGCCACCGATGCGCAGCAGATTGCCGGGCGGCAGGTTGCCTGCATCGATAGGATGCAGCTTGTCACTGTCACGCGCTTTGCGTAGCAGGGAGCCGGATTCGCCTACTGCGATCAATTCGGCATTGGGCAGGTCCACGGGAAAGACGCAAGACAGCGACTCCACCGTTTGCGCATTGATGATATTCCATCGCCCTTGCGTCGAGCGTATCAGGACGGCGCCCATGCGGCTGGCGGCGGCCACGCGGCCATCGGGCATTTCGGTGGCGCACTCGGCCCCGGCCGGGTGGGCGCGAGCAAATTGCTCGACATCGTCCCGCACGTGGCGTGGGGTGCTCCAGCCAAGGCTGGCGGCGGCGCCAAACATGGCGCTGTAGTCGGGGGCAAAGCGCCGGATCAATTCCGCATTGGATGCTACCTGGGCACTGCGGCCGTACTGCACGCCGAAATTGCCGCGTGTCACAATCAGTCGGCCCAGATCCGCCGATTTGCCCGCTTCGATCTTGAAGCTTCCCACGATGGTCGAATACACACGCAAGAGCTTGTTGGCCCGGGTGTCGATCAACTCGATGAATTCATACTCGCCAGGCGGTAGTGCGCCAATGAACAGGGAAGTATCGCCTGCCATCGCGCTCTCGACCTTTTTCATCACCAGGTTTTCGGACACCAGCTTGAAATCACTGCGCTGCTCACCCGCCACCACGCGGCGCAGCTTGATCGTGTTGAAACCGTAAATGTCCTTGGTATTCGACGTGATGCTGAGCACCACCGGGCTATCTCCTGATTGCGCGCTCATTTTCAGTGGATCGACCACCGAGGTGTTGACGGCGCAGCCGCTCAGCAGCAATACGCTCAGACCGCAAGCCGCGACAGCCGAGCGTCGCGCTTTCAGATTGGAAAAGGAATAAGGCATGAGATTGATTTAGTTTTTTAAAAAACAATTATATGTCAGTCATTAGTTTCTTTGTGGCATTATTTTTTAATTTCTTGATACCGGTGATGCGGGGCGGGATCTGATTCGCGCACTGTCATGACGGTAGTGGCCGGAACAAAGTTGCGGTTGTAGCGTTGCAGATGCGCCAGCAAAAGGAGCCCGCGCTGACAGCAAGGGCGGCTCGGGGTACAATAGCCGATTCGCCTCACCATTTTACTAGCTGCCAACTATGTCTGAAATTCACCGTATTCCCGTTCCTTCCGCCCAGCCCGAGGCCATGCTGGCCATGCCAGGTGCGGCGCCGAAAGTGGGCTTTGTCTCGCTCGGCTGCCCGAAAGCGCTGGTCGACTCCGAACAAATCCTGACCCAACTGCGCGCCGAAGGCTACGAAACGGCGAAATCCTATGCTGGCGCCGATCTGGTGATCGTCAATACCTGCGGTTTTATCGATGCCGCCGTGCAAGAGTCGCTCGACGCCATCGGCGAAGCGCTGGCTGAAAACGGCAAGGTCATCGTCACCGGCTGCCTGGGCGCCAAGAAAGATGCTGCCGGCGACGACATCATCATGAAGGTGCACCCGAAAGTGCTGTCCGTCACGGGGCCGCACGCGCTGGCCGAAGTGATGGATTCCGTCCATTTCCACTTGCCGAAACCGCATGCGCCGTTCCTCGACCTGGTGCCGCCACAAGGCGTCAAGCTGACGCCGAAGCACTATGCGTATCTGAAAATTTCCGAAGGCTGCAACCACCGCTGCAGCTTCTGCATCATCCCGTCGATGCGCGGCGACCTCGTCTCGCGCCCGATCGGCGAACTGATGATCGAAGCGGAAAACCTGTTCAAGGCCGGCGTCAAGGAATTGCTGGTCATTTCGCAAGACACCTCGGCGTATGGCGTGGACGTGAAATTCCGCTCCGGCTTCTGGAATGGCCGTCCCGTCAAGACGCACATGACGCAGCTGACGGAAGCGCTGGGCGAGCTGGCCAAGTCCTACGGCGCCTGGGTGCGCCTGCATTACGTCTACCCGTACCCGCACGTGGACCAGATCATCCCGATGATGAGCGGCGGCCACATCCTGCCTTACCTCGATATTCCGATGCAGCATGCGCATCCTGACGTATTGAAACGCATGAAGCGCCCGGCCAGCGGCGAGAAAAACCTCGACCGCATCCAGGCCTGGCGCGCCATCAACCCGGACCTGACCATCCGTTCGACCTTCATCGCCGGTTTCCCTGGCGAAACGGAAGCGGAATTCGAGTATCTGCTCGACTTCCTCAAGGAAGCGCAGATCGACCGCCTCGGCTGCTTCGCCTATTCGCCCGTCGAAGGCGCGACGGCCAATGCCATCGCCAACCCCGTGCCGGAAGAGCTGCGCGAAGAGCGCCGCGGCCGCGTGATGCTGCTGCAGGAAGAAATTTCCAAGAAACGCCTGCAAGCCAAGGTCGGCAAGACCGTGCGCGTGCTCATCGATGAAGTCACCCGCTCCGGCGGCGTGGGCCGTTCGTCCGCCGACGCGCCGGAAATCGACGGCGTCGTGTATGTGAAGCCGCCGTTCGAGCCGCATCGCAAGCTGGCCGTGGGCCAGTTCGTCGACGTGACAATTACCTCGGCCGATGCGCACGACCTGTGGGGCGCCGCCGAGTAAAAAACGTCCATGCCTGCGTTGCGCTGCCTTGCCGTACAGTAAAGTACTGTCATCGGCAGCGCGCCTTGGCCTGAAGGTTTTTTATGCAGGTGTAACACTCTGTCATACGTACGGCAGGCAAGGGCATAAGCCCTTACAATCAAGGCGGACCAGCACAGGCTGATCCGCCTTTTTTTATTCCTGACGCCATGACCACACCCAAATCTCCGCAAACCGCGCTGATCCACAGCGATTACCAGGCGCCGCAAGGCTTTGCCGCGTTTCCCAACGCCATCCATCACGCATCGACCGTGCTGTTCAAGGACGTGGCGGCCATGCGCTCGGGCGACTGGAAAGAAAAGAACGCCTATACCTACGGCTTGCACGGCACGCCCACCACGTTCACCCTGGAAGCGCGGCTGGCCGAGATCGAAGGCGGCACGCACTGCCTGCTGGCGCCGTCGGGCCTGGCGGCCATCGCCATGGCGGACTTTGCCTTGCTGAAGACGGGCGACGACGTGCTATTGCCGGAAAATATCTACAACCCGAACCGCGAACTGGGACGCTGGCTGGCGCAGGATTTCGGCATCACGGCCCGCTATTACGATCCGCTCATCGGCGCCGGGATCGCCGCCTTGATCCAGGAAAATACCAAGCTCATCTGGACGGAAGCACCGGGCTCCGTGACGATGGAAGTGCCGGACTTGCCCGCCATCTGCGCGGCCGCCCACGCGCGCGGCGTGCTCGTCGCTTTGGACAACACCTGGTCGGCGGGCCTGGCCCTGCGCGGCTTCGACCTGGGCGTGGACATCATCATGCAGGCGCTGACGAAATATCAGTCGGGCGGCTCGGATGTGCTGATGGGCGCCCTGATCACGCGCGAGCGGGCGCTGCACGACCGCCTGGCGCAGGCGCACATGCGTCTGGGCATGGGCGTGGGGGCGGACGACGCCTACCTGGTGCTGCGCGGCTTGCCGACCATGAAGCTGCGCTTCGACGCCCACGATGCGGGCGCGCGCACGGTGGCCGCCTGGCTCAAGAGCCGGCCGGAGATTGCCACGGTGCTGCATCCGGCTTTCGCCGATTGCCCGGGTCACGCCATCTGGCAGCGCGATTTCACGGGGGCGGGCGGCCTGTTTTCCGTGCTGTTCGATGCCCGCTACACGGAGGCGCAGACAGACCGTTTCGTCGATGCCTTGCAGTTGTTCAAGATTGGCTACAGCTGGGGCGGCGCGAACAGCCTGGTGATGCCGTACCGCATCGCCGCCATGCGCAAGGGCTGGCAGTTGCCGGGCCAGCTGGTGCGGCTGAATGTGGGGCTGGAAGATCCGCAGGATCTGATCGCCGATATCGAACGGGCGTTCGCGGCGATGTAGCGGTATGGGGCAAGCATGTCGGCTTGCCCGCAAGTGCCTACATGGGCACGGGTTTGTTGTTGTTCAGGTCGAGGAAGCCGCGCAGCAGGCGGTAGGCTTTCCACAGCCAGGCCACGCCCCACACGACGAGCGCCAGCGGAATGCCGATCAGCGTGATCCACAGGATGGCGCCGACGACGATCCAGGCCACATACCACCAGAAGGAACGGATCATCCAGCTGTGATGGCTGTACACGAAGGTCCCGGCCGCCTCGTCCCGCTTCACATAATTGATGATGAGCGGAATGAAGGAAAACGCGCCCAGCGAAAACACGAAGCTGGCGCCATGTATCAGGTACAACCACCAGGCCAGGTTCTTGGTCTGCTGGAGTTGGGTATCCAAAATAATATCTTGTGACATGAAAGCTCCCGTCGTTGCGCAATTTTTAATTGTAACAAGCAAAGCGGCGAGGCAGCGCAGTCCATGGAAAAAGGCAGAATACATTGTTGAAGCGAAATCAATATTCCACCCTGGCCGCGCGCGCCAGCTCATGGCTGCGGCGCGCCGTGCCGGCCTTGCTGCTGTGCTGTGCCACGGCGGCGCACGCCGCCGGCCCCACCCTGGAGGCGGAGTTTGCCGCCGGCTTGAAGGAAGAGGGCCTGGTGGGCGCCGTCTGGAGCGAAATCTTGCCCGATGGCACAGTCAAAGTCGGCGCGTCCGGCTTGCGCGATGCCGCCAAGCAAGTACCCATGCAGGCCGATACGCGCATGCAGGTGGGCTCCGTGGGCAAGGTGGCGCTGGCGCTGGGCGTCTTGCGCCTGATCAGCGAAGACAAGCTCACGCTCGACACGCCCCTGCAGCAGGTGCTGCCCGAACTGGCGCTGAGAAACCCGTGGCTGGCCAGCGATCCCGTGCGCATCCGCCACCTGCTGGCGCATACGGCCGGCCTCGATAATGTGCGCTTCTGGCAGGCATTCAGCCTGCAACCGGCGCCGGACACGCCGTTGGCCGCCGCTTTTGACGGCGGCGGCAATCTGCTGCGCGTGCGCACGCGGCCCGGCAGCCGCTACGCTTACTCGAACATGGGCTATGGCTTGCTGGGCATGGTGATTGAGCGAGTCACGGGCCAGCCGTATGAACGCTACCTCGACGCGCAGCTGCTGCAGCCGCTGGGCATGGCGGACAGCACGTTTGCTTTTGTCAGCCAGACAGGCGCGCAGGCTGATCCGCGCTTGGCCATGGGTTATTTCGAGCATGGCGTGGCGCAGCCGGCCGTGCCCCAGTATCTGCGTCCGGCCGCGCAATTTACCACCACGGCGGCCGACATGGGCAAGCTGGCGCAGTTCCTGATGGGCGACGGCAAGCTGCAGGGTACGCAGTTCATCGACCTGGCCCTGATAGGCGCCTTGTCGGAGCCGGCCGGCACCGATGCGGCGCAGGCGGGCCTGGCGACGGGCCACGGCCTGGCGCTGGCCGTGCGCGACCGCCACAATGTGGTGGGCGCCTGCCACCCTGGCACGGCCGTGGGTTTCCGCGCCATGCTGTGCATCTATCCGGAGCAGGACAGCGCCTTCTTCGTGGCCTTTAATACGGATGCGGAGCGGGCCGACTATGAACGCTTCAACCGTCTGCTGCTGCGCGACCTGGAACTGCCCCTGCGCGCGCCGGCCCCGCAGGGCACGCCCGCACCCACGGTGGAAAACTGGCAGGGCGTCTACGTGCCGTCGCCCAGCGCCATGGCCAGCATGGCCTGGATCGATGCCGTCTTCGGCTTTACGCGCGTCAAGTGGGATGGCGAATCGCTGTTCCTGATCCCGTTCCAGGGTGAGCCGAAGGAGCTGGAACCGGTGGGCGGCTTGCTGTTCCGCGCCAGCGACCGCAGCACGCCATCGCACGTGCTGATGCAGGAAGACGGGCGGCATGTGCTCAGCGACGGCTTGCACAGCTATGAGCGCGCGTCGATGCTGCACATGCTGGTGCTGTGGGGCAGCCTGGCCCTGGGGGCTGCCGGCTTGCTGTACGTGCTGGTGGTGGGTGTCTGGCGCGCCGCGCTGCGCAGCCTAAGGCGGGGCGACCATCTGTTCGCGCCCCTGCTGTCGCTGCTGGCGCTGCTCTTGCCGCTGCCGTTTTTCTATTTCCAGTCCTATCTGCGCCTGGGCGACGTCACCGTGGCCAGCGTGCTGCTGACATTGGCGACGGGCGCGCTGCCGCTGGCCACGGCGTTCGGCCTGGCCCGCTGCTGGCGCAGCCGCGGTACGGCGGCCGAGGCGGGCTCATGGGCGAAATGGGATTGGGTGGCCTTGCTGGCGGCCCTGCAACTGCTGCTGGTGCTGGCCTGGTGGGGCTTGCTGCCGCTGCGGCTGTGGCAGATGTAGGCGGTCAGGTCCAGGCGGCCAGCAGCCGGCGCCACCAGGGTTGCGCCGGCGTGGCCCTGCTGCCGTGCCCGGCCCGCTTGGCGCGATAGCTGGCCGCCGCCATCTGCAGGCCGACGCGGTCCATCGCCGCCATCGCGTCCGCTTCCTGCGGCGACAAGCCGTGCAGCAAGGCTTGCGCGCGCGGCGCGAGCAGGAAGGCGTCAAGCACGGCGTCGTCCGTGTACAGCCTGGCCAGATAGGTTTCCAGTGCGGGAGAGCTCATGCGCCGCGCCCCGCGCGCAAGGCCGCGCGCGCTAGTTCCAGCTGGCCCAGCACATGGTCGAATGACGGGTAATTGCCGTCGCGTTCGACGATCACCGTCAACGGTTGCGGTGCATGGCGCGCCAGCAGGGTCAATAAAGCGAACACTTCGGGCGGCACGTCGTGCAGGTGGTCGTCCAGCAGACGCTGGCCGCCGCCCGGCGCAGCTATCCAGTGGCCGCCGCTCAGGTGCACGGCGCGCACCCTGGCCAGGGGCAGGCGCAGCAGCATTTGTTCCGGCTGCTCGCCAATATTGACGGCGTTCGCATACAGATTATGCAGGTCCAGCAGCAGCGGCACTTGCGCGCCATGGATAATCTGCGCCAGCCATGCGGCTTCGTCCAAGGTGCTGGCTGGCGGCTGCACCAGGGTGGCGATGTTTTCCATCAGCGGCGCGCTGCCGACGATGCGCGTGGCCAGCGCGATATTGGCGATGGCGCCGGCGGCGCTGCGCGCTGTGCGCGGCGGCGCCGCCAGGTGGCCGATTTCGATGCCGCCGGCGCGCACAAAGCTCAGGTGCTCGGACCACGATTCCGCCCGCACCTCCTTCATCAGGCGCGCCATCGCGTGCAGCCGGCGCGGGTCGGCGGGTATCGTCGAGGCCAGCCCCATGCCCACGCCGTGCAGGCTGACGGGCACCTGGCGCGCCAGGCGGCGCAGGGCGGCGATGCCGGCGCGCGGGGCATGGTAATAATCGTCGGCGATCACTTCCAGCACGTCGATCCGAGCCAGGTGGGACAGGATGCCGGCGGCCAGTTCGCCGCGCCAGCCCAGGCCGACGCGGTCGCGCGCGCTTGCCTGGCTAACTGCCACAGCCGCCGCCACCGCCGCACCCGCCGCAGCCGCTGCCGCCGCCATCACCGCCGCCGTCGCCGCCCGATGAAGAGCCGCCCGAGTCGCCCGTGCCGCCGGACGACGAGTCGCCGCCCGAACTGTGCCGGGGCGCCGGGTACAGCTCGGCGACATACGCGTACACGGACAAGGGCAGGGCGCCGATGCCGAAGATGGCGGCCAGCAGTGCCATGTCCGCGCTGCTGCTGCCTGCCTGCAGGCGCGCCGAGCGCATGTTCAGGCGGCCAAACAGCATGCGCAAGTCGGTCAGCAGCCGCTGCGCGCTCCAGCTGGTCGCCTGGGTGCGCAAGCCGCGCAGCATGAGGAGAAAAATCGCCAGCAGGACTGCCAGGAACAGCAGGTTGTAGTGCTGGCGGCTGATGGCGATGACGGCCTTGACGCCGGCCACCGTCACCAGCAGCCAGTGCGCGGCCCAGGTGATGCGTTCGCGCCGGCGCAGCAGCGGCGGGCCGACCAGCAATTCCTGCTGCGTCAAGGTCTCCTGGTAGGCGCGGCACGATGGCAGCATCCCGGCCTGCACGGCCAGTTCCTTGCTATGGCCCTGGCGGCCCAGGTACAGCCGCAGCACGTCGCGTTCGATGTCGTGGCTGGCGAAGCGCAGGCTGTCGGCGCTGGCCGTTTCCAGCAGCGGGCCGTCGGCGCGCAGCAAGCCGCGGTCGACCAGCACGATGGCGGCGATCTTCACGGCTTCGAGGGCGCCGCCGCGCAAGAAGGCGATGCGGTAGGGATCGTCGGCGAGTGTCAGCTGGGCGTGCGGATTGCGCACTTCCTGGCGGATCAGCAGCTCGCGCACGCCGTAGTACACGAGCGCGCCGAAGATCAGATAGGCCAGCAGGAACCACGGTCCGCTCCAGTCAAAGGGATTGAGACCGTTCAACGCATCTGCTCCGCGTGTTCGCGCAGGCGTTCGGTAATCGTCATCAGGCTTGTGAAGGCGGGCAGTGCTTGCCCCGGCGCCAGGCGCGCCGTTTCGCGCGCCACCGACATCGTTTGCAGGGCGGCGTGCAGGGCCGGTTCGCCCAGCTGGTCGACAAACGCTTCGAGCGCCTGCTTGCCGGACAGCGCAGACTTGCCCTCGAGTTGCGCCAGCGAGGCGGCGGCCGAGCGCAAGGGACCGGCGGCGTCGGCGATGGCGCCGGCCAGCTGTTCTTCATTCAGGCTCAGGAGCATATAGCGTTCGCGCATGCGCACCTGCTGGTTCAGCAGCACTTGCCGCAGCCGGCGCAGCACCGCATCGCGGCTGGTGTGCAGGCTGGCGAAAGGATCATTGCCCAGCAAGACCCGGTGGCGCGCGATGATGTCGGCGAACTTCACGGCGAAGGCGTCGGCGGCCTGCGTCAATTCGCTCTCGAGCAGGAACATCACCTGCAAGTCGATGGCGGCGTGCGCCAGGCGCAAGGGAGCGCGCAGCGCATCGGCCGCCTGCGGCGTAAAACGCTTGAGCAGCAACAGCAGATTGACGTCGGATGTGGCGCGCAACTGGCCGTCGGCGGCCGAGCCAAACAGCACGGCGGCGGCCAGGTCGGCGCCGAAGGCCGTTTGCGCGGCGGCGACGAACATATCCAGGTGGCGTTGTATTTCTTCTGGCAGCGGTGGCGGCATGCGGTGTTCTTTCACGGTGGGCTGGCGGGGTGAATATAAGTTTGCAATATAGTAAACTTATACCATCGTGCGCGCACCGTCCGGCGCCGCGAACTTGGCCCCGGCTCAGCTCAACACGTTGAGCAAGCCATCGAGTCCCACAAAGTTCAGCGCCACGTCGGCTTGCGAGCGCACCACGGGCTTGGCGCGGAAGGCCACGGACAGGCCGGCGATGCCCATCATCTTCAAATCGTTGGCGCCGTCGCCCATGACGATGGCCTGCGATGGGGAAATGCCCAGTTCCGCGCACACGCGCTCCACCGTACGCTGCTTTTCCTCCGCGTCGACGATGCCCCCTAACACCTTGCCCGTCAGCTTGCCGTCGACGATTTCCAGTTCGTTCGCGTGCGTGTAGTCGAGGCCGAGGCGCTCTTTCAGGCGCTCGGTGAAGAAGGTAAAACCGCCCGAGACCAGCAGGGTTTTCAGGCCGGCCGCCTGCACGGCCGCCAGCATCTTCTCGGCACCGAGCGACAGCTTCAGGCGCTCGTCGTAGACGCGCTGCAGGGCCGAGGCATCGAGGCCTTCGAGCAGGGCCACGCGCTGCTTCAGGCTGGCCGCGAAATCGAGTTCGCCGCGCATGGCCGCTTCCGTGATGGCCGCCACTTGCGGTTTGAGGCCTTGCATGTCGGCGATTTCATCGATGCACTCGATGGTGATCAGCGTCGAATCCATGTCCATCGCCACCAGCTTGAATTCGGCAAGTTCGCGCTGGCCCATCATGTAGGTCGCGTCCAGCTGCGCCGCCTGGGCCGCCACTTCGATGGTGGGGCGCAGGGCTGGCGAATAGGCGATCTGCTCGCAGCGCACGGCATTCGGCCCGAGGCGCGTGACGGACGTGGGCGCGGCCAGCGCGGCGATGCGCTCGAGGCGGGCGCTATCGCCGTCGAGACCCTGCAGGATCAGGTTCATGGTGATGGTTGTGGTATTGGTCATGGGTCAGGCCTGCATAAATGGTCGAAATGGTCTACACCGTCAATTGCTTGATGGTGGTCTTGATCTGCGTCACGCGCGCGGCCAGGTCCGGCATGGCTGCCGTGATTTTCAGCTTGTCCTGGCCATGCAGCTTGATGTGGCGGTTCTTCTGGATCAAGCCGATGATGCGCATCGGGTCGATGGGCGGCTTGGCCATGAATTGCAGGGTGGCCGCCTCGCCATGCACGTCGATCTTGACGATGCCCACGGTTTTTGCCGCGATGCGCAGGCGGTGCGTCTCGACCAGGGCCCTGACGGCGTCGGGCAGCTTGCCGAAGCGGTCGATCAGTTCTTCCTGGATATCGTCGATCTTCTCTTGCGTGGCGCAGTTGGCCAGGCGCTTGTAGATCGACAGGCGCTCGTGCACGTCGCCGCAGAAGTCGGCCGGCAGCAGGGCGGGCACGTGCAGGTTGATCTCGGTGGTCGAGGCCAGCGGCGCGGCCAGGTCCGGCTCCTTGCCGGCTTTCAGCGAGCGCACGGCTTCGTTGAGCATGTCCGAATACAGCTGGAAGCCGATTTCCGTCATCTCGCCCGACTGGCTCTCGCCCAGCACCTCGCCGGCGCCGCGGATTTCCAGGTCGTGCATGGCCAGGTAAAAGCCGCTGCCCAGTTCTTCCATCTGCTGGATGGCGTCCAGGCGGCGCTGCGCCAGTTTCGTCAGGCCCTGCACGTCGTGCACCAGCAGGTAGGCGTAGGCCTGGTGATGCGAGCGGCCCACGCGGCCGCGCAGCTGGTGCAGCTGCGCCAGGCCGAACTTGTCGGCGCGGTGCATGATGATGGTGTTCGCCGTCGGCACGTCGATGCCCGTCTCGATGATGGTCGTGCACAGCAGGATATTGAAGCGCTGGGCGACGAAGTCGCGCATGACCTTTTCCAGGTCGCGCTCGTGCATCTGGCCGTGCGCCACGGCGATGCGCGCCTCGGGCAGCAGTTCCGTCAGCATGGCCAGGCGGTTCTGGATGGTTTCCACCTCGTTGTGCAGGAAGTAGATCTGGCCACCGCGTTTGAGTTCGCGCAAACATGCTTCGCGGATGATGGCTTCGCCCTCGCTGCGGACGAACGTCTTGATGGCCAGGCGCTTTTGCGGCGCCGTGGCGATGATGGAAAAGTCGCGCAAGCCTTCCAGCGCCATGCCCAGGGTGCGCGGGATCGGCGTGGCCGTCAGGGTCAACACGTCCACTTCCGCACGCAAGGCTTTCAAGGCTTCCTTCTGGCGCACGCCGAACCGGTGTTCCTCATCGATGATGACGAGGCCCAGGCGCGTGAATTTCACGTCGTCCGACAGCAGTTTATGTGTGCCGATGACGATGTCGATGGTGCCGTCGGCCATGCCCTTGAACGCCTGCGTGATCTCCTTGCCTGTGCGGAAGCGCGACAATTCCGCGATACGCACGGGCCAGTCGGCGAAGCGGTCGGCGAAGGTTTGCGCGTGCTGCTCGGCCAGCAGGGTAGTGGGCGCCAGGATGGCCACCTGCTTGCCTCCCATGACGGCGATGAAGGCGGCGCGCAGCGCCACTTCCGTCTTGCCGAAGCCGACGTCGCCACAGACGAGGCGGTCCATCGGCTTACCGGACGTCATGTCCTTGATGACGTTGTGGATCGCCTCGGCCTGGTCCGGCGTCTCGTCGAAGCCGAAGCTGTCGGCGAAGCGCTGGTAGTCGTGCGACGAGAATTCGAACGAGTGGCCCTGGCGCAGCGCGCGGCGCGCGTACAGGTTGAGCAGTTCGGCGGCCGTGTCGCGCACCTGTTCGGCGGCGCGCTTCTTCGCCTTTTCCCACTGGCCCGAGCCGAGCGAATGCAGCGGCGCGTCTTCCGGCGAGGCGCCCGAATAGCGCGAGATCACATGCAGCTGCGATACGGGCACGTACAGTTTCGTGTCCTTCGCGTACTCGAGGTGCAAAAATTCCGTCTCGCCTTCGCCCAGGTCCATGCTGGTCAGGCCCATGTAGCGCCCGATGCCGTGGTTGATGTGCACCACGGGGTCGCCGATTTTCAGCTCGGACAGGTCGCGCACCATCGACTCGACCTGCGTCACGCCTTCCTGTTTCTTGGTGCCGACCCGGCGGCCGGAACCGGCATACAGCTCCGTCTCGGTGATGAAGGATAGATTTCCTTCCGGCGTAAACAGCTCGAAACCCGCGTGAAGCGGCGCCACGCCCAGCATCAGCTTGGCGTCGGACTGCAGAAAACCGTCGCTGCCTTCCACCGGTGTCAGCTGCAGGTCGTATTCGCTGAAGTACTGCTGCAGGGTTTCGCGGCGGCCGTTCGATTCGGCGCAGATCATCACGCGGCGGCCCGCTTGCAGCAGATAGCTGCGCAGGTTGGCCAGCGGGTCGTCGGCGCGGCGGTTGACGGCGATGTTGGGAATCGGCGCCGACAGTTCGGACGCCAGCGCATCGTTCGATTTGGCAATCGCCAGGCGCGGGTAGGGCTTGGCCAGGCCGAAGAACTGCTCGTCGGACAGGAACAGCGACTCGGGCGGCAGGATCGGCCGCTCGCGGTCCGCCTTCAGGAAGCGGTAGCGCGACTGGGTATCGGTCCAGAAGCGGCCGATGGCGGCGTCGATCTCGCCCACCAGGGCCAGCGAGGCGTCGGGCGGCAGGTAGTCGAACAGGGTCGCCGTCTGCTCGAAGAACAGGGGCAGATAGTATTCGATACCGGCCGAGGCAATGCCGCTGCTGATGTCCTTGTAGACGACGGAGCGCGACGGGTCGCCTTCGAATTGCTCGCGCCAGCGGTTGCGGAAGGTGGTGCGCGCCGCTTCGTCCATGGGAAATTCGCGGCCCGGCAGCAGCCGCACTTCATGCACGGGGTAGAGCGAGCGCTGGGTGTCGGCGTCGAAGGTGCGGATGGTTTCGATGGTGTCGCCGAACAGGTCGAGCCGGTAGGGCAGGGCGGACCCCATGGGGAACAGGTCGAGCAGGCCGCCGCGCACCGAGTATTCGCCCGGCGACATCACTTGCGACACATGGCTGTAGCCGGCCAGGGTCAGCTGCGACTTCAGGCGCGCCTCGTCCAGCGTTTCACCCTTCTTGAAGAAGAAGGTGTAGGCGGCCAGGAAGGACGGCGGCGCCAGGCGCACCAGCGCCGTGGTGGCAGGCACAATCAGCACGTCGCACTGGCGCGTCTGGATTTCGTGCAGGGTGGCCAGGCGCTCGGAGACCAGATCCTGGTGCGGCGAAAAGGCGTCGTAGGGCAGGGTTTCCCAGTCCGGCAGCAGATGGCAGCGCAGTTCCTTGCCGCCAAACCACGGGATTTCATCGAGCAGGCGCTGGCCGTCGCTGGCCTGCGCCACCACCACGGCCAGCATCTGGCCCCGCGCTTTCAATTCCAGTGCGGCCAGCGCCAGGGCATAGGCGTCGGATGAACCATACAGGGCGGGCAGCGCGTAGCGGTTGCCGGGCTTGGGGAGGGCTTTCGTTAAGTCTAAGGACATGCAGGCGATGACACTAGTGGCAGAGGCAGTTGAGTGGAACAGCTGTGATGCGCGCCGCGCCGCCAGTGACGGCGCTGACAGGCGAGATTATAGACCATCGCCCGCACCTCCGCGCTTGAGAAAACCGTCGCGAGCGGCAGCGATTTGTGGTCAAGAAGCGCAGCCGTACGTTAGTACGGTGAGCATCGCAGGCCGCAAGGCGCGACGCGCAGCAGGTTTTATCCTGCGCGGACATTCGCAATGCCGAACGGAACATGCACCATCGGGATGGTTCCGCCCGCCGATTTCAGGTGGCTCAACTGGTCGTCGAAGAAGATATGCGGCTTGAACACGGACAGCACGCGCGATTTGTCCATGCCGCCGAGGAAAAACGTCTCGTCGGCCGCCACGCCCCAGCTTTTCAGGGTCGTCACGACCCGTTCGTGCGAGGGCGCGTTGCGCGCCGTGATGATGGCGATGCGCAGGATCTTCTTGTAGCCGGGGTCGCGCCGCTGCGCCTTTTCTTCCAGGCGCTGCATGGTGGCCAGCTTCTGGAACAGGTCGGCCAGCGGGCCGGGGCGGTGCGGCGTGCCCACGTTCAGGGTTTCATGGGCGTGGAATTCATCGACGTCATTGTTGCGCTTGAACACGGTTTCCGCCTCGTCGTCGGCGATCACGCCGTCGAAATCGAAAGCCACGCGCAGTTCCTCGTCGTTTTCGTCGTCTTCCGTGCGCGATGGCAGCACCAGGCCGGCCGGATAGTTGCAGGCCAGCGCGCTGCGCACGTCGTCCTCGTTCGCGCTGAGAAAGAGCGAGGCGTTGAAGGCGGGCAGGTAAGGGTAGGGCGACTTGCCCGTCATGAAGGCGGCGCGCGAGATATCGAGGCCGTAGTGGGCGATGGAATGCATGACGCGCAAGCCCGTTTCCGGCGAATTGCGCGAAAACAGCACCACTTCCACGGGCGACTGGCGCGGGTAGTGCTTGTTGATGTTCAGGAAGCGGCGAATGAAGGGGAAGGCCACGCCGCGCGGCAGGACCGTGTCGATATGCGCTTCCTGGTATTTGCGGTATTCCTCGGGGCCGCTGTCGAGGTAGACCTGGTGCGATTCGGCCAGGTCGAACAGGGCGCTGGAAGCGACCCCGATCACCAGTTTGTGTTCGATAGGATAAGCCATGGTCTGCCTGTTGTTTGCTTGTTGCTCATCTTATACGACTATCAACTGCGTAGCCAATAGTGGCGTATCGGGATTTTTTGCACCAAAGCGGGGCGCCAAGCCGTTTTTTCTATCCCGTGTGCAATACACGCCACAGTAAAGAAAGAAATCTTGTTTTGTATCAAGTATGTAGCAGCCAGCGCGCCCGTTTTCCACTATGCTTTCACTTATGAAATCTCGCCAATTGTAACGAAGCGTACGCCCTATCCCCGCCACCTTTATACAAGTGTCAGCTGTTTTACTCGAACATGCCAGCCCCAACCTCGCCAGCAGTCGTCGTGACTTTATAAAGGACCTAGCCATGTTTAAGAATTTACTGATCAAATGGAAGCTGGCGACGCTCGTTGCCGTGATGATGGTGGCCTTGCTGGTGGTGGGCATCAGCGGCTACACGGGCATCGCCACCGTGGGGACCGCCGTCAATGAGATCGGCGTGGTGCGCCTGCCGTCGATCCAGGGCCTGATGATGATGAACGAGGGCCAGACGGCCGTCGCCGCCGCCACCCTGACGGCCGCCATCTATGAAAACAATTACCAGGCACAGGACAAGTTCGCGGAAGCGCTGCAGCTGCGCACCAAGGCCTGGAGCAATATCGAGGCAGGCCGCAAGCTGTACGAGCCGCTGCCGCAAACCCCCGAGGAAGCCGTGCTGTGGAAGCGCTTCCTGGACGAATGGGCGGCCTGGAAGGGCGATGACGACAAGGTGCGCGCCATCCTGCGCCAGCTGGCCGACAACCGCGACGAGCCGCGGCAGAAAGAGCTGTTCGTGGCGTTTTACAAGCAGTACCAGGATTCGCGCAGCCTGTTCAGCAAGGCCGAAGCCACGCTCAACGAGATCATCAAGCTCAATAACGGCGTGGCCGATGCCAGCGTCAAGGAAGGCAGCGCGGCCGTGATCCGCTCGGAAAGCCTGATGGTGATCCTCGGCTTGCTGGCTTCCGCGCTGGGCATCGGCTGCGCCGCCTACATCACGCGGGCCATCACGCAGCCGATCAATTCGGCCGTGAAAGTGGCGCAAACGGTGGCCTCGGGCGACCTGACCAGCCACATCGAGGTGCACACAACGGAAGAAACGGGCCAGCTGCTGCAGGCGCTGAAAGATATGAACTCCAGCCTGGTCAGCATCGTCGGCCAGGTGCGCAGCGGCACGGAGACGATTGCCACGGCCTCGTCGGAAATTGCCAGCGGCAACCTGGACCTGTCCTCGCGCACGGAAGAGCAGGCCAGTTCGCTGGAAGAGACGGCATCGTCGATGGAAGAGCTGACGTCGACCGTGCGGCAGAACGCCGACAACGCCCAGCAAGCGAATCAGCTGGCGCTCTCCGCCTCGGGCGTGGCCGTGAAGGGCGGCGCCGTGGTGGGCAAGGTGGTCGAAACCATGGACGCCATCAACGACTCGTCGCGCAAGATCGTCGACATCATTTCCGTCATCGACGGCATCGCCTTCCAGACGAATATCCTGGCCCTGAATGCGGCCGTGGAAGCGGCGCGCGCGGGCGAGCAGGGACGCGGCTTTGCCGTGGTGGCCACCGAGGTGCGCAATCTGGCGCAACGCTCGGCGGCGGCCGCCAAGGAAATCAAGACCCTGATCGGCGACTCCGTCGTGGCCGTCGACACGGGCAGCAAGCTGGTGGCCGAGGCGGGCAGCACGATGGCCGAAATCGTCTCCAGCGTGCAGCGCGTGACGGACATCATGGCGGAGATCAGCCTGGCGACGCAGGAGCAAAGCTCGGGCATCGACCAGATCAACCAGGCCATCGGCCAGATGGACCAGGTGACGCAGCAAAACGCGGCCCTGGTGGAAGAGGCGGCCGCTGCAGCCGAATCCTTGCAGGAGCAATCGGGCCAGCTGGCCCAGGTGGTCAGCGTCTTCAAGCTCGATGGCGCACAGGCGCCGGCCGCGCGCGTGAAGCCTGCCGCGCCGCGCGCCGCGGTGGCCAGCGCCGCGCCCAGGCGTCCCGCAACGGGTCCGGCATCGCCTCCCGCATCACGTCCCGCTGCAGGCCGCCCGGCCTTGCGCGCCGTGCCGTCCCAGCGCCAGAGCGCATCGCGCGACGACGAGTGGGAAGTGTTCTGACGGATTGACGGATTGACGGCGCCAGGATGCGCTGACCGGACGGCCGCCCTGTGCGGCCGTTTTTGCATGTGCGCCCAAGCCCGCACTGCGGTTACTACTTACTAAAAAAACAGCGTTATAAAAATAGCTGTTTTGTCATCTAAGCAAATCTTTTCAAAACTTAACGCGACATTGCTTGTGAGATAACTCACACTGCCTGCCGTACCACCCTTGTTCCCGCCTCGGCCACATCCCGGCTGACCCCTCCGCCTGCTGCGTCCAGCCATTCGTGGCAGGCGGCAGCCATTGCCGTCAGCCTTGCATGCGAGCCCGGCGCGGTGACCGATGATGCACCACATTGAAGGATGCGAATAATGATGGCAAATATGAAAATCGGCACGCGCCTGCGCTGCTCTTTTGCGTTGTTGACCTTGCTGCTGCTGGCGACTGCCGCGCTGGGCATGTTGCACCTGTCCAGCCTGGAGCTGCGCATGCGCGACGTGATCGATGACAAGTATCCGAAAACCGTGCTGGCCAACGACATCATCAAGAATGTCAACATCATCGCGCGCTCCTCGCGCAACCTGCTGCTGATGACGGAGCCGCAGCAGCTGGCGCAGGAGCGCGCGAGCATCGCCAGGGCGGGCGCGGACACGGAGCAGCGCCTGGCGCAGCTCGAACGCATCGTGCTGTCGGAGCAGGGACGCGCGCTGATGGCGGCCGTGACGCAGGCGCGCGCCACCTTCAACGAGGGCCGCGACAAGGTGCTGGCCCTGCTCGAGGCCGATGCGCGCGACGAGGCGGCGGAGCTGCTGCTCGGTACCGTGCGCAACGACCAGCTGCGCTACATGGCGGCGCTGGAAACCTTGATCACGCACCAGCACGACCGCATGGAAGAGGCGGGCGCCCAGGTGCACGCAGAATATCTGTCGGCGCGCACCATGATGCTGGCGCTGAGCGCCCTGGCCATCGGTTTCTCGCTGGTGACGGCATGGCTGGTCACGCGCAGCATCGTCCATCCGCTGCGCCATGCCTTGACCGTGGCGCAGACCGTGGCCGCCGGCGACCTGACATCGACCTTCGGCCGCCACGGCGGCGATGAAACGGGCAAGCTGCTCGACGCGCTGTGCATCATGAACGGCAACCTGCTCGAGATCGTGCAGCGGGTACGCAGCGGCACCGACACCATCGCCACGGCCTCGTCGCAGATCGCGGCCGGCAATAGCGACCTGTCGTCGCGCACCGAGGAGCAGGCCAGTTCGCTCGAACAGACCGCGTCGGCCATGGAGGAGCTCAGCTCCACCGTGCAGCAGAACGCGGACAATGCCCGCCATGCCAGCATCCTGGCCGTCGAGGCGGCGAACATCGCCGGCGCCGGCGGGCAAGCCGTGGGCCAGGTGATCCACACGATGGACGCCATCAGCGCGTCATCGTCGCAGATTGCCGACATCATCGGCGTGATCGACATGCTGGCCTTCCAGACGAATATCCTGGCCTTGAACGCGGCCGTGGAAGCGGCGCGCGCGGGCGAGCAGGGGCGCGGCTTTGCCGTCGTGGCAACGGAAGTGCGCAGCCTGGCGCAGCGCAGCGCGGCGGCGGCGCGCGACATCCGCGCCCTGATCGCCAATTCCACCCAGCAGGTCGACGCGGGCGCGGCCCTGGTTGCACAGGCCGGCGCCACCATGCAGGAAGTGGTGGCGGCCGTGGGGCGCGTGAGCCAGATGGTGGCCGACATCACGGCTGCCAGCGCCGAGCAAAGCACGGGCATCGGCCAGGTCAGCCAGGCCGTCGTGCAGATGGACGAAGTGACGCAGCAGAACGCCGCCCTGGTGGAGGAAGCTGCGGCCGCGTCGCAATCGCTGGAAGGCGAGGCGGCGAACCTGCTGCAGGTGGTCAGCGTGTTTCACCTGCAGCAGGGGCCGGCGCACGCCTTGCCGCGCCGGAGCGCGCCGGCCGTGCCGCGCCTGCTGGCCTAGTGGCGCGCCTGGCAAGGTTCTGGCACGGCCCGCGCACGCGGGCGCTGCTGTGCGCTGCGCTGGCCGTCTGCCTGCCGTTGGGCATCTGGCTGGACGATGCGCAGCCGCGTCACGTGGCGCTGGTGGGACTGGCGGCGCTGGCGCCGGGCTGCGCCATGCTGTGGCGGGCGCTGAATGGGCGCGGCGGCACGCGCATGGTGTCGGCGCGCAGCCGCGAGCTGCAGGCGCGCCTGGACAGCGCCATCGGCGACGGCGAATTCTGTTTTCACTACCAGGGCAAGTTTGATACGGCGCAACTGCGCCTGGTGGGTCTGGAAGCGCTGCTGCGCTGGGACCACCCGCGCCACGGCCTGATCTACCCGAATGCATTCATCGGCCTGGCCGAGCAGACTGACGCCATCGTCGCGCTGGGCAACTGGGGTATCGATGCCGCCTGCCGCCAGCTGGCGCAGTGGCGCGCGGCGGGCCTGCCCTTGGTGCCTGTCGCGGTGAATGTCTCGGCGCGCCAGCTGTGCCAGTCGCACTTGCCGGACTTCGTGCTGCGCTGCCTGCGGCGGCACGCCATCGCGCCTGGCCTGCTGGAGCTGGAAGTGACGGAAAGCTGCTGCATCGACGACATGGCGCAGGCGACGCAGGTCTTGCGCCGGCTGCGCGCGCTGGGCCTGGCCATTTCGCTCGATGACTATGGCACCGGCCATTCGGGGCTCAGCCATGTCAGGATGCTGCCGATTCACACCATCAAGATCGACCGCTGCTTCATCCGCGACCTGGGCAGCGCAGGCAGCGCAGATAGTGACACTGTGATCGTCGCCTCGACCATTGCGCTGGCGCGCGGCCTGGGCTTGCAGGTGCTGGCCGAAGGCGTGGAAAACGGCGAGCAGCTGGCGCGGCTGCGGCGGCTGGGCTGCCCCCAGGTGCAGGGCTTTTACCTGCACCGCCCGGCGTCCGCGGCCGACGTGGCCGCACTGCTGGCCGACGGTGCGCCGGCCGGCCTTGTAACAGTGCCGAAACATGGCGCCATGCGGCCTGGCGTGGATGCTCAGTAAAATATGGCCACTGCAAGCCGCATGCTTTAACACTTCTCCCCCACGCAAGAATGATAAACAGTCCCGTCCCGGCCTATGTCTTCGGCCCGTTTCGCCTTTTGCCGCTAGAACGCGTGCTGTTCGAGGGCGATCGCGCGCTGCGCCTGGGCAGCCGGGCCATGGACTTGCTGCTGGCCCTGCTGGAGCGCGCCGGCGACATCGTCGACAAGCATGAACTGGTGGCCATCGTCTGGCCCAATGCCGTGGTCGACGACGCGACCTTGCGCGTGCACCTGGCGGCGCTGCGCAAGGCGCTCGGCGATGGCCGCGATGGCCAGCGCTACATCACCACCATTCCCGGGCGCGGCTATGGCTTCCTGGCGCCGCTGGCGCACACGGGCCAGCCGGCGCCCGGAACGGCGGGCGTCGAGCCGCGGCACAACCTGCCCGTCATGCTGACGCGCATGCTGGGCCGCGCCGAGGCGCTGCAAACGATGGCCAACCAGCTGCTGCAATTGCGCCTGCTGTGCATTGCCGGTCCGGGCGGTATCGGCAAGACCACGCTGGCTGTCGTCCTGGCCACGCGCGTGCTGCGCCGCTATGCCGATGGTGTGTGTTTCGTCGACCTGGCGCCGCTGGACGAGGCCCGCCTGGTGCCGCTGGCGCTGGCCACGGCGCTGGGGGTGGCGGTGCCGGCCGGCGACGCCATGCCGGTCCTGCTGGCCTACCTGCGCCCGCGCCACATGCTGATCGTGCTCGATAACTGCGAGCACGTGATCGGCGCGGCCGCCATGCTGGCCGACGCCTTGCTCAAGGGCGCGCCGTTGCTGCACGTGCTGGCCACCAGCCGCGAGCCGCTGCGCATCACCAGCGAGCAGCTGCAGCGCCTGCCCGCGCTGGAATTGCCGCCGGCCGATGCCGTGCCCGATGCGGCGGCGGCCCGGCATTTCGCCGCGGTGCAGCTGTTTTGCGAACGCTGCGCGGCCGTCGACGATGCTTTCGTGCTGGCCGACGCCGATGTGCCCGTGGTGGTGGACATTTGCCGGCGGCTCGACGGCATCCCGCTGGCGCTGGAGCTGGCGGCCGGGCGCATCGGCCATTTCGGCTTGCATGAATTGCGCCGCCAGCTCGACGACCGCTTTCGCCTGCTCACGCGCGGGGCGCGCAACATGCCCTTGCGGCACCAGACCCTGCGCGCCACCCTGGACTGGAGCTACTGCCTGCTCGACGCGCAAGAGCGCCAGGTGCTGCAGGCGCTGAGCGTGTTCAAGAGCCGCTTCCGCCTGGAGTCGGCCAGCGCCGTGGCGGGTTGCGACGTCTTCGACACGCTGGCCGATCTGGCGGCCAAGTCCCTCGTCAGCATCGAATTTTGCTGCCAGCACGTGTATTACCGCCTGCTCGACACCACGCGCGCCTATGCTAGCGCGCAGCTGGCCGCGGGCGGGGACGCCAGCGCCGTGCTGCGGCGCCATGCGCGCCATTGCCTTGGCCTGGCCGGACGCATCGCCGCCGACTGGGAGAGCATGCTGCCGGCGCACTGGAGCGCGCGCTACGGCCGCCATGTGGATGACCTTCGGGCCGCCATCGACTGGACCTTCGGCGAGGAGGGCGACGTGGCGCTGGGCGTGGCCCTGACCCTGGCTGCGCAACCCCTGTTCTATCAGCTGTCGCTGATGGATGAATACCGCGTGCGCGTCGCGCGGGCGCTCGAGTGCATGGCCGCGCAGGCAGTGGATGACCCCGACAGCGAGATGCAGCTGCATGCCTCGCAGGCGCACCTGCTGCTGCATACGCAGGGCGTCACCGGCACCATGCTGCGTTCGTTCCAGCGCGGTTATGCGCTGGCCATGCGCACGGACGATGACAGCCGCCGTGCGGAAGCGATTTGCGGCATGTGGATCTGCAGCCTGCAGCTCGCCGATTTCCAGCGCGCCGACAGTTACGTGGCCCAGCTGGCCCTCCTGTGCGAAGCGCGCGACGACACGGCGATGCGGCTGGTGCTGGCGCGCATGCGCTCGGCGGGCGAGTACTTGCGCGGACGCTACGCGGAGTCGGCGGCGCTGGCGCGCATGGTGCTCGCGCATCCCGAGGGCGCCGGGCAGCTTGGCTTCAACCACGCCTTGCTGGCCGATCACCAGGTTTGCCTGCGCGGCACGCTGGCGCGCTGCCTGTGGATGCAGGGCCGCCCCGATGACGCACTGGCGCTGGCGCGCGAGGCGGTGACGGTGGGTTTCGAGCACAATGGCGTCACGCTGTGCGTGGCGCTGGCCATCAATGCCATTCCCGTCGCCCTGTGGTGCGGGCAGCGGGGACTGGCGCATGTCTGGACTTGCCTGCTGTGCGAGCATGCGGCCCGCTATGGCTTGCTGTACTGGAGCGCCTGGGGCGCCGCCTACCAGCGGCTGCTCGACGCGGGCGATACGCTGACGGAATTTCCCTGGCCTGCCGTGCGCAGCTGGCCGATACAGATCGATTTGATGGCCACTCTGCACGACGCGGCTGCCGATAGCCAGGCGCTGCGGCGCGCACGCACGGGCCTGGCGCCATGGAGCGCGCCGGAAGTGCTGCGCCGCGACGCGAACCACCGCTGGCGGGCGCTGGCGCAAGACGATGCGGCCGGCCTGGAAGCGGTGCGCGTGCAGCTGGAAGAAGCGCTGCAGCTTGCCCGGGGCCAGCAGGCGCCGGGCTGGGAGCTGCGCTGCGCCACCAGCCTGGCGGCCGTGATGCAGGCGCAAGGCTACGGCGCCGCCGCGCATGCCATGCTGGCCCCGCTCCATGCCGGTTACCGGCAGGGGCGCGACACCACGGACGTGATGGCGGCAGCAGCTTTGCTGGCGCAGCTGGCTTGATGGCTATTCGTAGGCGCCCAGCCGGCGCTGTTCCTCCGGCGTGAAACTGGCGTCGCGCAGCTGCTGCAGGGCTGCCGCATCCTGCGCGCCGCCGGGCAGGCCGGCCTGCTGCGCCTTCTGCGCCTGATACGCGATGATGCGCTGCTGCCACTGCGATTCCTCGCGGTCCAGTTCCGCCAGGCGCGCCGCCGCCGCCGGCGTGAAGGTGCTGGCACGCAGGCGGTAGACTTCATTCTCGCCGCCGCCCTGGGCCCGCAACGCCTTCACCGAGGCGTCCAGCTGCGCCACCCTGACGGGTGCGTCGCGCGCATCGCGCTGGGCGGGCGACATTTTCTGGTCCAGCACGGCCAGTTGCGCCTGGCGCTGCGCCTCGTCGAGCGAGGTGTCGCCGAGGATAGCCATGCGCGCCACGGCATCGTCGTCATATGCGTCGCTGGCGCCGAACAGGCCTGCGCTTTCCTCGGGCGTAAAATAATTGCCGCGCAGGGCGCGCATCGCTTGCAGGCGCGCGCGCGCCGCCACGGCGGGATCGGCCTGCGCCGGCAAGGCCTGTTCCGCGCCGGCCAGCGCCTGCTTGTAGGCCAGGTAAGCGCCCAGCAGGCGCTTGGCTTCGCGGGCGGGGACGGGCGCGAGGCGCCGGTCCAGTTCCGCCTCGATCTGGCTGCGGATGGCGGCCAGCGGTTTTTCACCGAGGCCCGCCAGGTAGTAGTCGAACAGGTGCCCCAGTTCCGCGTCGACCACCAGCTTGTCGCCGGCGGCCACCGTCACGTTGCCGTCGGGGCGCGTGCCTTCCATCGAGCGCACGAACGCGAACAGGTCCGGTTCCGCCTTCTCCGGCGGCGGAGCGGGCGGCTCCCCCGGCCGCAATGCCAGGTACAGGACCAGGGCCGCCAGGCTGCCGCCGATGAGCCATCTCGCGTTCGTGCGCATCGCAGCCTCCTTACAGTCCCAGGCCTTGCAGGCGGTTGGCCTGCTGGCGGAAGACGGTGACGGGGTTCGTCTCGAACAGGTTGACGATGCCGACGAACTGGTTGACTTCATCGAGGTGGTTCATGGCGTAGTCGTCGCGGATCACCTTGCCCAGGTGGCTGGAGCAGCTGCTGACCAGACCATCGTTCTTCACGCCGCCGAAGGCCAGGCTGATGGCCGCCAGCGCCGGGTCGCCCACGTCGAGTACATTCGTGTACGGTTGCGCGCCGCTCCACGAAAAGTAGTGCACGCCCTGCACCTGGTAGGCCCCTTCGCCGCAGGAGGAGGTGGGCACGCCTTGCGGATGGCGGCTATTGAAGGCCAGCGAACCGGCCGTGGACAGCGAGGCGAGCGAGGCGCCCGCGTTTTGCGGCAAGCCCTTGTTGCCCGACAAAATGCCGATCAGGGAAGCGAGCGCATTGCCCAGCGCGCCGCTGGTGTTGGGAATGGCGCCGCTGAGGATATCGGCCACCTTGGAACCCTTGTTGACGCCGGCCACGCTGGTGACGGACGCCACCAGGTCGGGCCGCACGGAGGCGACATAGCGGGCCGTGGGGCCGCCGTGGCTGTGGCCGATCAAGTTGACCTTGGCCGCGCCGGTGGCGGCGAGGATTTGCCGCACCTGCGACAGCAGCTGCTCGCCGCGCACTTCCGTGCTGTTGGCGGCCGAGACGGTGGTCACATACACTTGCGCGCCGCCGCTGCGCAGGGCGTCGGACACGCCATAGAAATAGTCGACGGGTCCCAGCTTGTCGAAGCCGAACAGGCCGTGCACGAGCACGATCGGGTACTTCGTTTGCGTGTAGCCGGCGGCGCCGGCGCTGCCGGGCAGGATGGCGAGGGAAAACAGCAGGGTGGATAGCAGTTGCCAAAAGCGAGTCTTCATTTTGTCTCCGTTATTATTGAATAGTGGAAATGTCGATGCTGTAGCGATGAACCGTGCACTCCTTACATTCTCGATGCATTAAAAATAGCGAGCGCTCGGTTTATTGAATGTAGCATTGCTGGATTTAAATTGCTGTGAATTACATGATGCAGCGCAATAACTGTGCGCATTTGGCGTTGCGTATGGGCCCATTGCATAGTTGAAAGGTCAAATAGTTGTTTTCCTGAGCTATAATCGGCCCCGCATCCGCCGTCCCGCCGTCTTGCAGCGCCGCCCAGGTGCTGTCTTACATTGCTCATACACCGTTACTTGGGAATGCACTTGTCGACCCATTTTAATTTTGAACAGTTTCAGCAGATGACGCCTTTGAATGGCGAAAACATCTGGGAATATATTCTTGACCGCCACGCGGAGCGCATCGGCGTCAAACGCCGCAAGCCGGCGCTGGAAAATCTCGAACGCATCTTCGTCGCCACCTTTCGCCTGGCCAATGACGTGGGTTTCCGCGCCATGAGCTTGCGCGACCTGTGCCGCGAAACGGGGCTGTCGATGGGCGGCCTGTATGGCTACATCACCAGCAAGGATCAATTGGCCGAAATGATCGAGGACGTGGTGCGCCACGCCACGCAAGCCTTGCCGCTGCTGTTCGTTGACGTGAAGTCGCCGCTGGACCGCCTGGAGGCGATGATACGCTCGTCGATCTACCTGTCCGAAGTGCTGCAGCCGTGGTTTTATTTCGTCTTCATGGATTCGCGCGTGCTGCAGGTGGAGCAGCGCAGCATGGCGAAAAATTCCGAGCTGTATGTGCAGACCCTGATCGCCGCCACCATCGCCGAAATCGAACCGAAGCCGCAGGGCGATCCCACCCTGCTGGCGGCGCACTGCCTGGCCCTGTTCCAGGACTGGTACGTGAAACGCTGGAAGTACCGCGCGGCGAAGGTCAATGTCGACGATTTTGCCGACAGCGTAGTCGGTACGGTGCGCGGATATTTGAGCATGACCGCCGCGTAAACCTCGGCGGCACTTGTCGGGTTACGCCGTCCCGGCTAACCCGACCTACGACTGGTGATTGATGCAGTAAGAGGCAGGTCGGATTGGCGAAGCGCAATCCGACAAGATACGGTGTAAACCTCTGCGGCACCTGTCGGGTTACGCCGTCCCGGCTAACCCGACCTACGACTGGTGATTGATGCAGTAAGAGGCAGGTCGGATTGGCGAAGCGTCATCCGACAAGATACGGTGTAAACCTCTGCGGCACCTGTCGGGTTACGCCGTCCTGGCTAACCCGACCTACGACTGGTGATCGATGCAGTAAGAGGTAGGTCGGATTAGCGAAGCGTAATCCGACAAGTTACCTGTGTCAGTTCGTGGTTTCCACCGGCAGCGTCTCCGGCAGTGCCGCCGGGTCCGTCGGCGTTTCCACCTCCATATCCAGCGTCTTCACGCCATTCATGTCGATGAATTCATCGTACAGCCATTCGCCGTCGACCTGGCTCAGGCCCGCCGGCACGTCGCGCGTCACTTGCGGGCGCGTTGACAGGGCCGTGCGCATGTAGTCGATCCAGATCGGCATGGCCAGGGTCGAACCGAATTCGCGTCCGCCCAGCGATTTGGGTTCGTCGTAGCCCATCCACGCCACCGCCACGATGCCGCCGCTGTAGCCGGCGAACCAGCCGTCGACGGCGTCGCTGGTGGTACCCGTCTTGCCGGCGATGTCGCTGCGGCCCAGTTTTTTCGTTGCCGCCGCGCCCGTGCCGGTGCGCGCCACTTCGCGCAGCATGCTGTCCATCACGAAGGCGTTGCGCGGGTCCAGCGCCAGGGTCTTGTCGTCGTTCGGCGCGGGCGGCTTGGTCTGCATCAGGATGGTGCCCCTGGCGTCGACGATGCGGTCGATCAGGTATGGTTCCACCTGGTGGCCGCCATTGGCGAACAGGGCGTAGGCGCCCGCCATCTGCACGGGCGTGACGGAACCCGTGCCCAGCGCCATGGTCAGATTGCTGGGCTGGCGGGCCGGATCGAAGCCGAATTTTTCCAGGAAGTCGTGCGTGTACGACACGCCCAGCGCGCGCAGGATGCGCACCGAGGCCACGTTCTTCGACTGCGCCAGCGCGTAGCGCATGGTGATGGGGCCGTCGAACTTGAAGTCGTCATTCTGCGGCGCCCACACCTTGCCGCCCGCCTGCATTTCCAGGGGCACGTCGTTGATCAGGGTGGCCGGCGAAAAGCCTTTTTCCAGCGCCGCCGAATACACGAAGGGCTTCATGGCCGAACCGGGCTGGCGCCACGCCTGCGTGACGTGGTTGAACTTTTGCAGGTTGTAGTCGAAGCCGCCCACCATGGCGTGATAGGCGCCCGTGTCCGCGTCCAGCGAGACGAAGGCGGCGGCCACGAGCGGCACTTGCGTGATGGCCCAGTTGCCCTTGGCGTCCTGGCTGATGCGGATCACGGCGCCCGGGCGCAGCTTGATGCCGGCGCTCGCCTTGGCGGACAGGGCGGGGGCGGCAAAGCGCAAGCCGTCGCCCGTGATGGCCTTGGCGTCGCCGTCGCCCGTGTCGGCCACCACCTTGCCGCTGGCGACTTCTGTGACGACGGCGGCGATCAGGCCGTCGCTGTCCGGGCGTTTTTGCAGCGCAGCATCGATGGCGTCGTCGCGCTGCTCGGGATCGGCCGGCATGTCGATGAAGGTTTCCGGGCCGCGGTAGCCGTGGCGCTGGTCGTAGGCGATGACGTTGCGGCGCGTCGAGGCGTAGGCCGCATCCTGGTCCGCCTTCAGGATCGTCGTGTAGACGCTGATGCCCTTGGTGTAGCTGTCTTCCTTGAATTGCGCAAACACGGCCTGGCGCGCCAGTTCGGCCACGTATTCGGCGTGCGTGTCGAAACCCTGTTTGCCGCGCGTATTGATATGCAGCGGCTGCGCCAGCGCCTGCCGGTACTGGCCTTCGCTGATGTAATCGAGTTCACGCATGCGTTTCAAGACCAGCTGCTGGCGCGCATGCGCCTTTTTCGGGTTGCTGATCGGGTTGTGGCGCGACGGGTTTTGCGGCAGGCCGGCCAGCATGGCCATTTCCGCGATCGACAGTTCCGACAAGGGTTTGCCGAAATACGTCTGCGCCGCGCTGCCGAAGCCGAACGAGCGCTGGCCCAGGTACATCTGGTTCATGTACAGCTCGAGAATCTGCTCTTTCGACAGGGCCGCCTCGATTTTCAGGGCCAGCATGATCTCATTGAGCTTGCGCGAGGCGACTTTTTCGCGCGTCAGGAAGAAGTTGCGCGCCACCTGCATGGTGATGGTGGAGCCGCCGCCATGGCCGAAGCCGTGGCGCAGGTTCGACAGTACGGCGCCGCCGGCGCGCACGAAGTCGATGCCGTGGTGTTCGTAGAAGCGGCTGTCCTCGATGGCCAGCAGGGCTTTTTTCATCATTTCCGGCACTTGCGCAATCGGCACGAAGTCGCGGTGCTCTTCGCCGAATTCGCCGATCAGCACATTGTCGGCCGTGTACACGCGCAGCGGGATCTTCGGCTGGTAATCGGTGATGACGCCCAGCTCGGGCAGGCGGGGGCGCACGTACAGGAACAGGTAAGCGGCCAGCAGCACGGCGGCGGCCAGCGCGGCGCCGCCGGCGAGGATGAAGCCGCGCACGGTGGCGCGGCGGGAGGGCCAGGGGAATCCGGATCGTTTGGCAGTCAAGGCAGTCTCACATGAGCGTGCAGGGCACGGTGGCAGCGATTATAGACCAATGCGGCGGCGCTCCCGGCGCGGGCCAGGCGCCGGGACCGGGAGCAAAAAACCTTTTCATCGAAACGCGGCTGTGCGATAGTCTCGGCTTCAAGCAAATAGCCCGGGCGTCAATCCGGGCTGTTTAATTTATACAATTAAGGATTTATTTATGGCAAAAGATGCAATGCCGAGCGCCGTGAAGCCGTACATCCCGGCCGATGCGAAGCTGCCCGAGATGACCTTCCGCGCGCTGTTCATGGGCGTCATCCTGGGGATGGTCTTTGGCGCCTCCTCGCTGTACCTGGTGCTGAAGGTGGGCCTGACCGTCAGCGCCTCGATTCCCGTCGCCGTGATCGCCATCACCCTGTTCGGCCTGGCCAAGAAGGTGGGCGGCAAGGATTCGTCGATCCTGGAAAACAGCATCACGCAGACTGCCGGTTCGGCCGGCGAATCGCTGGCCTTCGGCCTGGGCGTGACCATGCCCGCCATCCTGATCCTCGGCTTCGACCTGGAAATCTCCAGAGTCATGCTGGTTGGTATACTCGGCGGCCTGCTGGGCATCCTGATGATGATCCCCATGCGCCGCACCATGATCGTCGACCAGCACAAGGAGCTCAAATTCCCCGAAGGCACGGCCTGCGCCGAAGTGCTCAAGGCAGCCGCCACGGAAGAATCGCGCATCGCCGCCGGCGAAAGCATCGAGAAGGATTCGGCCGCCGCGCTGGACGCCAAGCGCCGCGCCAAGATCATCTTCGGCGGTTTCGCCGTCGGCTTGCTGTATAAAGTCTTCAATATCTCGTTCAAGGGCTGGAAGGACACGCCGGGCGTGGAATTTGCCGCGCCGCTCAAGGGCGGCTCCATCGGCGCCGAGATTTCCCCTGAATTGCTGGGCGTGGGCTACATCATCGGCCCGCGCATCGCCGCCACCATGGCGGCCGGCGGCGTGCTGTCGTATTTGCTGCTGATCCCGATGATCAAGTTCTTCGGCGACAGCCTGACGACCGTGCTCTCGCCGGGCACCAAGTTGATCAGCGAAATGGGCGCCGACGACGTGCGCAGCGCCTACGTGCTGTACATCGGCGCGGGCGCCGTGGCTGCCGGCGGCCTGATTTCACTGGTGCGCGCCATGCCCATGATCTGGCGCAGCCTGTCGGCCGGCCTGAAGGGCATCGGCAAGGGCGTCAAGACCGATTCCACCCTGCGCACGGACCAGGACATCCCCCTGAAATGGGTCATCATCGGCTGCCTGTCGATCATCGCCGTGATCACGTTCGCCACGCCGCTGCACATGAATTTCCTCGGTGCGCTGCTGATCCTCGTCTTCGGCTTCCTGTTCGCCACCGTCTCGTCGCGCCTGACGGGCGAAATCGGCTCCTCGTCGAACCCGATCTCCGGCATGGCCGTGGCCACCTTGCTGTTTACTTGCCTGATCTTCCTGATCATGGGCTGGACGGGCGGGCGTTACTATGTGACGGCCCTGTCGGTGGGCGCCATCGTCTGCATCGCCGCCAGCAATGCGGGCACCACCTCGCAAGACTTGAAAACGGGCTACCTGGTGGGCGCCACGCCGCGCCTGCAGCAGTACGCGATCCTGGCGGGCGCCTTGTCGTCCGCGCTGATCCTCGGTCCGATTCTGCTGAAGCTGAACGAGGCGAGCACCGTCTACGTGCCGGCCGCGCAAGTGGCACCCGGCCTGACGGTCGATGCATCGAAGCTGACGGTGACGGGCGAGCTGCATGGCCCGCAAGCCGAGAGCGACCACAACACGTACAAAGTCTGGCAAAAGACCGATACCGTGGGCGGCCCGGCCGGCAAATATTTTGTCAAGGAAGATGGGCAACTCGCTTATCTGGTCGATCCGGGCATCAATGGCCACTACAGCAAGCGTCCGGACGGCTCGGAAGTAAAGAAATACGATGCGCCGAAGGCCGTGCTGATGTCCTACATCATCAAGGGCATCCTCGACCAGCAGCTGCCATGGACCCTGGTGCTGTTCGGTGTGATGATCGCCGTGGTGCTGGAAATGGCCGGCATTCCGTCGCTGGCGTTCTCGGTGGGCGTATACCTGCCGCTGTCGTCGACCTTGCCGATCTTCGTCGGCGGCCTGGTGCGCTGGCTGGCGGACCGCCGCAACAACAAGCTGGAACACAACGCCAAGCTGAATGAAGAAGAGCGCCAGCTGGCGGGCGACCGCAGCTCTGGCGTGCTGCTGGCGTCCGGCTACATCGCCGGCGGCGCGCTGGCCGGCATCATCATTGCGATCACGGCCGGCGTGCTCACGCACTTCGACCAGATGATGGCCGACTGGGCCGAACACGGCAACCCGTTCTATGCGGGCTTGAACGCGGATGCCTTGTCCCTGCTGCCGTATGCGGCCATCATCGTGCTGCTGTACTTCGTGGCGCGCGAGAAGAAGGCATCGCAGGCCTAGCACGCGACCGATCCGCATTGCCAGCCAAAACCGCCCGGGTGATACCGGGCGGTTTTTTTTTGCGCCGTGCAGGCTGCTGCAGCCAGTATTTGTTGTAAAAATGAAATCAGACGGACTCAGGGTGGTATATTATTGGCAATATTTAAAATACAACAAACTGGAGTTCCATCCATGTTCAAGCTGCGATGCCGTCACAAGTTGCAATATTTGATCCATGTCGCCTTGCTGGCGGCCAGTCCCCCCCTGCATGCGGCGGCATTTCCCGTCGAGGCCATGTTCGAGGCGGAAGTCGGGGCGCCGGGCGGTCCCTGGACGCAAGAGTATCTTGGCAGTAATGTGATTTCCGGCGGCAGCTACCTGTCCACGCCGTCGGACCTGGCGCGCGCCGATACGCCGGGTGCGGCGGCCGAGTTGTCGTACAGGGTGGCCGTGCCCCGCGACGGCAACTACACGGTCTGGCTGCGCGTGCTGGCGCCGGCGGCGGACGCCGCATCGCTGTACCTGGCGCTCGACAATGGCGCGTATGCCAGCGTCTCCGTGCCGTTCATTGCCGGCCAGGCCGCGCAGTGGACCTGGGTGCCCGTCACCCGCTGGCTGGCCGCGGGCGAGCGCGAACTGAAGCTCCAGTACCGCGAGGGCGGCGTGGGCATCGATTGCCTGCTGGTGACGGCGCTCGCCGATTTTGTGCCGCAGGGCTATGGCGCGTACCCGCTGCCCACCGTGCTGCCGCCGCCAGGCGAGCATCCGCGCCTGTTTGCCCGGGTGGGCGACCTGGCGGCCATACGCAGCCGGTTCGAATCTGATGCACAGGAGATGGCTACGCATCGCGCTGTCCTGAATGGGTTTATCGCATCACCGGCGGTCGTGGCGCTACCCGTGTTCGTGCCAGGCGGCCCCGCCGGGAGCAACCACCAGGTCGACGTGGTAAGCACGATCAAGGCGAAGGCGCTGTTCTCGCTGCTGTACGAACGCGACGGTTCGCCGGTGCAGGCGCAACGGGGGCGCGAAGCCGTGCAAATGCTGCTCGACTACCTGGCGGCCGTGCGCTTTTCGCCCGGGTATAGCCACCCGAACGAAAAAGGCGACATCATCCTGGCCAGCGCCATGGTGTATGACTGGTGCTTCCATCTGATGAGCGCGCAGCAGCGCGCCTATGTCGTCACGCGCTTTACGCAGATTGCGGCCACGATGGAAATCGGCTTTCCGCCATCGCGTCAAGGCGCCGTCGTGGGCCATGGCAGCGACAACCAGCTGCTGCGTGACCAGCTAGCGGCCGCCATCGCCTTTTATGACGAGGCGCCGCTGGTCTACAACATCGTTGCCGGGCGCTTCTTTGCCGACTATATCGCGCCGCGTAACTACGCCTACGCCGCGCAAGCCTATCACCAGGGCGCGTCCTATGGCACGGTGCGTTTCCTGGCGGACATGTACGCCGCCTGGCTGTTCCGGCGCATGGGCGCTGCCCCCGTGTTCGATCCCGTGCAGCAGATGACGCCGTATCATTGGCTCTACACGCGCCGCCCCGACGGGCAATGGATGCGTGATGGCGATGTCTATCATTCCTCCTATACCAACAGCAGACAGACCTGGAGCGAACCGCTGGCCTTCATGTTGCCCGCGACCTACTATAACAATTCCACCTTGAAGCAGGAGTATTTGAAGCAGTCGCTGCAGCAGTCGACCAGTTTTATCCATGCCAAGGACAGCATCTGGCCTATTTTGCTTGGCAATACAGGCATGGACAGCACACCCAGTCCGGCCACCTTGCCCTTGACCAAGTATTTCCCCGATCCCGCCGGCTTGATGATCGCCCGCACGGGCTGGACCGATGGCATACATGTCGAGTCGGGCAATGTCGTGGCGACGATGAAGCTGGGCGGCGACTGGTTCGGCAACCACGAGCATTATGACGCCGGGCATTTCCAGATTTACTACAAGGGCGGGCTGGCCATCGATTCGGGTATTTATAGCGGCAGGGATGTGACCGATCCCGCCATTCCGCTCGAATACGGCAGTGCGCACGACATGAACTATCACAAGCGCAGCATCGCGCACAACACCATGCTGGTGTATGACCCGGGCGAGAATTTTGACGGCTATGCCAATGACGGCGGACAGCGCTTTCCGGGCGAGGAGCCGCAAAGCCTGGCGGAACTGGCCAACGGCTACAAGGTGGCCACTGTCCTGCGGCACCAGTCCGGCCCCCAGGCGCAGGCGCCGCACTTCAGCTACATCAAGGGCGACCTGACGGCGGCCTACAGCAGCAAGGTGCGCCAGTTTCAGCGCTCGTTCGTGTTCTTGAACCTCAAGGATGCGAACCACCCGGCCGCGCTGATCGTGTTCGACAAGGTCAGCGCCAGCGACGCGGGATTCAAGAAGACCTGGCTGTTGCACAGCCAGTCCGAGCCGGAAATCAGCGGCGACACGGTGGTCATCCAGCGTACGGATTGGGACTACAACAGCACCTTGCAGTACAGCGGCAAGCTGATCAACCGCACCGTGTTGCCAACGAATGCCGTGCTGGCCAAGGTGGGCGGCAGCGGCAATGAATTCAGCGTCGGCGGCATCAACTATCCCATCCAGCCTGAAGCGGACTATTCGACCGAGGAAGCGGGCGCCTGGCGGCTGGAAGTGTCGCCGCCGGCCGCCAGCGAAACGGACTTGTTCCTCAATGTCATGCAGGTGATGGATGCCGGCAGCGCGCTGCCAGCGCTGCCCACGACGGCCATCGCTTCGCCGCTGCTGGCCGGCGTGCAGATCAAGGACCGCGTGGTGCTGTTTTCCAGGAGCGGCTTGCCGCTGGGCGGGACCGTCACCTTCGAGCTGCCGGCACAAAGCGCCTCCATGCAGGTGCTGGTGACGGATTTGCAGGCGGGAAGCTGGACTGTCCGCAAGCGCGGGTCGGGCGGCCCCATCGAGGATGAGGTGAGTGACGACGGCGGTGCCTTGTATTTTGTCGCCAATGGCGGCGGTGTGTACGACCTGCAGCGCAGCGCAAGTGGCACCGGGCGCGCGGCGGCGGCGTTGCCAGCGTCACCGGCCGTGCCGTGAAAGGCCAGGCTAGACAGGCCGCGCCGCCAGTTGCGCAGCGCTTGCGTAGATCGTCACGTGTTCGGACGCCATTTGGCGCAGGTGGTCATAAAATGCCTGCGCCGGTATGCACCATGACGCCGCATCGCCCACGTGCCCGTTGACGCGCAGGCCGGCGGCGTCGAACTCCCGGTGAAAGTAGTCGCGCAGGTCGCCGCGCCCGGGATGGTCGATGCGGCGCTGCGCGATGGCGGGATCGAAGGAGCGCACGGGCACGTCCCAGCGCCGGCCGGCGTGGTCCAGGCAGGCCAGCAGCTTTGTCTCGCCTTCCCACACGGGCACGGGAAAGGCGTCGCCCATGGCGTCTTCCAGCGCGTGATAGAACGTCACCGGCCCCATGGAAATGCCCAGGCCCAGCACCTTGGCCTGCTCGCAGCCGATGAAGCGCTGCCAGGGCGAATCCACGCCGAAGATCGACGGCGCGCGGTGATGCGCCTCGGTGAGAGCGTCGGTATGGCGGCCCCACGCGGACACGGAGTGGGTCGGGTGGATGCTGCGCCGCACACCGGCGCTGGCGAGGAACGTTTCGGGCAGGCGCCCCATGTGCGTGCCATGGCGGCGCGGGTCGAACACATAGTCTTTCATGTCGCAGGTGGCGCGCACGGTCCCGCCCGGCAGATAGTAGGTGGGCAGCAGCAGGGTGCCTTGCGGGCCGACGGCGTCCTGCAGGGCGGCAATCACGGCCGCCGCGCCGCCTTCCACGTAGCCGAGGCTTTTCAGCGAAGAGTGCACGAATAGCGTGTCTCCGTGCGCGATGCCCAGCCGCGCCAGATCGGCGGCCAATCCGGCGCGCGTCACGTGGCGCGCGCCGTGGCGCATGTTGCGGGCGCTGGCGGCGCGGCGCCACGCTTCCAGCGCGGCCCTGGCGGTGCGCCTGGCCCCGTCAAGCATGGCCTGACTCCAATTCCAGCAGGTTGGCATCGATGCAGAACTTGGCGGCCCAGTTCAGGTAAGCCCAGGTGCCGTAGTCGCCATCGACGGGAAACGAGCCCTTGACGCCGCCGCGCGCGTGCGCGGGTCCGTCGATGCTGACCGCGCGCCGCACGTAACGATTCAGGCGGCGCGCCGCGTCGAGGTAGTGCCGCTCGCCCGTGAGCTGGTACAGCAGGAACAGGCAATGCGCGTTTTGCGCGGAACCGGTAAGGCAGGCGTAGCCGGCCCCCGGCTGGAAGTCGGGTCCGAGGCGGCCGGCCAGATGGCCGTCGGCCGCCACGGCCCTGGCGACGCTCGTGCCGGTGCGCGCGGCGGCCTCCAGCAGGTCGGCGCGCGCCGAGAAGCGGTGCGCTTCGAGCACGCCGCGCAAGGCGTAGCCGATGGTGTGGGTCAGGGGCAGCAGCGGGTTGTCCAGGCAGTTCGAGGCGAACCAGCCGTTGGGGCGCTGCTTCGTCAACGCCCAGTCGACCTGGCGCAGGCCCGCCGCGCCATAGCCGTGGCCCGGCGCGACGCGGTCCGCTTCGAACAAGCCCCACGCCACGTGCGTTTCATACGCCTTGTCGCCGGCGCTGGCGAACGGCGTCGGATGGCGGCGCCAGCAGCCGTCGGCATCCTGGCTGTCGCGCAGCCAGCGTGCCGCGCGGTGCATGGCGTCCTCGTAGGCCCCGCCGTACGCTGCCACGCCGGCCGCCAGGCCAAGCAGGATCTGGCCCGTGTTGAAGGTGACGGGCACGCGCGGCGTCGAATCGATCTTCCCGCCCTGGAAACCGCCTTCCGGGAACTGGATGGCCACGCACCAATCGAGCATGCGGCGCGCGCGCTCGTGCAGCGCATCATCCCCACCCACGTCGCCCGTGCGCTGCGCCAGGGCGATCATGGTGGGGATGATGTAGCCGGTGGTTTCGGGATAGGAGCTAGCCCAGCCCGTCAGCAGGCTGTAGTCGCGCGCGACGCCGCCGTCGTTGGAGCTGGAATGGTCTTGCGCCGCGCATAGCCAGGCCGTGCAGGCCTTGATGACGGCTTGCGGCCCGGGATCAAAGGCGGGCAGGCCGCGCCGGTCCGACGTCCGCTCCATGCGCGCCGCCGCCGGCAGGCCCGCCTGCGGCGCCAGAGTGTTCCTGATTTTCGCGAGCAAGGCGCGCATGGCATTCCATCCGGTGGTTGGCTCAGCCTACTGTAGCGCCGGCCATCGGCAGGGCTATTGACTTACCGCAAGGATTGGCCGCCGCGTCGCCGCCGCGGGAATTGACGCATAATGGCTGTATCACCATCGCCGACGAGGCCCGCCATGAACACCGTCACGCTTGAGTATTCGGTCGTCACCAATCCCGACTCGTTTGTCGGCTTCAAGTATTACGTCAAGGCGGGGCAGGCATTCGATGCCGACGATTTCGCCTATTCCTACAAGCTGAACCGCTCCGACCTGGACCCGGACAGCGTGCTGGCCACGCGCGAGGCGGCGGCGAATTTGCAGCCGGGCGAGTGGCTGACGGTGTCGCATTCGATCGCGGCGTAGCCGGCTGCCTTACGTTGGCGCAAACCAGTCCCGCAGTTCATCGACGGCCTTCTGCGCCGAGTCTTCGGTCAACGTGAGCACGATGATCTTTTCCTGTGCCGGGCGGTGCCCATCATTGCCGGCCAGCTCGATGGCTTGCCCGAAGCTCGTGTAGCAGGGGCCGCACTCCTGCGGGCATTGCTGCACGATGCGCGCCGCCTTGCCGGCGTTGCGGTCCGCCAGGTTGACGATGGGATTGCCGTCATAAAATGGCTGGCCATTGGAAAATGCGGTGCGCAGATACGGCGCGCACTGGCTGTCGAGGAAGGCCAAACGTGCCTGCCAGTACGCCTCTGCCGCCGCATACACGGCGTGGTCTTCGAGAAAATCGGCAAACAGGAAATCGTTCATTATGGTCTCTTCGGCTAGATGCCGAACACTTTCAAGATCGCGTCGGTGAACCCCTCGAACCAACTGCCCACCTTGCCCGGCTGCTTGCCGTGGCGCGGGGTTTCTTCGTACAGGTAGACGCCGTTGCCGCCGTCGAAGCGGTCGTTGAGCAAGGCTTGCTGGCCGCGCAGGTAGGGCAGGAAGGTTTCGCTGCGCATCGTCGAGTACAGCACGTCGGTGGTAAAGCCCAGGGTGGCGGACTGGCTGATGGAACGGCCCTGGCCCGCCCGTTCCAGGCGCACGCCGCGGCAGCCGCGCACGATCAGGGTGACGGGGCCGCGAAAGACGATGAAGCGCAGCTGCAATGTAAGCCAGGCGTGCAGGCTGCCCAGGCGCCAGTGGCTCGATAGCGCCAGCGGCTGGCCAGAGTCGCAGATCAGGCCCACGAGGCCCCTCGGCTGGAACACGAGAGCGCTGCCGGCCGGCAGGCGGACGACGGCCACTTCCAGCAGCGGGTCGTCGCTGGCGGAAATCGTCACGGATGCGGTCACGTCGCTTTCCAGCCGCGTCAGCGCCGCCATGCCGGCGGCCAGGCTGGTGAACGGGAACCGCCAGTCCAGCAGCCACTGCGTGCGTTTATGCGTGCCGACGGGCGACGCTTGCAGGTATGCGGGATGGATCAGCATCTGCTGGCCGGGTTTGAGCTGCAATGCCTGCGAGACGGCGGAAATGCGGGACTGGCCATCGGGCGGCAGGGGGAGCGCAGTGGCCGTCACGTCCAGCGCGTGCGCGATGGACAAGGGCTTCAGGCGCGAAGCGACGGGCGCCAGCACGAAGTAAAAGAAGGCCTTGACGGCGACGGGCAGCAGCATGGCCGACAGCACCAGCAGGGCGGCCGTGGGCGCCACGTCGAGCACGGGAGCGCGCCAGCGGGCGATCCAGTTGCGCGCCAGTTGTTCTTCGCCTGCCGCAATCGCCTTTTGTACGGGCGCCAGCGCGCCGGCCAGCGCCGCATTATCGACGGCGAATGGCGCGGGGCGGGTGATGTTGGTGGCGTTGCTGGTGCGCGCGCGCTGCGCCAGCCAGGCCTGATACGCTTGCAGGTTGACCTCGCGCAAGCGCTGGCCCTCCGCTTCGAGCAGCGACAGCTGCGCGTAGGCGTCGCTGCCGGGCAGGCGCGCCGCCACGGGATGCTGCGCTTCCAGCTGCCGGCGCTGGCGCAGATTATGTTGCAGTGCGGCATACGCGCGCACATGGTCCGCATGCAGGCGCATCAGCGTCTGGCGTGCATCTTCGCCGCCGATCGCCGCCTGCAGGGCGTTCAAGTAACGGGATTCCTGCGCCAGCACTTCGATTTCCACGCGGCGCGCCGCTTCGTCCTGCGCATGCAAGGCCAGGGTGCTCGGGTCGGGCAGGGGAAGGGTGAACAGCGACGGCTGCCGCTGCGCGCGCAAGGCTGCCAATTGCGCCTGCACTTGCTTCTGGCGGGCGGCGATGGCCGTTTGTGAGGTCTTTTGCAGGGCGTTGACGCGCAGCGTGGCCGCCTCGGCCAGGCTGGCGCCATGGCTGCCGGCGCTGCCGGAAGCCTGGCGCAGGGCGGCGACAGCCTCGCTGCCGGCGCTGTAGCTGCGCCATTCGACCAGCAGCGTGCGGCCGGCCAGCAGGATGACGATGAACAGCGCGAACTGCAGCGCGTGGCGCAGCAGGAAGCGCAGGATGGCCGTCAGCAGCTGGCGCAAGGAGTAATCGCCTTAGCCGGCCGCGCTATCGGCGTCGGCACAGCATTTCTTGTATTTTTTACCGCTGCCGCAGTGGCACGGGTCGTTGCGGCCCGTTTTCGGCAGTTCGCGCAGCACGGTGGCGCCGGGCTGGCTTTGTTTCAGGTGGCGCTGGCGCGCCCAGGCGGCGTTGATGGCGATGACGGAGGGAATCACGCCATCCATGGCCGTTTCGGCCGCATCGTCATCGAGTTCGCTGGCGCTGGCCAGGTGCTGGAACGGCGCCAGATAATCAGGATGGCTGACGGCCAGGGCCGCCCACTGGGGCTTGTCCAGGCTGGTGCCCAGGATAAATCCGGCGCACCAGGCGGGCACGCTCCATTCGGGGCCGCAGACGTAGATGGGCTCGAAGCTGTCCGGATCCTTCGCCAGCCATTCGACCATATAGGCGTGGTGGCGGCGGGCCAGGCTGGCCGCCCGTTCGCTGGCAGCATCCGCTGCGGGCGCGGCGCTGCCGGCCGCCTTGTCCCATACCCATGGCAACCACTGTTCCGGCGCGATCTGCTTCGGGTTCAGGGCGACGGCTGTGAGAAATCCTTCGAGCATCGACACGTCCATGGCGCGGCCTTCCAGCGCGGGCGCGGCCAGCAGGGTGTCGAGTTCGGCGTATTCGTCGTCGGAGAGGGGCGAGGTGGTGGAGATGCTGGACATAATATTCTTTGGTGATGTGGGTGGAGTGGCCGGTGGCCCTGGCGGTATTGTACCGCCCGCCAAGGCAAGAACCGGCGCCGGAATGAAAAACGGCGGCCCGCAGGCCGCCGTTCTGATCTACAGCAAGACGCTTACTTCACGCCGTGCATCAGTTTGTTGATCAGCGGTGCGATCAGGAACAGCACGACGCCGGCACCCAGCAGGGACCAGAAGCCGAAGGTGTAGCCGGACAGGGCCGATTGCACCGACATGCCGCTTTCGCCGCTGACGTGGCTGGCGAAGATGCCCGACAGGTTGTTGCCGATACCGGTCGACAGGAACCAGCCGCCCATGCCCAGGCCCACCAGGCGCACCGGCGCCAGCTTGGTGACCATCGACAGGCCGATAGGCGACAGGCACAGCTCGCCGATCGATTGCAGTACGTACACGGTGGTCAGGGTCCAGAACGGGATCTTGTTATCGGCGCCAACCAGGCTCGACAGAGCGAAGATGAGCAGGCCGAAGGCCAGCGCATTGCCCAGCAAGCCCAGGCCGAATTTGCGCGGGATCGAAGGGTTGACGTTGTGGCGCGCCAGGAAGACCCAGACGGCGGCGATGATCGGCGCGAAGACGATGATGGCGACCGAATTGACGGTCTGGAAGTAGGCGGTCGGGAAGATCCAGAAGCCCAGGTCGCGGTTGACGATCTTGTCAGCCAGGAAAGTAAACGAGCTGCCAGCCTGTTCGAAGAACATCCAGAACAGGATGTTGAAGACAAAGATCAGCAGCATGGCGATGACGCGGTCGCGCGCCACTTTGCCGTTGCGGATGCCTTCGATCATCAGCATGACGGCCAGGCCGACGAACAGCACGGTCAGGACGATTTGCAGCTTTTCAGCGCCGACGGTCAGCAGGAAATACATCAGCGGGATCACGCACAGGGAGCCGACGGCCACCCAGACGACGCGCATCGGGTTGCCGGAACCGGCTTCCGGTGCGCCGATGCCCTTCAGGGCGCGGCGGCCGATGAAGAACCATACCAGGCTGATCAGCATGCCGAAACCGGAAGCCATGAAGACCATCTTGTACGAAGGCATGGCGCTGGTGCCGAAGATCGACTCGGCCAGCCATTGCGTGAAGACAGGCGCGACCATGGCGCCCATGTTGATGCCCATGTAGAAGATCGTGAAGCCGCTGTCGCGGCGCGGATCGGCGGTCGTGTACAGCTTGCCGACCATGGTCGAGATGTTCGGCTTGAACATGCCGTTACCGACGATCACCGTGGCCAGGCCCAGGTTGAAGATGTCCTGGTTCGGCACGGAGATGCAGAACAGGCCGGCAGCCATGAAGATGGCGCCCAGCAGGATGGAGCGCTGGTAACCGATGACGCGGTCGGCGATGTAGCCGCCGAACAGGGCGCCGGCGTACACCAGCGCGAGGAAGGAACCGTAGGTCAGGTTGGCCGCTGCCTGTCCCGAACCGTCGCCGCCGTGGAACTGGGCCACGATGTACAGTACCAGCGCCCAGCGAACTCCGTAGAACGCGAAGCGTTCCCAGAATTCAGTCATGAACAACATCCACAATGGGCTTGGATGGCCCATAATCTGCTTGAACTCGGGAATAACGGCTTCCTTGTTGGGCGTAGTCGCACCGCTCATGCGGTTCCTCCTGAAAAATTATTATAGTCAATCGATACAACGAACTTATGGAAGCCTGCGGGCGGCGGGGACTCTCATGAAGAACCGTACGCACGGGAATTCCAATAGGCTGGCATTCTAATCTACAAATTGCGCTGAGCGAAGGTTTCCATTCGCATTAGCAAGAATGACTGTTTCATATTAGTCAAACCGGTTTGCAGGCAAGAACGGCCCGGGCGATTTCGCGGCGGCACAGCACAACTTGCCTGACTTGTCGTATATTAAGGCTGCAAGACCTTCGAGCATCGATTTTTAAAGGATTTTTCGCATTATGGAACACGACGTTATCGATACTCTGGTTTCACCGGAAGGCCGCCTGGACGTGCTCTCCAAGACTGAAGTCAACAAACTGCTCGACACCAGCCAGGGCGGCCTGTACAACACTTTCCGCCGCTGCGCGCTGGCGGTCTTGAATTGCGGCAGCACCATCGACGATGGCCGCGCCCTGCTGGAGCGCTACCAGTCGTTTGAAATCTCCATCATCCAGCGCGAGCGCGGCATCAAGCTCGACATCAAGGGCGCGCCGGCCATCGCCTTCGTCGACGGCAAGATGATCAAGGGCATCCACGAGCACCTGTTCGCCGTGCTGCGCGACATCATCTTCGTCAGCGACGAAGTGACGGGCAACCCGAAATTCGACTTGCAGAGCACGGAAGGCGTGACGGATGCCGTCTTCCACATCCTGCGCAACGCCAATGTGCTGCAAACCCAGCTCAACCCGAACCTGGTCGTCTGCTGGGGCGGCCACTCGATCAACCGCGCCGAATACAATTATTCGAAGGAAGTGGGCTACCAGCTGGGCTTGCGCGGCCTCGACATCTGCACCGGCTGCGGCCCGGGTGCCATGAAGGGCCCCATGAAGGGTGCCACCATCGGCCATGCCAAGCAGCGTTTGCACAATGGCCGCTATCTCGGCATCACTGAGCCGGGCATCATCGCGGCCGAGTCGCCGAACCCGATCGTCAATGACCTGGTCATCATGCCGGACATCGAAAAACGCCTGGAAGCGTTCGTGCGCGCCGGCCACGGCATCGTCGTCTTCCCCGGCGGCGCGGGCACGGCCGAAGAGATTCTGTATATCCTCGGCATCTTGCTGCACCCGGACAACGCCGAGATTCCGTTCCCGCTGATCTTCACGGGCCCGGAAACGTCGCGCGAGTACTTCGTGCAGATCAACCAGTTCATCCACGACACGCTGGGCCCGGAAGCGCAGCAGCGCTACAAGATCATCATCGACGACCCGGAACTGGTGGCGCGCGAAATGCTCGAAGGCATACGCCAGGTGCGCGAATTCCGCAAGGCGCACAGCGACGCGTATTACTTCAACTGGCTGTTGAAGATCGACCACGAGTTCCAGAAGCCGTTCCAGCCCACGCATGAAAACATGCGCAACCTGAGCCTGCACAAGAACCAGCCCACGCACTTGCTGGCGGCTCAGCTGCGCCGTGCGTTTTCGGGCGTGGTGGCGGGCAACGTCAAGGATGACGGCATCCGCTCGATCGAAAAGCATGGCAACTTCGAGATCCATGGCGACAAATCCATCGCCGGCCCCATGGATGCGCTGCTGGCCTCGTTCGTCGCGCAGCACCGCATGAAGCTGGCGGGCACGGCCTACGTGCCGTGCTATACCGTGGTCCAGTAAGCCGTTTTCCAGCCAGCGCCGCCAGCCTCCTGCGTTTGCAAGGGGCGGGCGGCGTTTTTTCATCCGCGTTCCCATCCATGCACTCATTGCGTTCCTTCGCCGCCACAGGCAATCAAATCGCTTGCGTCATCGATGCGTGGGTGCTATCTTTGGAACCGGTTCCAAAATAAAAATATGCAGATCAACAGGTAGTGGAGAGCACCTTGGATTCAGTACGCAGCAACAAAAAAACAGCCTCCGGCGAGCCGCCACGGCCCGTGACCATCGCCCAGGTGGCGCGTGAGGCGGGCGTGTCGAAAACGAGCGTGTCGCGCTTTCTCGGCGGCGAACTCGATGCTCTGTCCGAGAACATCCGCCAGCAGATCGCCAGCACCATCGCGCGCCTTGGCTACCAGCCGAACCAGATGGCGCGGGGCCTCAAGCGGGGCCGCACGCGCCTGATCGGCATGGTCGTGGCGGACATGCTCAATCCCTACACGGTGGCCGTGCTGCAAGGCGTGGAAGCGGCTTGCCAGCAGCATGGCTATACCTTGATTCTGTGCAATACCGGCAATGACGAACAGCGCGAACGCCAGTCGCTGGCCGCGCTGCGCTCGTACAGCGTGGAAGGGCTGATCGTCAACACGCAGGGGCGCAACATTCAGTCGTCCGACTTGCAGCAGGCGGACATGCCCATCGTGCTGGTCGACCGCCGCATCGAGGGCGCCGATTTCGACCTCGTGGGCCTGGACAATGTGCAGGCGGGCCGGCTGGCCACCGCGCATCTGATCGAACAGGGTTTCGACGCCATCGCCTTCGTCGCGCCGCCATTGACGGGCGTCAGTTCGCGGCTGATGCGCGCCGAAGGGTTCCAGGCCGTGATGGCCGAGCATCCGGGCTGCGTGGGCGAAGTGCTGGCCGTGGACCTGGACGACCGGTCCGCCATCGACGCGCAGGTGCGGCAATGCCTGGCGCAGTGGCGCGGCCGCCGCGTGGCGCTGCTGGCCTCGAACGGCATGGTGGCGCTGGAACTGGCGCTGATGCTGCAGCGCCTTGCCTTGCGCATGCCGCAGGACGTGGGCTTGCTGGGCTTTGATGAATTGCCATGGTCGCCGCTGGCGGGCCTGAGCACGATCGAGCAGCAGACCTATGACATCGGCTTTTCGGCGATGACGTGCATGCTGTCGCGCCTGCAGGGCGATCAATGCCCGCCGCGCGAGGTGCTGTTGCCCGGCAAGTTGATTGTGCGTAATTCCACCCAAGGTAGCGAAGTACGCAAGGGCGGCGACGCTTGAGGACGGGAAGAGGGCGTCGCCCTTTTTTTTTGAGACAGTTATGGAACCGGTTTCATAGATGGTATTCACCTGGGAAAGGAGCGTGAATAGTCAGGCAGGGCAATGGTTGGCATGAAGTTGAAATGACACGGCAAGAGGCGATCCGAATCGTCCATTTGACAATATTCCCGGCAGTGCCTCGACGAGGCCGGTACCGGGATCACAGGAGACTGAAGCATGAAGATGACTACACTGTTGTATTCGAAGATCGTGGCGTGCGCGCTCGCAGCAACGTTTGCCCTGGGTGCGGCGGCCGATGCCGGCGCCCAGACGCTTGGCGACCTGATCAAAAAAGGCAAGCTGACCATCGGCGTGGTCAGCGGCACGCCGCCGTTCGGCAGCATCGACGCCAAGGGCGCGCCCGTCGGCTATGACGTCGACGTCGCCAACCTGATCGGCAAATACATGAACCTGCCCGTGGAAATAGTCCCGTTGACGGCGCCGTCGCGTGTGCCGTCGCTGGAGTCGGGCAAGGTCGATTTCCTCGTGGCGACCCTGGCGCCCACGCCGGAACGAGCCAAGACCCTGATGTTCACCATGCCTTACAGCGCGTTCGAACTGGCCATCGTCGCGCCGGTGGGCGGCAAATTCAAGGCCCTGGCCGAGTTGACGGGCAAGAAAGTGGGCGTGACGCGCGGCACCACCAACGACACGGCGCTGAGCCGCCTGGCGCCGGCCGGCACCAATATCGTGCGTTTCGAGGATGACGCCACCGTCACCCAGGCCTTGCTCAGCAAGCAGGTCGACGCCGTCTCGATCCCCAGCACGATGGCGCTCGACATCATCAAGACGCGCGGCGCGGGCAAGATCGAGGTCCGCTTCACCTACTCGCTGCAGCCGAACTCGATGGCGGTGCGCCGCGGCGACTTCGAGCTGCACCAGTGGCTCAACAACTTCATCTACTACGTCAAGCTGAACGGCGAACTCGACGTCATCGCGCGCAAGTGGAGCGGCGCGCCGCTGCCGGCGCTGCCGACTTTCTGATACAGCAAGCCGCATAGGAAAGTGCCCGTCCGTACGGCGCGCCGCCATGGTGGCGCGGCCGGGGACGCGCACGCAGACAAGGAGTTGAGTATGCCGTATGAATTTCATTTCGAACTCGTCATGCAATCGCTGGACCGCCTGTTGTGGGGCGCGGCGCTGACGATACGCCTGAGCGCCCTGGCGATGGTGCTGGGGCTGGCGGTGGGTGTCTGTGCCGCCGTCATCCTGAAGAACGGTCCCGCCTATGCCCGCGCCGTGGTGCGCGCGTATGTCGAGATCATCCGCAGCACGCCGTTCCTGGTGCAGCTGTTCATCATCTACTTCGGCTTGCCGTCGCTGGGCCTGCAGCTGGACGCCAACGGTGCGGCACTCGTCGCCATGACGGTCAACCTGGGCGCCTACGCTGCCGAAATCGTACGCGCCGGCATCGGCGCCGTGCATCCGTCGCAGCTCGAGGCGGCGCAGGCGCTGGGCATGACACGCTGGCAAGTGATGCGCCACGTGGTGCTGCTGCCGGCGCTGGAAAAGGTGTATCCGGCGCTGGCCAGCCAGTTCACCTTGATGATGCTCGCCTCGAGCGTCGTGTCGGCCATTTCCGCCGAAGAGCTGACCGCCGCCGCGCACCTGCTCGACGCGGAAACCTTCCGCAGCTTCGAGATCTACATCGTCGTGATGGTGCTGTACATCCTGCTGGCCCTGCTGTTCCGCTTCGGCTTCTGGGTGCTGGGCCAGATCGTCTTCAAACGCCGCCGCCGTCTGGGCGCGGCGCGCATGGGAGCTTGACATGATCAGTGACTTTTCCTGGGATAACCTGCAATTCCTGCTCGAGGCCACGCGCTGGACCATCGGCCTGTCGCTGATCGTCTTCATCACGGGCGGCATCGCCGGCTTCGCCGTGGCGCTGCTGCGCACGGCGCGCAGCCCGCTCCTGCGCTGCATCAGCGCCCTGTACATCCAGCTGGTCCAGGGCACGCCCGTGCTGATCGTGCTGTTCCTGACGTATTACGGGCTGGCCCTGTTCGGCTACAAGCTGTCGCCGGTCATCGCGGCCGGCGCGGCGATGACGATCTTTGCCAGCGCCTACCTGGGCGAGATCTGGCGCGGCTGCATCGAAGGCGTGCAGCGGCAGCAGTGGGAAGCGTCGGCCGCGCTGGCGCTGAACCGCTACCAGCAGCTGCGCTACGTCATCCTGCCGCAGGCGCTGCGCCATTCGCTGCCGCCGACCGTGGGCTTCATGGTGCAGATCATCAAGAACACCTCGATCACCTCGATCATCGGCGTGGTGGAACTGACGCGGGCAGGGCAACTGGTCAGCAATGCGACCTTCCTGCCTTTCATCGTCTTCCCCGTCGTCGCCCTGATCTACTTCGCGCTGTGCTATCCGCTGTCGCGCTACAGCCATTCACTGGAAAGGAAATTCCATGCCCATCGTTGAAATCGACAATATCAGCAAGAGCTTCGGCGCCAACCACGTGCTCAAGGGCGTGTCGTTCGCCGTCGAGCGGGGCCAGGTGATCGCCGTGATCGGCCGCAGCGGCTCCGGCAAGAGCACCATGCTGCGCTGTATCAACGGCCTGGAAACCATCGACAGCGGCAGCATCGTCGTCGCCGGCCACACGCTGACGGCGCGCCAGGAACACCTGCTCGACTTGCGCAAGGACGTCGGCATGGTCTTCCAGAGCTACAACCTGTTCCCCCACCTGACCGTGGAAGAAAACGTCATGCTGGCGCCGCGCATCGTCAAGAAGGTGCCCGACGCCCAGGGCCGCGCCACGGCGCTGCGCGTGCTCAAGCAGGTGGGCCTGGACCACAAGCGCGAGGCTTATCCCGAGCAGCTGTCGGGCGGCCAGCAGCAGCGCGTGGCGATCGCCCGTTCGCTGGCGATGGAGCCGCAGGTGATGCTGTTCGACGAAGTGACGTCGGCGCTCGACCCGGAACTGACGCAGGAAGTGCTGAAGGTGATGGAAGAGCTGGCGCAGGCGGGCATGACGATGCTCTTGGTGACGCACGAGATGGAGTTCGCGCGGCGCATGGCCGACGTCACCGTCTTCATGCACCAGGGATTGGTGTGGGAAAGCGGGCCGTCGGAAGCGTTTTTCAGCAACCCGCAGACACCCGAAGCGCGCCAGTTCGTCGGCGCGGGAGCGATCAAATGAGCCCCGTGCTGGTGGCGGCGTCGGCCTATGGCGCAAGCAGGGTAAGGCAGCTGGGGCAAAGCCATTTCATCGACGTGGTGGCCGATGCGGGCGGCGCCGGCATCGAGATCCGCCGCGAACTGTTCACCTCCGACTTGCCGGACCTGGCGCGCATGGGAGCGGCGGTGGCCGCGCGCGGCCTGTACTCCGTGTATTCCACGCCCATCGAATTGTGGGACGCGGACGGGCTGCTGCGGCAGGAACTGCTGCAGCAGATGCTGGACGAGGCGGCGCGCCTGGGGGCGCGCTACCTGAAAGTGTCGCTGGGCCATTACCCGGCCGCGCCGGACTTGCAGGCCTTGAGCGCGCAGCTGGCGGCCGCGCCCGTGGCGCTGCTGGTGGAGAACGACCAGACGGCCCATGGCGGCGCGCTGGCGCCGATGGTGCGTTTCCTGGCTGCGGCGCGCGACATCGGGCTGCCCGTGGGCCTGACCTTTGACATCGGCAACTGGCGCTGGGTGGGCGAGGATGCGCAGCAGGCGGCGCGCCTGCTGGCGCCGTACGTGCGCTATGTGCACTGCAAGGCCGTGCTGGAGGATGGGGGGCGGCTGTCCGCCTGCGCCGTCTCCGACGCCGATCCGGCCTGGCGCGCCGTCTTCGCGCACTTTGCGCCGGGCGTGCAGCGGGCCATCGAATTCCCGCTGGAGGCTACCGACCTGGTGGCCGAAACGGGCCGCTACATCCGGATGCTGGAGGCCGCATGACGGAACACGAAATGATGCATGGAGCGCATGCGCTCGACGTCGTCACCTACGGCGAAGCGATGGCGATGTTCGTTGCCGAGGAAACGGGCGACCTGGCGGCCGTGGCGCATTTCACGCGCCGCCTGGCCGGCGCCGAGACGAATGTCGCCATCGGCCTGGCGCGCCTCGGTTTGAAAGTCGGCTGGCTGAGCCGCGTGGGCGATGACTCGTTCGGCCGCTTCATCCGCGCCAGCGTGCAGGCCGAAGGCGTCGATTGCAGCCGGGTCGTCGCCGTCGCCGGCCAGTCCAGCGGCTTCCTGCTCAAGGAGAAGGCCGAGAACGGCGCCGATCCGCTGGTCGAGTACTTCCGCAAGGGTTCCGCCGCCAGCCGGCTGGCGCCCGAGCACTTCGACCCCGCCTATTTCCTGTCCGCGCGCCACCTGCACGCCACGGGCGTGGCCGCGGCGCTGTCCGCCACCAGCCTGGCGTTCGCCGGCCAGGCCATCGACTTCATGCGCAAGCATGGCCGGACCGTGTCGTTCGATCCGAATCTGCGGCCCTCGCTGTGGCCGTCGCAAGCCGTCATGGTCGAGCAGATCAACCGTCTCGCCGCCAGGGCCGACTGGGTGTTGCCGGGCCTGGGCGAGGGAAAAATCCTCACCGGTCACGACCTGCCGCGCGACGTCGCCGGCTTTTATCTGCAGCAGGGCGCGCGCCTGGTGGTCATCAAGCTGGGCGCCGAGGGCGCCTATTACCGCACGGCCGACGGCGACAGCGGCATGGTGCCGGGCGAGCGCGTGGACAAGGTGGTCGACACGGTGGGCGCCGGCGACGGCTTCGCGGCCGGCCTGGTCAGCGCCTTGCTGGAAGGCTTGCCGCTGGCGCAGGCGGTACGGCGCGGCAACAGAGTCGGCGCCTTCGCCATCCAGGTGGCAGGCGACATGGAAGGCTTGCCGACCCGCTCCCAGCTCGACGCGCTGGGCCAATCTTGAACCGAACAGGGGAACACTCGTGAAAAAACATGTGCTTGTGTATAAAAAGCTGGCCGAACCGCTGCTGGCGCGCCTGCGCGCCGAATGCGAGGTGACGTATTTCGAAGCGATCGACGCGGACAACCGCGCCGCGTTCGCCGCCGCCATCCGTGGCGCGCATGGCTTGCTGGGCGCCAGCGTGCGCCTGGACCGCGAACTGCTGGACCCGGCCGAAGACCTGCGCATCATTTCCACCATTTCGGTGGGCGTCGACCAGTTCGACGTCGACTACCTGCGCAAACGGGGCATCCTGCTGGCCAATACGCCGGACGTGCTGACGGAAACGACGGCCGACACGATCTTCGCGCTGATCCTCGCCAGCGCGCGGAGGGTCGTCGAGCTGGCCGAATTCGTCAAGGCGGGGCGCTGGACGCGCAGCGTGGGCGAAAGCCAGTACGGCGTCAACGTGCACGGCAAGACCATCGGCATGCTGGGCATGGGCCGCATCGGCCGCGCCGTCGCCCGCCGCGCCGCGCTCGGTTTCGGCATGCAGGTGCTGTACGTGAACGGCGAAGCCGTGCCCGAGGTGGAAGCGGCGCTGGGCGCGCGACAGGTGGCGCTCGACGAGCTGCTGGCCGGCTCCGATTTCGTCTGCGTGGTGCTGCCGCTGACGGCGCAGACGGAACGCATGATGGGGCGGCGCGAGTTCGCGCTGATGCGCCCCGGCGCCATCTTCATCAACGGTTCGCGCGGGCGCATCGTCGACGAGGCGGCGCTGATCGAGGCCCTGCAGCAGGGCACCATCCACGGCGCCGGCCTGGACGTGTTCGAGCGTGAACCGCTGGCGCCGGACAATCCGCTGCCGGGCATGGCCAACGTGGTGGCGCTGCCGCACATCGGCTCAGCCACGCATGAAACGCGCTACGCCATGGCGCAGCAAGCCGTGGACAACCTGCTGGCCGGCCTGCGCGGCGAGCGTCCGCGCCACCTGGTCAGCTAAGAACAGTATCCATAAAAAGACAGACAGGGAAAGAAATGAAGAACAAGGTAGCAAGGGCAATGATCATCGGTGCGGGCGCCTGCGGCGGCCTGTGCGCGGCGCAGTCGAACGTGGCCATGTACGGCATCGCGGACATGGGCGTGGTGTCCGAGAGCGGCGGCCCCGGAGGCAGGGTGCTCAAGCTGACGAGCGGCATCGCCAACGGCTCGCGGCTCGGTTTCAAGGGCAGCGAAGACCTGGGCGGCGGCATGACGGCGATCTTTACGATGGATGCGGGCATCCTGGCCGACACGGGCGCTTCGGCCCAGGGCGGCCTGCTGTTCGGGCGCCAGGCCTTCGTCGGCCTCGCCGGTGCGGCGGGCACTTTGCGGCTGGGCCGCCAGTACACGTTCATCGATAGCAGCCTGGGGGCGCTGGACCCGTTTTACCTGGGTTTTGCGGGCAGGATGAGCAATGTCTTCACGGCCGGCTACATCAGCCGGGTCGACAACAGCATCACCTACAGCTCGCCCGTGCGCGGTGGCCTTTCCGGCGAACTGGCGTACGGCTTCGGCGAAGTGCCGGGCGATGCCTCGGCCAGGCGCTACATGGGCGCGGCGGCCACCTATGCCAGCGGGCCGCTGTACGTGCGCATGGCGCACCAGGACGCCAACACCCTGTCAAGCGCGCTGTTGACGGGCAGGGCGCGCAACACGGTGCTGGGCGCCACCTGGGACTTCGGCGTGCTCAAGGCGCATGGCGCCGTCGCCGTCAGCAAGAGTACGGCGGGCGCCGCCACCACGGTCGACAGCGCGGACCTGATGCTGGGCGCCACCGTGCCCGTGGGCTCGCACCGCATCCTGTTTTCGTACGTGCGGCGCGACGACCGGCGCGCCGCCAACGGCGACGCTACCCAGCTCGGCATCGGCTATACGTACGCGCTGTCGAAACGCAGCACCTTGTACGCGGCCTACGCGCACATCGACAACCGCAACGGCGCCGCCTATGTGGTGGGCAACGCCACCGACAACGGCACCGGCAACCAGGCCTGGAACCTGGGCCTGCGCCACACTTTTTAACGGGAGAATCGAATGAAGAAAACCGGATGGATTTTGGTCGGCGCCAGCACCGTGGCGCGCGAATGGATGGTCGACGCGATCCGCCAGCAGGGCGACGCCGAGGTGCTGGCCGTGGTCAGCCGCGACGCCGCGCGCGGCGCCGCCTTTGCCGAACAATTCGGCATCGCCGCCAGCTATACCGACCTCGATGCGGCGCTGGCGCATCCGGGCGCGGATGCCGTGTACATCAGCACCACCAACGAATGGCACATGGCGCAGACCTTGCAGGCGGCGCGCGCGGGCAAGCACGTGCTGTGCGAGAAGCCGCTGGCGCTGAACCTGGACGACGCCCGCCGTATGCTCGACGGCTGCGCCGAGGCGGGCGTGGTGCTGGGGATTAACCACCACCTGCGCAACGCGGCCAGCCACGGCAAGGTGCGCGAGCTGATACGCGCTGGCGAGATCGGCCAGCCCCTGTATGGCCGCGTGCTGCACGCGAACAACCTGCCGCAGCACTTGCGCGGCTGGCGCCTAGATGCGCCGGAATCGGGCGGCGTCACGCTCGACATGTTCGTGCACGATGTCGACACCCTGCGCTTCCTGCTGGATTCGGAACCGCGCCACGTGACCGCCTGCGCCACCAGCGGCGGCATGACGGTGGCCGGGCTGGAAGAGGGGCTGATGGCCGTCATCGAATTCGACAACGGCACACTGGTGCAGGTGCACGACGCGTTCAACGCGCCGTATTCGCTGTCCGGCGTGGAAATCATCGGCACCAAGGGCACCATCTTCGCCACCGGCGTGATGACGCAGCGCCCCGTCGGCACCATCAGCCTGACGCGCGACGGCGGCAGCGTCGACATCCCCGTCGAGCACGAGAACCTGTACGTGCGCTCGGTGCGTGCCTTCCAGCGCGCCATGCGCGGCGAAGGGCAGCCGGCAGCCACGGGCGACGACGGCATGCGCGCGCTGGCGACGGCGCTGGCGGCGCAGCAGGCCAGCCGCAGCCACCAGCGCGTGACCCTGGCCGGCTGATAGCAGGCCACATAAGTAAAAAAGCCGCCTGATCGCAAAATCAGGCGGCTTTTTATCGGCTGGCGTCCGTGATTATTCTTCGCGGCGCAGATGAGGGAACAGCAGGACGTCGCGGATGTTCGGCGAATCCGTGATGATCATCATCAAACGGTCGATGCCGATGCCGCAGCCGCCGGCTGGTGGCATGCCGTATTCCAGCGCGCGGATGTAGTCGGCGTCGTAGAACATCGCCTCTTCATCGCCGGCGTCCTTGGCGGCCACTTGCGCCAGGAAGCGGGCCGACTGGTCTTCCGCATCGTTCAACTCGGAGAAGCCGTTGGCGATCTCGCGGCCCACCATGAACAATTCAAAGCGTTCGGTGATGCCGGCCACCGTGTCGGAAGCGCGCGCCAGCGGCGACACTTCTACGGGGTAGTCGATGATGTAGGTCGGTTCCCACAGCTGCGCTTCGGCCGTCTCTTCGAACAGCGCCAGTTGCAGCGCGCCCAGGCCGGCCGTGGCGAACGGCTTGACGCCGAATTTTTTCAGCTCTTCCTTGATGAATTCGGCATCGTTCAACTGCCCGGCGGTGTAGCCTGGAGCGTACTTGTTGATCGCTTCGACGATGGTCAGGCGGTGGAACGGCTTTGCCAGGTCCAGCTCGCGGCCGCCGTAGGTCAGGGTGGCGGTGCCGTGCGCGTCGATGGCGGCCTGGCGGATGACGGCTTCCGTGAAATCCATCAGCCATTTGTAGTCGGTATAGGCCGCATAGAATTCCATCATCGTGAATTCCGGGTTGTGACGGATCGACACGCCTTCGTTGCGGAAGTTACGGTTGATCTCGAACACGCGGTCGAAGCCGCCCACGACCAGGCGCTTCAGGTACAGCTCGGGCGCGATGCGCAGGAACATCTGCATGTCGAGCGCATTGTGGTGCGTGATGAACGGTTTTGCCGCGGCGCCGCCCGGAATCGTGTGCAGCATCGGCGTTTCCACTTCCATGAACTCGTTCTTTTCCATGAAGCGGCGGATCGACGAGATGGCGGCGGTGCGGGCCTTGAAGGTGCGGCGCGTCTCTTCGTTCATGATCAGGTCGACGTAGCGCTGGCGGTACTTCGTTTCCTGGTCGGCCAGGCCGTGGAATTTGTCCGGCAGCGGGCGCAGCGACTTGGTGATCAGGCGCAGTTCGGTGACCTTGATGGTCAGTTCGTCCGTCTTGGTCTTGAACAGCGTGCCCGTCACGCCCAGGATATCGCCCAGGTCATAGTGGTGCAGGGCGGCCATGGCCGCTTCGCCGGTGAGATCAAGCGTGGCGTAGATCTGGATGCGGCCGTCGGCCTTCGGGCCGGAAGCGTCTTGCAGGGTGGCGAAAGCGGCTTTTTTGCCTGCTTCGCGCTTGAGCATCATGCGGCCGGCCAGCACCACGGTGACAGGTTCGGCTTCCAGCTCTTCGCGCGTCTTGCCGCCGTATTGCGCGTGCAGATCGGCCGCCTTGTGCTCAGGGCGGAAATCGTTCGGGAAGGCGACGCCTTGTTCGCGCAGTGCTGCCAGCTTGACGCGGCGCTCGGCGATGATCTTGTTTTCATCGGGGGCGGCGGCTTGTTCTTGGATATCCGTAGTCATGGTGTTCTTCGTTGGTGATTATTGATGATGTGGTGCCAGCGCTGGCGCCACGCTGGCAAACAGTGCGTCGACGTCGAGTGCGGAGAAATCCGGCACGATGGCAATGATGTTGTCGAATGCGGCAAACGCCTCGGCCGGCAGGGTGGTGGTGAGTACCACGACGCGCATGCCGGCGCGGCGTGCCGCTTCCACGCCCAGGGGCGCGTCTTCGAAGACGATGCAGTCTTGCGGCAGCGCACCGGCCAGCTGTGCGCCTTTCAGGAACACGTCCGGGTGCGGCTTGCCCCGTTCCACGTCGGCGGCGCCGACGATGGCGTCGAAGCGGTGGCGCAGGTCCAGGCCGTCGAGCGTGAACGCGATATTCTCGTCTGGCGCGGCCGTGCCGACCACCAGCCCGATGCCGTGTTGGCGCGCGCTGGCGATCAGCCGGTCGAAGCCAAGCACCGTGGCCAGGTGCGGGCCATACAGTTCGCGGTAGACGACTTCCTTTTCCGCCAGCAGGGTGACGTGGTCGGCATCCTCGCCCAGGTACTTGGCGATGATTTCGTGTCCCTGCCGTCCTGCCGTGTCGCGGAAAAAGGCGTCCGCGTCCAGCGCATGGCCGTGGCGTTCAAAGAACGCCAGCCACGATGTCGTGTGGAAGGCCATGTTGTCGACGATCGTGCCATCCATGTCGAACAGGAAGGCGCGCTGCGCCAGTGCCGGAGCGGATGCGTTCATCCTTATACGCCCTGTTTCAGCGAGGCGGAGATGAAGTCGTCGATGTCTCCATCGAGCACGCCCTTGGTATTGCCCGTCTCGAAACCGGTGCGCAAGTCCTTGATGCGGGACTGGTCCAGCACGTAGGAGCGGATCTGGTGACCCCAGCCCACGTCCGTCTTCGAGTCTTCCAGCTTTTGCTGTTCGCTCATGCGCTTGCGCAGTTCATGCTCGTACAGTTTCGCTTTCAGCATTTCCATCGCTTCGGCGCGGTTGCGGTGCTGCGAACGGTCGTTCTGGCACTGCACCACGATGCCGGTCGGCGCATGGGTCATGCGGACGGCGGAGTCGGTTTTATTAATGTGCTGACCGCCGGCGCCCGACGCGCGATAGGTATCGACGCGGATATCGGCCGGGTTGACGTCGATCTCGATCGAATCGTCGACTTCCGGATACACGAACAGCGACGTGAACGACGTGTGGCGGCCGTTGGCCGAGTCGAACGGCGACTTGCGCACCAGGCGGTGCACGCCCGTTTCCGTGCGCAGGAAGCCGTAGGCGTGATCGCCCTCGACCTTCAGGGTGGCCGTCTTGATGCCAGCGACTTCGCCGTCGGACTGCTCGAGGATTTCAACTTTAAAACCCTTGCGTTCGCAATAGCGCAGGTACTGGCGCAACAGCATCGAAGCCCAGTCCTGGGCTTCCGTGCCGCCGGCGCCGGCCTGGATGTCGATGAAGCAGTTGTTCGGGTCCATCGGATTGTTGAACATCCGGCGGAATTCCATGCTTTCGATGACCTTGCGGATTTCCTGCACGTCCTGCTCGATCGCTTCCAGGGTCTCGTCGTCGCCTTCTTCACGGGCCATGTCGAACAGGTCGCGGGTGTCGCGCAGGTCGGCATCGGCCTTGGTCAGCGTGAAGACGATCGCTTCCAGCGCCTTCTTCTCTTTACCGAGGTCCTGGGCGCGCTTGGGATCGTTCCAGACGGTTGGATCTTCCAGCTCTTCGTTGACTTGCTCTAGTTTCTCCGACTTGACAGTGAAGTCAAAGATACCTCCGAAGTTCGGCTTCGCGGACCGTCAGGTCGTTGAGCAGGGCGGAGATGATATTGATGCGTTCGGCTTCCATAATGTTCTGGTCTTCTATGGTGAAATCAAACCCTGAATTATACGCGAGCGTGGCGCGTTTCCGCTGCCGCCGCGGCGCAATTGCGGCCGCGCGGGGCAATAAAATGCGTATTTTGCTATATTTGCGACAATATTTTTGCCTTGATGATGGCTATCGTGCTGCGTATGATGCTGGCGATATTGTCTTTCCACAGGAACATCTCATGCGCCACCCCCTGCGTCAACTGCCCCGTCTCGCCCTGTTACCGCTGCTGCTGGCCGGCTGCGGCGCCTTGCCGCCCGCCGCCACGGGACCCGCGCGGGCGCCTTCGGCCGCGCCGGCCGGCAGCAGCGCCACCCTGGCCCTGTTGGAGACGACGGACTTGCACGCGAATGTGCTCAGTTATGACTACTACAAGCTGCAGGCGGAACCGTCGATCGGCCTGGAACGCACGGCGGCCCTGATCGCCCAGGCGCGTGCGCAATTCCCGAACAATCTGCTGCTCGACAACGGCGACACCATCCAGGGCACGGCGCTGGCCGACTACCAGGCACTGGTAAAACCGCTGGCTTGCGACCAGACCCTGGCCATCTACAAGGCGATGAATCTGCTGAAAGTGGACGGCGGCGGCATCGGCAACCATGAATTCAACTACGGCCTGGCGTTTTTGAGCCAGGTGACGGGCAACCGCTTCGACGTCGACAGCGTCGACGCCGGCAAACCGCGCTGCGCCGGTCCCGCGTTCCCGCAAGTGCTGGCCAACGTCTACAGCGCCAGGACGGGCAAGCCCCTGTTTGCGCCGTATCACATCATCGACAAGCAGATCACGGCCACCGGTCCCGATGGCAAGGCCATCACCGCCACCGTGAAGGTGGGCATCATCGGCTTTGCGCCGCCCACCATCATGGCCTGGGACAAGCGCTGGCTGGAAGGGCGCGTCTACACGCAGGGCGTGCGCGAGACGGCGGAAAAATTCATTCCCGAGATGCGCGCGAATGGCGCCGAACTGGTGGTGGCGATCTCGCACGGCGGCCTCGATGACAGCCCGTACTCGCCGACCATGGAAAACGGCAATTACTACCTGTCGCAAGTGCCGGGCGTGGACGCCATGCTGATCGGCCACTCGCACCAGCTGTTCCCGAACGCCGCCAGCACGGTGCCGCAGTTTAATTTGCCCGGCGTCGACAAGGTCAAAGGATTGGTCAACGGCGTGCCCACCGTGATGGCCAATTTGTGGGGCAAGCACCTGGGCGTGATCGGCTTGCGCCTGCGCCACGACGGCAAGCAGTGGGTGGTCGACAAGAGCGCCACGACGGTGGAAGCGCGCGGCATCCAGAACGCGGACAAGAGTTATGTCACTCCCGATGCGGCCATCGCCACACTGGTGGCCAAGGAGCATGCGGCGACGATCGCCTACGTACAGACACCGGTCGGCGCCACGGACTTCCGTATGTCGACGTATTTCGCCGACGTGGGGGACGTGAGCGCCATCGAGGTCGTGAACCAGGCGCAATCGAGCTATCTGGCCGCGTATGTGAAGGCGAACCTGCCGCAGTACGCGCACTTGCCCGTGCTGTCGATGTCGTCGCCGTTCAAGAGCGGCTCGGCCGGCGTATCCGACTACACGGACGTGAAGGCGGGCAATGTGGCGCTGAACAATGCGGCCGACCTGTATTTGTATCCGAACGCGCTGTACGGCGTGAAGATGAATGGCGCGGAGCTGAAGGCCTGGCTGGAACAGTCGGCGCAGCGCTTCAATACCATCGACCCGAATAAGCTGGAAGCGCAGGAGCTGGTCAACACGGCCCACCCGAGCTACAACTTCGATATGATCACGAGCGCCGACGTGCGCTACCAGATCGACGTCACGCAGCCGCCGGGCCAGCGCATCCAGGGTCTGAGCTACAAAGGTAAACCTGTGAACGCGGCGCAGGAATTCCTGATCGCGACGAACAACTACCGCGCCAGCGGCGGCGGCAATTTCCCTGGCCTCGACGGCAGCAAGACGGTGGTGGCCTCGCCCGATAACAACCGCGAACTCTTGATCGCGTATGTGACGCAGCAGAAAAACCTGACGCGCGCGAAAAACGGTTCGGCGCGCAGCTGGCGCTTCGCCAAGGTGGCCACGAAAGGCCCTGTGGTGTTCCATTCCGCGCCGGGCGTGATCGAGCTGGCGAAAGCGGCCGACATCGACAACGTGACGCAGCTGAAAGCTGACGATGGCGCGGGCAAGGGCTTCGCGCTGTACCAGCTCGACCTGTCGAAATGAAGGCATGGTTGTGTGCCGTCGCCCTGGCCGTATCGCCGCTGGCATCGGCAGGGCCGGACCTGACGGCCCAGGCCAAGACCTTGATGCGCGCGGGAGTCGCGACCCAGCCGCAGGCACGCATCCTGTTTGAACGCGAGGCGGGGCAGGGCAGCGGCCCCGCCGCGTATTACCTGGGCTTGATGCTCAAGAACGGCATGGGCGGGCCGCAGGACGGTGCCGCCGCGCTGCGCTGGCTGGAACTGGCCGCGCAGCGGGGCGTGGCGCCCGCCATGTTCATCGTGGCGAACATGCTGCTCGATACCGACGAAGCCCGGGCGCGTTTCTGGCTCGACGCCGCCTGCGACCTGGACTACCCGGAAGCGCTGCAGCAGAAATCCGTGGCCCTGGCCGAAGGACAGATGGGCTACGCGCACAGCGAGGAGCAATCGTTCCTGTATCTGAAGATGGCCACGCATGCGATGGGGCACCGTCCGCCTGAGCCTTGAGGGCATGGCCGGCTGCCTGGGGTAGGCCTGTTGCAATTGGAATGTGTTGAAGGAATTGTTTGTTTTTGATCGGAAAGATTAATTCTTCGTGATCATTCTGACTGCTTATATTTTCTTTCAATAATTTGTTATTTGATAGTCATTATTGGCTTTTTTAAAAAATTGTATGGCAGTATTCGGCATATGGTTTTTTTATTAACTGGATGATTCCGGGAGCCCGTGTGCAAAGTCAAATGATTCGCCAACAAAAAACAATGTTTCACCATCGCCGAAGCGGTATACCGTTCTTGCCGAGGAAAATGGCGCATGCCATGCTCGGCATGTTTTGCCTGCTTGCCTCTACCGCGATGGCGCAATTGCCAGCGCCGATCAAGCAAGGCCATCCGCGGCTATTCCTGAATCAAGCCAGTTTCGATGCGCTGAAACCGCAATTGCCAAATCTGCCGGCCGCATTCCCAGCCGCAGGCGGCAGCATCAGCCTGGAGCTGTTCGCCGGGCGCAAGGATCCGCTCGATAGCGTCAACCAGCCGATTTTTGGCGAATTCAGTCCGAGCCGCAACGGCTTTTTTATCCGCCACGTCGATTCCTACGATAGCCCGGCCGGCGCGGCGGGGGAAAGCCTCGGTTTCCAGGTCGGTTTCCAGGTCAATGGACTGGACCAGTATCTGTCTGTCGCCAGGATCGATTTGAAACCCGATGTCTGGTCGAACATCCAGTTGTCATGGAACAGCCAGACCCATAAAGTTGACTTGAGAGTCAATGGCGTTGCCGTGCCCATGGGCTGGAGAACGGTCGACGGCACCGGCGCCACGCCACCGATGGAATGGAAGGCGGATGGGCAGATCAGCAGGATAGGCATGCGGCGCAACGAAACCATGCGCAATTTCCGTTTGCTCGATGGCGCTGGCCATGAATTGTGGCAAGCACCGGCGATGGATGCTTTGCTCAACAAGGCCTGGTACGGCTTCATAGAGCGTGTCGACGGACGGGTGAGCACGCTTCAAGCCTGCCCGCTGATTCCCCCTGCCAGCGGCGTGCCGGAGCTGTGCAACGTGGCCACTGGCAGCCGCGGCACGATTTATGAAACTGCGCAGATGCTGGCCATGGCCTACCGCCTGACTGGCAATGCGAAATATCTGAATGGCGCCCTGAATTACCTCGACAAGCTGCTGGTGACGCCCTCCGTGGCCGGCGGCGAGTGGTCGTCGGGCGGGCGCGTCGGCGCCATGGGCATCCTGTACGACTGGCTGTTTGCCGAAACGGGCGCGCGCGCCGTGCCCGACGCCGTGGGTTTCGGCAGCTACCGCGACCTGACGGCGCAGCGAATCAAGGAAACGATCGCCGCCGATACGGGCCAGGGGCACGAGAATCTGTTTGTCTCGATGTGCGGCTATCAGCAGTTGTATATCACCAGCACCAGTTTTGATTGCAAAAAAAAGCCCGTGTATGAACAGTGGGACCGCAGCGAATCGAAGCCGTCCATCGCCGGTTTCTATATCAGCGGCCACCCGTTCAGCGCCGTCAATAATGTCACCGTTGGCTTGCTGGCCATCGTCGACGAGCATCCGGAAGTGTTGCCGATGATTGAAACGTCGTATGCGCACTACGAAAAGGGTTTTCTTGCTGCACGCGCCCTGATTTCGGTCGACGGCGGCCACCATATGGGCTTTGCCTATGGCGTATCGAGCATTCCCGAGCGCCTGCTCCTGTGGCGCAGCGCGCTGGAAAGTACGGGGACGGCGCCCCTGTTGCAGGCCGACTGGCAAGCCAGGCTGATTTATCCGTATATCTACGGCTTGCGCCATGACGGCAGCTTTCCCGCCAGCGGCGACAATTTCACGACGCCGCTCGGCAGCACATTGATCGGACAGCTGGCGCTGGGCGCGGTGACGGATACGGCCGATGGCGTGGCCGGGAAGTTTTATCGCGAGCATGTCGTGGCGTCGCGCAGCGCGCACGATGCCCTGATACTGGAACGGCTGCTGTGGCCCGTTCAACTGCCGGCGGCGCCGCTGGAATCGCTGGAACTGTCGCGCCATTTCAGGACGTCGGGCCAGGTGCTGATGCGCGATACCTGGGACTATGCGAATGCCACGCTGCTGGAATTCAAATCGACGTCCTTTATCGCGGAAAATCACCAGCACTTCGACCAGAACAGTTTTTCGCTCAATTACAAGGCTCCGCTGCTGCTCGACACGGGCTTGTATGAAGAATATGGCAGCAGCCACTGGTGGAATTACTACACGCGCAGCATTGCCCACAATACGCTGCTGATATTTGACAAGAACGAGCGGTTCACGCGCGGAGACAGGGAATTCAGCAATGACGGCGGCCAATGGTTCTATGCGCCGAGACAGGGCTATCCGACGATCGAGGAAATCAGCCCTGCTGGCCCGAACGCGCTCGACGGCATCATCCGTTACGAAAATACGCCGCAGTACACCTACACCAGCGGCAATGCAAGCAAGGCCTATGCGTCCAGCAAGCTCGATATGGCCAACGGTTTTGTGCGCAACGTGCTGTTCCTGCGCTCGCCATCGTTCTGGGGCAAGCCGGTCACTGTCGTCTTCGATAGCGTGCGCAGCAAGCAGGCCTTGCCGGCCACGTTCCTGCTGCACACGGCAAATGATCCCGTATCGGGCGCGCCGGGCGTGACGGCGCTGGGCAATGGCCAGTACCAGCTGGACTACAAGGCCGGCCAGGAGCGCATCGCCACCATTCGCAATGGCGGCGGTATGCTGACGGCGCAGACGATCCTGCCGCTCAATGCCAGCGTGCGCAAGGCGGGCGGTGCGCAGGAGGGGGGCAATGGCTGCGCGCAGACCGATCTCGAAACTGGTGCTGTTGCCGGCAACGGCGCCGATTGCCGCTTCACCGTGCGCCGGCGCCAGGCCGATGGCAGTTACCTGTGGCGCAATCAGACGCCGCTGGTCAGCAAGCAGCAATCGTCGACCAGCGATGTCGGCGCCTGGCGCCTGGAAGTGGCGGCGCCCGCGGCGCCCGCCCTGAACGCGCCCGAGTACTTCCTGCATGTGCTGGCCGTTGCCGACAATGACGGCGGCACGGGACCGGCCGCTGCGCCGAGCGCCATACGCCTGGCTGCCGCGGCCAACACCGAGGCGCTGTTGCTGGGCAGTCAGCTGCATGTGCTGTTCAACCGCGACGTGGCGCCCGCCGCCCGCATGGACTGGGTCTCTACCCAAGCCGGCGGCGCCATCCTGGCGACAGGACTGAAACCGGGCGCGCACTACGCGTTGACGTCGGCACCGGCGGCCGGCGGCTACGCCTGGAGCCTGGCCGAAGCGGCCGATGGCGCAGGAACGTATCTGAGCTCGGACCAGGGCGTGCTCAGCATCGAGTAAGCCGCTTGCCTGGCGGCCGGGTCAAGCCTGAGCGTCTTTTTTAGGCCTGGCCCGCAAGCTGGCCGCCGCCTCGCCGATGGCGAACGGGTCGCGCGACAAAATGGCGGCGCCCAAGTCGACCAGCCGTGCCGCCGTGCCGATGGCCGCCTTGATGTCGGCGATGCGCTTGAGTTGCGACTTGCCCTTGGCGATGGCGCCCTCGATGTCGACGCGCGCCTGCTCGGCGCCTTCGGCCGTCAGGTAAATGCCATATGCGCGGAACAGCGCGACCATCTGGTCCAGGTGATTTTCATATTGTTCCAGCAGTGCGCGCTCGTCCGGCGCCAGCGCCTCGCGTTCGCGGATGCGCAATTCCAGCACCAGGCTCGACGCCTGCGCCAGGCTGTCGGCGATGGCGTAGCTTTGGTCTTTCGTCAGTTCGCTCAGTTCGCTCAGTTCGGTCAGCGGGGCCATGGGATACTCCTGTGTGCGCGCCGCTTACCAGCGGGCGGGGGCATAGAACGCCGCTTGCCGCTGCAGCGTGTCGACGTCGCGTGAAAATTGCGCCAGCTGCCGCTCCAGCTCCGGCGCCTCCAGATGGTCGAGATTGGCCCGCAGCGCGGCCACGCTCGCTTGCAGCGTGTCGACGGCGGCGACATACGCGGCGACGATCTTTTCCCTTTCCTGTAATTGCCGGCCTTCCAGGTGCAAGCGCGTGCGGATGTAATTGGCGGCCAGCGGTTCGCGCGGCGCGGCGTTATCGACGGCGCCGCGCAGCAGGTCCAGGTCGCGCAATTCATCCTGCAAGCCGGCCCGGTAACTGCGCTGCGCATACTCCTTGAGCGCATTGCTGACGATATCGACGGCGTCCTGCTCGTCGAGCAATTCGCGCAAGGCCGATTTCTGCCGGCGCTGTGTGGCCAGCCGGCTCAGATGCTCGCTCAGTTTGACGACCTTGGCCAGCTTGTCCGCATCGAGCAGGGGCGCGCCGGCGCCCGGCTGCGCCAGGCCGCCCAGCGCATCGCCGAGGCCGGAAAACTCTTCCTTGTAGACGGGCAGCCTGTCATCGGCCAGCGCCGCCATGGTCTGGGCATAGCGCAGCAGGACGTCGTTCAGGCTGGCGATCGACGCGCTGGCCTGCGCGATGGCGGCGCAATCGGCGCGCGCCGCCTGTTCGCTCGCTTGCGCATCGAAACGTTCTGCCAGGATCAGACGCTTGCGCATGGCCTTGTCCATGCAGCTGTGGACGCCGCCAGCCAGCATGGGTTCGAAGTGCAGCGACACCTTTTGCGTCTGTTCGGCAAAGGTGCGCACGGGCGCCAGGTTGGCGGCGCAGCCGCCCAACAGCAGGCTGGCGCTGGCGCAAAGAAGCAGGGTGGAAATGGACGAGTTCGACGGGCGCTGCATATGGCCTCCATGCGGTAGCAGTGGCTGACGGGGCCGGCGCGCGCGCGCTGGCATGGCCGACGTTAGCATGCTGGGCAGTCGCAGTATTGCGTCAGATCAGCACGCTGTGAAGTCGTCCGGCGGCCCCGCATCGGTGGCAGCACTGTTGCCAAATGGTGCAGTGTGTTCCAATTTGCCTCATATTTTCCTTACAAAAGACTGACATCGGACGCGTAATGCGGTCTTTTTCGCATGTTGCGACGCGTCATATGTAGTTGTTGCTGGTGCATGTTTACTCACCTACAATGATTTATCGATGGGGCGGTTATCCAGCGTACGACTATAAAAATAAGTGGCATTTAAAACGTTGTAGCAGAGGAGATGACAATGAATTTGAAACAGAAATTGCTCGTGGCAAGTTTGGTTTTGGGTTTCTCGCAGGCGGCAGTCGCAGCCGACCCCATCAAGATCGGTGTGTCCGGGCCGTTTACGGGCGGTTCCGCGCCGATGGGCGTGTCGATGCGCGACGGCGTCAAGCTGGCCGTCGCGGAAATCAATGCCAAGGGTGGGGTACTGGGCCGTTCCTTGCTGCTGATCGAGCGCGATGACGAAGCGAAGAACGAACGCGGCGTGCAGATCGCCCAGGAACTGATCAACAAGGAAAAGGTCGCCGCCACCGTCGGCTACATCAACACGGGCGTGGCGCTCGCTTCGCAGCGCTTCTACCAGGAAGCGAAAATTCCCGTCATGAACAATGTGGCGACGGGCTCCATCGTCACCAAGCAATTCGCCGACCAGCCGGAAAACTACATCTTCCGCAATGCGGCCAATGACACCATCCAGTCCGGCATGATCGTGCATGAGGCGATCGAGAACCGCAAGTTCAAGAAAGTGGCGATCCTGGCCGATTCCACCAATTACGGCCAGCTGGGCCGCGAAGACCTGGAGAAGGCGCTCGACAAGAAGGGCATCAAGCCCGTCGCCGTTGAAAAATACAACATCAAGGACGTCGACATGACGGCCCAGCTGCTGAAAGCCAAGCAGGCGGGTGCGGAAGTGGTGCTGACCTACGGCATCGGCCCGGAACTGGCGCAGATCGCCAACGGCATGGAAAAACTGGGCTGGAAAGTGCCGCTGATCGGCAGCTGGACCCTGGCCATGGGCAATTTCATCGACAACGCGGGCAAGAACGGCAATGGCACGCGCATGCCGCAAACCTTCATCCAGGACGCCAGCACGCCCAAGCGCAAGGCCTTCATCGACGCCTATGTGGCCGCCTACAAGCCGTCGGGCGGCCGCATGCCGTCGGCCGTCTCGGCCGCGCAGGGCTACGATTCCATCTACCTGCTGGCCGCGGCCTTCAAGCAGGCGGGCGGCACGGATGGCCCGAAAGTGCGCGCCGCGCTGGAAAACCTGAATGAGAAGGTGGAAGGCGCCGTCACCACCTACAACAAGCCGTTCAGCAAGACCAACCATGAGGCGATCACGGCCGAGCTGACCGTGTTTGGCGAAGTCAAGGACGGCAAGGTCGTCCTCGCGAAATAAGCCTGGCAGACATTCGCCGCGCCATGGCCAGCCTTGAGGAATCAGGACTGGCCATTTTTTTATCGACCGTCTTCCGGGGAACACCATGGAAATCTTCCTGCAGCTCGTCTTCAGCGGCATCGCGCTGGGCATGATCTATGCCGTCATCGCCTTCGGCTACCAGCTGACCTTTGCCACGTCCGGCACCCTCAACTTCGGCCAGGGCGAATCGCTGATGCTGGGCGCGCTCGTGGGCCTGTCCCTGGTGGGCACCATCCATGGCGGCCCCTACATGAGCTACCTGCTGATGATCCCCATCGTCATCGCCTTCGGCGCCCTGCAGGGCGTGTTCGTCGAGTGGATAGGCGTGCGGCCGGCCATCAAGATCAAGTCCGAATTCGGCTGGATCATGTCCACCATCGCGCTGGCCATCATTTTCAAGAACGTGGCGGAAAACATCTGGGGCAAGGATGACCTCATGTTCCCGTCGCCGCTGTCGGCCGCGCCGTTCCAGGTGTTTGGCGCCAACGTGCAGCAGATGCAGGTGGCCGTCATCGTCGGCGCGCTGGCCATCATGCTGGCCGTCGAAGTATTCAACCGCAAATCGATCTACGGCAAGGCCGTCGTGGCGACGGCCAACGACCGCGACGCGGCCGGTTTGATGGGCATCAACACGGGCATGGCCATCACCTTTTCGTATGCGCTGTCGTCGGCCACGGCCGCCTTTGCGGGCGTGCTGGTGGCGCCGCTGACATTGACGGGGGCCACCATGGGCGCCTCGCTGGGCTTGAAAGCGTTTGCCGTGGCCATCATCGGCGGCCTGACGTCGGGCGTGGGCGCCATCGTCGGCGGCCTGATTCTGGGCATCGCGGAAACGACCACCGGCTACTACATTTCCACCGGCTACAAGGAAGTGCCCGGCCTGTTGCTCTTGCTGCTGGTGCTGGCCGTCAAGCCGTCCGGCCTGTTCGGCAAAGCCGCGATCAAGAAAGTCTGAGGACCACATGAACAAGAAAATCACCATGCTGGCGCTGAGCGCGGCGGGCCTGGCCGCGCTCGCGCTGTTCCCCATCGTCATCCCAAACCCGTACTACATTCACCTGGCCGAAACCATCCTGATCTACGCCATCCTGCTGTTCGGCCTCGATATCGTCGTCGGCTACACGGGCCAGGTGTCGCTCGGTCACGCGGGCCTGTTCGGCATCGGTTCATATGCCACGGGCGTGCTGGTGTTCAAGCTGGGCGCGCCGTTCTGGCTGGCCATCCCCGCCAGTATCGCGGGCGCGGCCCTGTTTGGCGCCATCCTGGCCTTGCCGGCCCTGCGCGTGACGGGCCCCTACCTGGCCATGGTGACCCTGGCCTTCGGCACCATCGTGCAAATCCTGATCAACGAGATGAGCTTCCTGACGGAAGGGCCGATGGGCATCAAGATCCACAAGCCTGTCCTGTTCGGCCACAAGCTGACGGAAGTGGAGTACTACTACATGGTCGCCGCGCTGCTGGTGATCTCGCTGGTGGTGGTGCACCGCATCCTGAAGTCGAACCTGGGACGCGCGTTCGAAGCGCTGCGCGACAGTCCCATCGCCTCGGACTGCATGGGCGTGTCCGTGTATCGCTACAAGGTGTATGCCTTCGTCATCAGCGCCGGTTTCGCGGGCCTGGCCGGCAGCCTGTATGCGTATTCGGAAGAGTATATTTCGCCCAATACCTATAACTTCGAGCTGACGATCCTGTTCCTGCTGGCCGTCATCATGGGCGGACGCAAGACGCGTTCGGGCGCGCTGATCGGCGCCCTGATCGTTGTCATGCTGCCCAGCCTCTTGTCGGACATCGAATTGTTCCGCAAGATCGCCGTGTCCGCCGCCGTGCTGGGCGTGATCGGCTCCGCCTTCATGCTGGCGAAAAAACGCTCCACCGTGCGCGGCGTGCTCGTGCCTCTGGCGGCCACCATCGGCCTGGCCGCGTTTTCCTACAAGCTGGAAAACATGGTCGACTGGCGTTTGACCATCTTCGGCCTGATGACCCTGTTTGTCGTGTACTACCTGCAGGACGGCATCGTGGGCTTTTTGATGAGCTTTATCGGCAAGGGCCGGCGCCATGTGCAGGCCGTCGCTTCGCACGGCGTGGCGCCGTTCGACCACGCGCAGGGCGGGCAGCAGGGCGCGACCCTGCTGCGCGTGGACCAGGCCCTGATGCAGTTCGGCGGCCTGAAAGCGCTGAACCAGGTGGACCTGAACGTCACGCAAGGCTCCGTGCACGGCTTGATCGGGCCGAACGGCTCGGGCAAGAGCACGATGATGAATGTGCTCACGGGGATCTACAAGCCGACGGCGGGCAAGGTGGAATTTGCGGGCGCCGTCATTTCCGGGCGTACGCCGTCCGAAATCGCGCTGGGCGGCGTGGCGCGCACCTTCCAGAACGTGCAGCTGTTCGGCGAGATGACGGCCACCGAGAACGTGCTGGTGGGCTTGCACAATACGTTCAAGTCGAATGTGCTCGACGTGATGCTGCATACGCCGCGCTACAAGCGCGAAGAGACGGCGGCGCGCGAGCGGGCCGCCAGCATCCTCGAGTTCGTTGGCCTGGCGGACCTGGCCAACGAAGAGGCGCGCAATCTGCCGTATGGCAAGCAGCGCTTGCTGGAAATCGGCCGCGCGCTGGGCCTCAACCCGCGTCTGCTGCTGCTCGACGAGCCGGCGGCGGGCCTGACGGCGCCCGACATCAAGGAACTGATGGCCATCATCCGCAAGATCCGCGAGCACGGCATCACCATCATCCTGATCGAGCACCACATGGACGTGGTGATGGCCCTGTCGGACGTGGTGACGGTGCTCGATTTCGGCCAGAAGATCGCCGAAGGCGCGCCCGCGCTGGTCCAGAGCGATCCGAAAGTGATCGAAGCCTATTTGGGCGGCAGCGCCGACACCCTGAGCCCTGCGGCGCACTGAGAGGAAGATCATGCTGACCATTAACAATCTGCACGCCGCCTACGGCAAAGTCGAAGTCCTGCACGGCATTTCGCTCGAAGTCCCGAAGGGCAAGCTGGTGACCCTGATCGGCTCGAACGGGGCCGGCAAGACCACCACCATGCGCGCCATTTCGGGCATGCTCAAACCCAAATCGGGCACCGTCACCCTGGGCGGCAAGGATGTCACGGGCCTCGATTCGCACCGCATCGCGCGCGCCGGCCTGGCCCATTCCCCGGAAGGGCGCAGGGTCTTCGCCTCGATGTCGGTGACGGACAACCTGCTGCTGGGCGCCTTCCCCCGCTTTACGCGCGCGCGCCCGAAAGGCGATATCAAGGGAGATTTGGATAAGGCCCTGGAACTGTTCCCCCGCCTGAAGGAGCGGCGTGACCAGCTGGCCGGCACCTTGTCGGGCGGCGAGCAGCAGATGCTGGCCATGGCCCGCGCCGTGATGCTGAACCCGGAAGTGATCCTGCTGGACGAGCCGTCGATGGGCCTGGCGCCCATCCTGGTCGAAGAAGTCTTCCGCATCATCACGCGCTTGAAGGCCGAAGGCGTGACCATGCTGCTGGTCGAACAATTCGCCGCCGCCGCCCTGAACGTGGCCGATTACGGCTACGTGCTGGAAAACGGCAGCATTTCCGTGCACGGGCCGGCCGAGAGCCTGAAAACCGACCCGAAGGTGATCGCGGCGTATCTGGGGGGCGGGCACTGAGGCAAGTTGAGAATGCGCTGACAATGCGCTTGCTGCGCATTGTCAAACTTGCCGCGCTGCGCCTGTTGTTCGAGCGCAGCCTTTAGTGCTTCGTCGGCTTTTCCTGCTGCACCAGGATGAACGGGCTGACGACGACGGCCCACAGGGCCGCATCGGCCGTCTGCCAGTCCAGCGCCTGCTGGTCCGATACCTTGGCGACCTTGCCGTCGACCATCCATTGCGTGATGGTGGCCTTGTCGTCGTGCGAGATGCGCACGGCCACTTCGACCAGGTCCAGCTCGTTGGCGACCCAGACCACATTGCCTTGGGCGAAGTGCTTTTCGAGTTCGCTCCAGGCCAGGCGGGCCGTTTCGCTGTTCACTTTGAGGCGCAGTTCGGTGTCTTTTTCAGGATTGGTTTGCATGCGAAATATCAATGTTCGGTGAGTCGGGTGCCGATGCGCGCGGTTTATTTGCCTGGCAAGGCTTCCACGTGCGGCGTCGGCGTACCCTGCCATGTTAACCGATAGGCGACGCCTTTGCGAACATTGCCCACCAGGGCGGGGCGGAAGCAGGCCAGGTTGGTGCCGCTGGCGTGCCGGACGCTGGGGAAGATGACGCCCATGGAACCCGCGTCGAGCAGGATGGCGGCCAGGTCTTGCGAGGCGATGTAGCTGGCCGGGTCCAGGCAAGCCTGGTAGCGTGGCTGGCCGCGCAGGTCGTGGAAGCTGGCGGAAAAATCGGCCAGCAGCGACTGGTAGCTGACGCTGTCGTCGAAATAGTCGATTTCCTGGTATTCCACGGTCTTGTGGAAAATGATCTCGGCCAGCGCCGTTTCCATGTCGAAGGCGCAATACCAGGCGCCCCGTTCGCCATCGTTGAAACGCGCCCCTTCCGGGCGGGCATACGTGTAGGCGGCATTGATGATGCGAAAGTGCGGCACGCCAAAAACCAGCTCGTCCACGCCAATTCCTGGCGCGCCGCCGTACTCGGCCACCAGGCGCGCGTTGGTGGCGTTATCGAGCTCGAACAGCTCGCGCAGGTGGTCGTCGTCTTCGGCCAGCGGTGCCAGCACGGAATCCTCCATGTCGGCGAAGCGCGACGGGATCAGGCGGCAGGTGTCGATCTGGCGCAAGGCGGCCAGCGGCGGCAGCGGGGAATTCGCGGCGGCCGGCACGATTACAGTCCTCCGCGGCGCGCGTCGAGCAGCTTGCGCACGGTCTGCATGGCCAGCAAGCCGCCGGCCAGCATCTGCGACAGGGGAGTACGGCCGCCGAAGATGGGATTCTTGTTGGGCAAGCTCACCCACTCGTCGGCCAACTTGTCGCCGTACAGGATATGCAGGGCCTTGTAGATGCCCAGCAAATAGGAAATGCGCGTGATGCGGTCCACTTCCAGTACGCGGTCCGGGTGCTTCTTCCACTCGTACCAGGCGCTGCTGGACAGGCCGCCCAGCAATTCGCGCGCATCGTCGTCGCGCAGTTTCCACGCGGCGGCCAGCTTGAAAAACCCCTTCAGTGCCGCTTGCGACAATCGTTCGCGCTCGGCTTTGGCGTTCAGGTCGACGAGCACGGCCGGCTCGAAGCGGCTCTTGGGATAGGCGTAGGCGAGATGCATGATATGTCCTTCAATAAAACTCTGTTTAAGGACTATTTATACTCCTTTTTCGGAATCGTTGCAACGGCCGCGCGCATGAAAAACGGGGCGCAGCGGACATGTGTCCCACTGCGCCCCGTTGGCGGGCGACGCTGGTTTATCTTGCCGTGACGGTGATCGGCACCGTCAGTTGCGCCGTCAAGCCGTTATTGTCCAGCGCCACGACCTTCAGCGCATAGCTGCCGGCCACCGGTTGCGGCCAGCTGGCCGTGATGGTCAGGCCGCTCATGGAAAACTGCATGCCCAGCGGCGCGCCGTCGATCGAGATCCGCAGCGAGGTCGCACCTGGCGCCGTCAGCACGATGCTGCCGCTCATGGCCTTGCCCGCCACGCCCGTCATGGCGGCGGCGCTGATCGTGGGGCCGGCGGCGGCGATTTTCACCGTGGCCACGGCTTGGCCCGTCAAGCCCGTTTTCGTATCCTTGGCGATGACGGTTACGTTGTAGCTGCCCAGCACGGGGCTGGCCCAGCTGATGACGCCGGCGGCATTGACGGCCATGCCGGACGGCGCGCCCGACAGGCTGTACGTGACGGGGTTGGGCGCCACCACCGTGGCCGTGAACGATAGGGCCACGCCCGGTTTGCCGCTGACGCTGGACACTGTCACCGCAGGCGGCAGCGGGGCGGCGATGGCCACCGTATAGACGCCCTTGCCGCTCAGGCCAGTCTTGCTGTCCGTGGCTGTCACGGTGACGGCATAGGTGCCGGCCACGGGCGCGGCCCAGCTCACCAGGCCGGCGCTGCTGATGGTCATGCCGGCCGGTGCGCCGGCGAGCGCGTAACTGACGGGATTGGCGGCCGTGACGCTGACATTGAACGTCAGCGCCGTCCCCACCTTGCCCGTGATGGCGCCGGCCGCGACGACGGGCGGCGCGACGGGGGCGATGACGATGCTGTACACGCCCTGGCCGGTCAGGCCAGTGACACTATCCTTGGCCACCATGGTCACGGCATACGTGCCGGCAATGGGGGCGGCCCAGCTGACCACGCCCGTGGCGGCGATGCTCATGCCGGCCGGTGCGCCCAGCATGGTGTAGCTGAGTGGATTGGAAGCGGTGGCCGAGACGGTGAACGACAGCGGCTTGCCGGCCGCGCCGCTGATGCCGGCCGGCGCCACCACGGGTGCGGCGGGGGCGATCTGCGTGCCCGACAGGCTGGCCAGCAGGTTTTTCACGTTCGGCGTGCCCAGGCCGCCCAGCGGGTCATAGCCGACCCTGGCCGTGCACACGCTGCAGGTGCCGTTGCTGCCGCGCGTGATGTCGGCAAAGCTGCTGGCAAAGGTGCCGGGCACGGTGGCGATCTGGCCGTACAGCATGCTGTGCGGCAAGCCGAGCGCCGCCTTCGCCTGCAGCGCGCGGCTGGCGTTGGCGATGGCGACGAGGCCGGCCCATTGCGGCGTGGACAGGCTGGTGCCGCCGATGCTGAGCCAGCTTGCGGTGCTGCTGCCCTGTGTCATTATGGCCGTGTACTGGCCCGTGGCGGGGTCGGCATTGAAGGCCACGTCGGCCACGTTGCGCCGCAGCAGATTGGTCAGGCCGGGCACGTTCACCGTCTGGTAGCTGGGCAGGGCCGTATAGGCGCTGATGCCGCCGCCCGTGCCGGACCAGGCCGCTTCGCTGCGCACGCCGCTGCCGCTGTAGCTGAGCGTGGTGCCGCCCACGGCCAGCACGTTCGGCGACACGGAGGGCCATGATACGCCGCTGCCCGAGTCGCCCGTGGCGGCCAGGTAGCTCATGTTCTTGCCCGTGAAGGCGCTGTCGACGGAGGCCGTCCAGCTGCCTTCGGCGGCGCCAAAGCTCATCGAGACGACGCCAGGGCCCATCAGGTTGGCCAGACGCACGGCGCCCAGCAGGCTGTTGACGGACGCGTCGGGCGCCTCGATCAGCACGATGCGCGCCAGCGGTGCCGTGGCGTGCGCCCACTGCACGTCGAGCGCGATTTCCATGGCCCAGCCCGAGTTATAGGCGGGCGCGGTGGCCGTCATCGTGCTCGACGGCGTGTTGTAGACGATGGACAATTCGCAGCCGCTCAGTGGTGCTGGCGGCAATGGCAGGGTGGCATTCGTGGCGATGGCTTTGGTGGTGCAGCCGGGCAAGCCGAATTTCTGGTTGAAGATGGCCAGTTCGGCCGCCGCGTTCGGGTTGTGCATGGCATCGACGATATAGATCGTCTGCCCGGCACCCAGCTGGGCCGCCTGGGCTGGCGTCAGCGCCGTGCCCGCCGCAGGCAGGGCGGGCAAGTCGTAGGCGGCGCGGATTTGCGCGGGAGAGTAGGTCGCCACCACGCTGCTGCCGGCCATCGGTGCGGCCGTGTCGCTCGTGCCGCCGGACAGCAACGGCGCGATATTCTGCGCCGCCTGTTCCGCTGCAGCGATCTTTTGCGCCGTCAGGCGCCGCGTGGCCATGTCCGCCATGGCGCGGGGGACGCGCTGCAAATGCGGTCGCCAGTGGGCAGAGCCGCTGCTGTTGGCGTTGTCGCGCCCGTCCGGCGCATCCAGGAGGGCAGGAGCCGCATGGAACATCGGTTGCGCCACCAGCGTGCCGACGCCGGCGGGGATGACGGGCACCTCGATGCTGAACTGTGTCGCGGCCGTGGCGATGGCAGCGGGCGGCGCCGTCGTCTCCTGGCCGGAGCCGCACGCGCCCAGCAGGATGGCGGCCGTGGCGCCCAGCAGCAGGCGCCCGTGGCGGGCATGCGGGGGAATGAATTTTTTCATGGCGAAACTCTCCGAGTTGGGCGAGGGCCACATCTCGACAATGCATCGAGGCTGGTGGCGCGCGTTGGCGGTCCCGGCCCTGCATTGGCAGCCCCGCTGCCATGGCGCTTGCGCGCGGTAGGCCGGTGGCTTTGCGTCCCCGCCTTTCGACGGGTTTGCCCTCAGAACTGATCATGCATCATTGGAAATTACCTGATGTGCTATCAATTCTAGTGAATTTGCCAAATAAGTGTTAACTATTTCCAATCAAGATTTTTATTTTTACAATAAAATGTGGTGATTTTGCCCATTGCGGATGGAATCTTGTCCGCTTGATTAAGTTTTAAAAACAGTTTTAAAAACAAGATTATCAAGGGTTTATCGATGCGTGACAGTGTTTTTGTGCAGTAACGGCGGATGCTCTTTTGCTGATGTAATGAATTTAATGAATTTAATGAATATGCGCTGACCATCGTCAATCTTCGAACACCATGCCCTGATACGGCGCTGCCCGGCAGTCCGCCAGCCGCTGCGCCAGACTGCCCGCATGAATTTCCAGCTGGTGCCCGTCCGGGTCGAGAAAATACAGGGAATCGCCGGCGCTGCTGTTTTGCCGCCATTCCGCCGCGCCAGCCGTGCGCAGGCGGGCGGCAAATGCAGGATAGTCTTCCTGGGAAATGGAAAACGCATAGTGCGTGTAGCCGCCCGCACTGATCGCCGCGCCCGCATCCAGCGACAGGCACAGCCACAAATCCCCGGCCGACAGGTAGGCGCCCCTCTCCCAGCGCGCATGCATGCGCAGGCCCAGCGTATCGCGGTAAAAGACGACGCTGCGATCAAGGTCGTGCACGGACAGGGTGAGGTGGTTCAGGCCGGTCAACACGGTGCTGGATAACTTTCAGGTGGTGTGAATCGCTGTTCCAGCCGTCGCTGTGGTTTGATCCGACATTGTTTCACGTAAACATGAGACATGGCAATAAGACCACAAAATTCGCAACGCCTGACAGAACCGTAGCGAGCGGAAGGGAGAGGCTGTCGAGAAGCGCAACCGTACTTCTAGTACAGTGAGCATCCCAGGCGGCCTATACCGACGCGCAGTAGGTACTGGTGTCACTACACAGGCTCGGCGTGCTCCACCATCAATTGCACCTTGGTCGTGCCATTGTATTCATTCGCATCAAGCCGGAAGGCGACCCTTGTCCGTTCGCCCAGAGCATCGGTATGGCCGAACCAGATGGCGTCGAAGCGCACGCCGTTCTTTTCCAGCAACAGTTTCAAATGGCGCTCTTTTAAGATGCGCTGGCTGACGACGCGGAATTCGTCGCAGAAGACGGGCGGGGCGAAGCCCTGGCCCCACACTTGCCCATCCATCAGCTCGATGAAAGCCGTCGTGTAATACGCGTCTTCCAGCGGGCCGTCCGTTTCCACCACCCGTTCCAGCTGTTGGGCGCTAAGCCAAGCCTGGCCCACGGCTTCGAAGGCCTGGGAAAAGGCGTCGAAGGCGTCGGCGCGGATGGTCAAGCCCGCCGCCATGGCGTGGCCGCCGAACTTGTCGATCAGGCTAGGCGCCCGTTTCGACACGAGGTCGAGCGCGTCGCGCAAGTGGAAACCGGGAATCGAGCGTCCGGAACCCTTGATCCAGCCGTCGGCGCCGGGTGCAAAGGTAATCGTCGGGCGGTAGAATTTTTCCTTCAGGCGCGAAGCGACGATGCCGATCACGCCCTGGTGCCAGGATTCGTCAAACACGCTGATGGTGCTGCTGTTGGCCGGCTCGAAATCGTCGAGGTGCAGCAGGGCCGTATCCTGCATTTCCGCCTCGATTTCGCGGCGTTTCAGGTTGATGTCGTTCAATTGCTGCGCCAGCGCCCAGGCGCGGCCTTCGTCGTCCGTGATCAGGCATTCGATGCCCAGCGACATGTCTTGCAGGCGGCCGGCCGCATTCAGGCGCGGTCCCAGGGCAAAGCCCAGGTCGAACGGCGTGGCGCTGCGCGCTTCGCGGCCCGCCACGCGAAAGAGCGCCGCCACGCCCGCGTGCATATTGCCCTTGCGCATGCGTTTCAAGCCTTGCGCGACGAGGATGCGGTTGTTGGTATCGAGGCGCACCACGTCGGCCACCGTGCCCAGCGCCACCAGGTCAAGCAGGTTGTCGAGCTTGGGTTGCGTTTGCGCATCAAAGATGCCGCGCCGGCGCAGCTCCGCGCGCAGGGCCAGCAGCACGTAGAACACGACGCCGACGCCCGCCAAATGCTTGGACGGGAAACCGCAGGCGGGCTGGTTCGGGTTGACGATGACGGCCGCGTCGGGCAGGGTGTCTGCCGGCAAATGGTGGTCGGTGACGACGACCTGCATGCCGCGCCGGTTCGCCTCGGCCACGCCGTCGATGCTGGCGATGCCGTTGTCGACGGTGATGATGATGTCGGGCGACTTTTCGTGCGCCGTCAGTTCGACGATTTCCGGCGTCAGGCCGTAGCCGTACTCAAAACGGTTGGGCACGATGAAATCGACGTCGGCGCCCATGGCGCGCAAGCCGCGGATGGCCACGGCGCAGGCCGTGGCGCCGTCGCAATCGTAGTCGGCCACGATGACCATGCGTTTCTTGGCGGCGATGGCATCGGCCAGGAAGACGCCGGCCGCGCCGATGTGCAGCAAGCCGGAAGGCGGCATCAGGGCCGCCAGTTCGCTCGACAGTTCTGCCGCGTCGGACAGGCCGCGCGAGGCGTACAGGCGGGCCAGCACGGGATGGATGCCTCCCTGGCGCAGCAATTCGGATTCGCGGTAAGGGCAGGGACGGGTGGCGATGCGGGTACGGGTCATGATGCTTTCAACTTGTTCAGGGTAATCGCGCGCCAGAATTTACGCTGCGCATGCTTGCTGGTAGTGACGTCCAGCCAGGCGTCGCGGTGGCTCAGTACCAGGCGCAACTGGCCCAGGCGGCCATCTTTCAAGGCCGCCAGCAGGGGCGCGAACCAGTCTGCTTCCAGCGCTTGCAGCTGCTGCAGCCACATGCCCCATTCCTGGGCCTGTGCCGCTTCGGTCAAGCCGCCCAGCACGACGATCGTGTCGGATTGGTCCGCCAGCACACTGTTTGGACTGGCATCGCGGCGCGCCGGTTCCGCCAGCGCTGCCAGCCAGCCCGGCGCGTTCTGCGTATGCAGGCTGGCCGCGCAGCGCGCAGCCTCCACTGTTGCCACGCTCCCGCCCCAGATCCAGAACGCATTGATGGCTTTCAAGCCCCGTTCTTCGCGCGCCGCATTGACGGGGTGTTCATGCCACAGCATCTGCACTTCGTTCTGCAGGCGGCGCGCGGCGCGCGCGTGCTCGCCTTCCGGCATCCAGACGGACAGGTCTTGCGTGGTGGCGGCGTCCGGCGTGGCGCACTGCAAGTCGCTCCAGCCATCGGCGCGCATGAACCAGGTGCCCGCGTCGCCATACGCGAGCGGCTGGCCGATCTCGTCGAAATACGGGGCAGCGATGTCGAACAGGGCGCGCCCATCGGTCTCGTTCAGCTTGAGCTGGCGCAAGTCTTCCAGGCTGATATGGCTGCGGGCAATGGCCAGGTGGGCCGGATGCAGCAGGAAGTAGCGTGCGCCCGGTTCCGGCACGAGGCCGTAGCCGCGCATGGCCCGGGCGGCAAAGGCCGCCTGCGCCGCCGCGCCGTTGGGCGCGGGCGACAGGTCCAGGGCGTGCGCCAGCCACGCTTCATGCGGCAGCAGGCGGTTGGCGTTGTCAAAAGTTTCTAAATTGCAAGTGGAGGTGCGCGACAGCAGCGCTGCCAGCGCGGGCGCCTGCAAGACCTTGAGCAGGTCGGCAGCCAGTTCGGCGTTGGGCAAGGCGAAGGGCAAGGCGAGGGTAAGTTGATTCATCCCGAGATTGTAGGCGATAGCGGCGGCGTGCGAGTAGGGCGCATGTGTTTTCGCCTCGATCATTGCCACAGATTGGCGCGGGCAAGCCAGCCGCCTTGCATATTAAAAATATCAATAAAGCATCTTCATTATTTAAATTTTATCTTTGTCATCGGAAAATGATTCTCTTTTGAAAAGATAGTGGATATAATTGCGCTAACTTAATATCAGAAAGACAATCACCCCCTGCTGCGTGGTTGCGTCGTCTGGCTCCTGTGTCCCTCGAAATTGTATACAAGATCTGCCGGCTTCATTTTTAAACAAGTCCCTTCTTGGAAGCCCACTTATGTATACATTCGCCGCTTTGCGCGGCCAGGCTGATCGCGCCCTGGCCCCTCGTACTTCCGCTCCTGCTGCCGCCGTGGCATGCCGTCAGGAGGCCGCATGACTACCTACAACCTGTCGACCACGGTCCACGTCTGCGAAGACATCAACAAAAATTTCGATATCCGCGATCTGCTGATCCAGGCCGGCTACTCGGTGCAAGGCGAACTGAACATCAAGAATTTCACCGTGCTGTTGCCTGACGATACGGAATCGACCGAGAACACACCGCTGTTCGGCATGCTCGATGCGGACACCGTGTATGTGCGTCCCGGCGACTGGGCCGCCAACTACAACGGCAGCTTTTCGACCATCGAAGTGACGATCGACAAGGGCAATGGCGATATCGTCCAGCTGAGCCTGCAAGTCATCATCGACCCCGTCAACGACGCGCCCGACGCGGCCGACAAGACGTTTACATTGATCAATGGCAACAGCGTGGTGCTCAGCGAAGGCGATTTCGGCTTCCACGACGACGTCGAACACGACGGTTTCAAGTCCGTCGTCATCACGAATACCACCACGGCGGGCCAGGTTCTGTTGAATGGCGTGGCCGTGACGGTGGGCACGGAAGTGTCCATCGACGACATCCGCGCGGGCCACCTGGTCTTCGTGCCGAGCCAGACCGTGGCCGGCGACTTCGACCTCGGTTTCAAGGTGCGCGATGACGGCGGCACGGCCGGCTGCAATGCGCAAGACCTGAGTCTGGCGCCCCATTACCTGACCTTCAAGGTGCCGATGGCCCACTTGGGCGACTTCGTCTGGGAAGACAAGAATGCCAACGGCGTGCAGGACGCGGGCGAGGCGGGCATCGCCAATGTGGTCGTGCAATTGAAGGATACGGCCGGCAATGTGGTCGCCTCCACCACGACGGACGCCAGCGGCGGCTACCACTTCGACGTCAACCCGGGCACGTATTCCGTGACCGTGGTGGCGCCCGCCGGCTATGTGCCGACGGCAGCGAACCAGGGCGGCGATGCGGGCAAGGACAGCAATATCGATGCCAGCGGCAAGATGGCGCCCGTCACCCTGGCGCCGGGCGAAACCAACCTGACCCTGGACGCGGGCCTGTACCGCACGGCCGAGCTGGGCGACCGGGTCTGGTTCGATACCAACAAGAATGGCGTGCAGGATGCGGGCGAAGCGGGTGCGGCCGGCGTGAAAGTGACCTTGTTCGATGCGTCGGGCAACGCCGTCGGCAGCCCTTTGGTGACGGATGCGAACGGCAACTACCTGTTCACGAATTTGAAACCGGGCGCCTACAGCGTGCAATTCGACAAGACCACCTTGCCAGCCGGCTATACCTTCACGGGCCAGGACCAGGGCGGCGACGAGCAGCGCGATTCCGACGCCAATGCCATCGATGGCAAGACGGCGCAAGTGCTGCTGGCCTCGGGCGACAGCAACCACAGCGTGGATGCCGGCATCGTGGCCTTGCCGGCCACCTTGGGCGACCGCGTGTGGCATGACAGCAACGCCAACGGCATCCAGGATGCGGACGAGTCCGGCATCGGCGGCGTTACCGTGCAGCTGAAAAATGCGGCCGGCAGCGTGATCGGCTCGACCGTGACGGACGCCACCGGCTATTACAACTTCAATGTCGATCCGGGCACGTATTCCATCGCCGTCGTCGCCCCCGCTGGCTATTTGACCACCGTCAAGGATGCGGGCAGCAGCGATGCGCTCGACAGCGACATCAACACGCTGGGCAACAGCGGCCAGGTGACGGTCGCTGCGGGCCAGAACTACAAGGATCTCGATGCCGGCCTGTACAAGACGGCGTCCATCGGCGACCGCGTCTGGTTCGATGCGAACGGCAACGGCACGCAGGATGCGGGCGAGGCGGGCGTGTGTGGCGTGAAAGTCAATCTATACAACGCGCAAGGCGTCATCGTGGCCAGCGCCACCACGGATGCCAGCGGCAATTATCTGTTCAGCAACCTGGTCCCCGGCAACTATTACCTGGGCTTCGTGCCGCCGGCCGGCTATGGCTTCACCAAGGCCGATATCGGCGGCTATGCCACCGATTCGGACGTCAATCCGGCCAGCGGCTTCACCACCACATGGGCCACCTTGAAGTCGGGCGATGTGCAGCTGGACTGGGATGCCGGCCTGGTCAAACTCAACACGGCCTCCATCGGCGACCGCGTGTGGGAAGACAATAACTACAACGGCGTGCAGGATGCGGGCGAGCTGGGCGTGGCGGGCGTGAAAGTCAACCTGCTCAACGCCAGCAACGTGGTCATCGCCTCGACGACGACGAATGCCAGCGGCAACTACCTGTTCAGCGAACTGGCGGCCGGCAGCTACAAGGTGGAAGTCATCCGTCCATCAGGCTTTTATTACACCAAGGCCAATCTGGGCAGCGATACGGCCGATTCCGACGTCGATGTCAGCACGGGGCGCTCGTCCGTGATCAACCTGGCCGCCGGCCAGAACGACATGAGCTGGGATGCGGGCATCTACCGCAAGGCCAGCCTGGGCGACAAGGTGTGGCGCGACGCCGACCATGACGGCGTGCAAGACTACAACGAGGCGGGCATCGCCAACATCAAGGTGCAGCTGTACTCGGGCAGCGGCGTGCTGCTGGCCACCACCTACACGAATGCCAACGGCAACTATCTGTTCAGCAACCTCGATCCGGGCAGCTATTCGCTCAAGTTCGACAAGTCGGGCGTGTACCACGCGGGCTACGCCATGGATACGTGGCGCTGGGGCGCGAAGAACGTGGGCACGAACGACAACATCGATTCGGATGTCAACAGCAACGGCACGACGTCCAACGTGGTCTACACGGACATATTGAAGCTGGCGTCGGGTCAGAACGACATGAGCTGGGATGCGGCCATCACGCCCATCGTCATCGACCTCAACGGTGACGGCGTGCACACGATTGCCCGCGCCGACTTCCACGGCAGCTTCGACCTGCTGGGCACGGGCAGCGCCATCCAGACGGGCTGGGTCTCGGCGCATGACGGCTTGCTGGCCATCGACAGCAATGGTAATGGCAAGATCGACAACATCTCCGAGTTGTTCGGTGGTAACGAGAAGGGCACGGGCTTCGCCAAGCTGTCCAGCTATGACTCCAACCACGACGGCGTGGTCGATGCGCATGACGACAAGTTCGCCGAGCTGCGCATCTGGCGCGACGCCAACAGCAATGGCGTCACGGACGATGGCGAGCTGATGTCCTTGCACGACGCCGGCGTGGCCAGCCTGGCGGTCAGCTACACGGAACTGCCTTTCCTCGACGCCAACAGCAATCTGCACCTCGAGCGCAGCAGCGCCACCCTGGCCGACGGCAAGACGGTCGACATGACGGACGTGTATTTCAACGTCGACGCCAAGGATGCGGCCGCCGCCGGCGTCACCCTGCCCAGCATGGCCGACCTGCTGCGCGACGACAGCACGCTCGACGTGGTGCTGGGCCAGGATGGCACGGTGACCACGGTGGCCGCCGCGCCGGCCGCAGCAGCAGCCCCTGCCGCGGAAGCCCAGGCCCAGTGCGAAATGGCCGACCTCTTGCGCCGCGCCATGGCTCACGTAAATACCCAGCCCCAGGAAATGGCTGCCTGATGTCCCTTGCCGGGCCATGAGCCTGCCCGGCAATGCCGCACCGGCGCACCCGTCACGGGGCGCCGGCGCTTTCCACGCTTTTTTCACACTTGATAATAGAAATAGGGAAACCACGATGAAACAATCCATGCACCTGATCGTTCGCGGCGCCATCGCCGCAGCCGCTTTCGCCCTCGCCAGCGGCAGCGCCCTGGCCGCTTCCAACCTGCAAGTCGTCGATTCGCACAGCGTCAGCCTGTTTACGGCTGCCGGTGGCGCCTTCGGCTCGGGCAGCGCCATCTCGCCGACCTTGTGGGAAGTCAGGTACGACAGCAACACCTTCCTGGCGTTTTGCCTCGATCCCCATGTGGCCGTAAGCAACAGTTCGAACAGCTACAGCAGCGGCGCCTTCGCCGCCAGCGATGCCGTCAAGCGCCTGTATGAAGGGTATTACGCTTTGTCCATCGCGGCTGTGTCGACCAGCGCCAACAGCGCCGCCGCCTTCCAGCTGGCCCTGTGGGAATTGAATAACGACAATACGAACCTGCTGACGGGCGACCTGCGCTTCAAAAACCTGAGCAACGCCGTCGTCAGCCAGGCCAACACCATGCTGGGCGTGGCCACGGGCAATGGCGCCATCCAGAACCTGTACAACTACACGAGCTTGACGAGCGTCAACCCAGCTTCGCAAACCCTGCTGGCCGTGTCGCCAGTGCCGGAAGCGCAGACGTGGGCCATGCTGGTCGCGGGCCTGGGCTTGCTGGGCTTCATGGCGCGCCGCCGCAAGGGCGCTTCCGCGCTGACTTAATTATTACTCATCGCTCATCGCGCAAGCGATAGCGTCCCCGCTGCGGCGCACCCGACCGGCGCGCCGCAGCGTTTTATTGTGAATCCATCATGACCCCACCCCCCGACACTTCCACCGCTTCCGCCGGCATCTCCACCGATGCCATCGCCGAGGCCATCGTCTTCCTGGCGCGCTTTTTCGGCGTTGCCGTGCAGGCCGAGCGCCTGCGCGCCAGCGTGGCGGCCCAGGCTGCACCGGCCACCGCTGACTTTCTCGACCAGGCGCTGGCGCAGGCCAGCCTGGCCGGCACCGCGTTGCTGATAGACAAGCCACGCCGCGCCACGGAAATGCCGGCCTTGCTGCTCAACGGGGAAGGGCAGGCGCTGGTGATACTGGCCATTGCCGATGGCAAATATGAATGCCATGTGCCCGGCATCGCCGGCAGTGCCTGGCTCGACGCCGCCGCGCTGGCGCGGGAAGTGCCCGATGGACGCTGGGTAGCCGTGCGGCCCGTCATGTTCTTCGACCAGCGCAGCTTGCTTTACAGCATGCCGGTGGCGGGACGCTGGTTCTGGGATGTCTTCAACCGTAACCGCTGGGTCTTCCGCTGGGCCCTGCTGGGTACCCTGGTGCTCAATGTCATCGGCGCGCTGGTGCCGTTCTATGCGATGGCCGTATATGACCGCGTGATCCCGAACAATGCCACGTCCAGCCTGTGGGTGCTGACGATCGCCGTCGTGGTGCTGACGGGCTTTGAGCTGGCCCTGCGCCTGCTGCGCGGCGAACTGGTGGAAACGGCGTCGCGCCGCATGGACGTGGCGCTGTCGTCGAACATCTTCGCCCAGTGCTTGCGTCTGCGCGCGGCCAGCCGGCCCGCTTCCGGGGGCACCCTGGCCAATACCGTGCGCGATTTCGAATCCGTGCGCGAATTCTTCGCCTCCACGACCCTGACCACCCTGGGCGACTTGCCGTTCCTGCTGCTGTTCCTGCTGGTGATCGCCCTGGTCGGCGGCTGGCTCGTGCTCGTGCCCGTGGCAGTCATCCCCATCCTGCTGCTGGTGGCCTTCGCCTCGCGCGCGGCCCTGGCGCGCCACGTGGCCGCCTCGATGCAGGAAAGCGCGCAGCGCACGGCGCACCTGTTTGAAACCATGAATGGCCTCGACACCATCAAGGCGCTGGGCGCCGAAGCGTGGAGCCGGCGCAAATGGGAAAGCCTGACGGTGGCCATCGCCGCCAACAGCGTCGAGACGCGCGAAATCGTCAGCCGGGTCAACTACATCAACACGGCCGTGCTGGCCCTGTCCGGCGTGGCCGTGGTGGCCACGGGCGCCTTGCTGATGGGCGAGCATCTGCTGACCCTGGGCCAGATCATCGCCGTGAGCATGCTGACGGGCCGCGCCCTGGCGCCCGTGAGCCAGATCGCGGGCCTGATCATACGCTGGGAACAGACCAAGCTGTCGTATCACGCACTCAATAAAATCATGGAAGCGCCCACCGACGACGACGCGGCCAGCCTGCAGGCGCCGCCCCTGTCCGGGCGCATCGAATTTCGCGACGTGGGCTTTGCCTACCCGAATTCGCCGCCGCTGCTCGATAAGCTCAACCTGCACATCCGCCCCGGCGAACGCGTCGGCGTGATCGGCAAGCTCGGTTCCGGCAAGAGCACCTTGCTGCGATTGCTGCTGAACCAGTACGGCCCGCAAAGCGGCAGCGTGCTGTTCGACGACCTGGCCAGCACCCAGCTGGACCCCTTGAGCCTGCGCCGCCAGATCGGCTACGTGCCGCAGGACGTGACCCTGTTCCACGGCACCCTGCGCGAAAACATCGAACTGGGACGCAGCCAGGCCGACGACGAGAGCCTGCTCGACGCCATCCGCCTGGCCTGCCTCGACGACATCATCACCCAGCTGCCCAACGGCGTGGCGACGGAAGTGGGCGAGCGGGGCGAACGCCTGTCCGGCGGCCAGCGGCAAGCCGTGGCCATGGCCCGCGCCTTGCTGGCGAAACCGCCGATGCTGCTGCTCGATGAGCCGAGCAGCATGTTCGACCCGGCCACCGAGCAGCGCTTGATCGGCCGGCTGCGTACCTTAAAAGAGACGACCATCGTGCTGGTGACGCACCGCATGGCCATGCTGGCGCTGGTGGACCGCCTGATCGTCTTCGACAAGGGGCGCATCGTGGCCGACGGCCCGCGCGATGACGTCATGCGCGTCTTGAACAGCCAGGCGGCCAAGCCTGCGGTGGAACAGGGAGTGGCGGCATGAGCGCCCTGAATGCCCCGAACGCCCGCCCGCTGCCGGCGGCCCACCCGGACCCGGAACGCGAACCGCAGCGCATCGTCATCCGCATGCTGGCCTTGACGTCCGTGCTGCTGGTGCTGGTGCTGGCCTGGGCCATGTTCGCCCAGCTCGACGTGTCCGTGAACGGCCGGGGCGCCATCACGCCGCCATCGCATCTGCAGGAAGTGCAAAGCCTGGAAGGGGGCATCGTGCGTGAAATGCTGGTGAAACCGGGCCAGCGCGTGCGCCGCGGCGACTTGCTGCTGCGCCTGGACACGGCCCAGTACGAGGCCAACCTGGGCGCCAGCGTGCAGAATCGGCTGGCCGCGCTGGCGGGCAGGGCGCGGCTCGATGCGCTGCTGTCCGGCGGCACGCCCCAGTTTGCGCCGGAATGGCAGAAAGAAGCGCCCGAGCTGATCGCCAAGGAAATGCAGTTGTGGCGCGACGGACAGCGCGAATTCGCGTCGGCCACGGCGGCCGCGCGCGAAGGCGTGACGCGCCGCCGCGGCGAGCTGGCCGAGGCGCACAGCCGCATCGCCCAGCTGGACACGGGCCTGAAGATCGCCCTGGAAAGCCTGTCCATCGAGGAGAGGCTCTTCAAAGAGGGCGCCGGTTCGCGCGGCGACTACCTGAATGCGCAGCAGCGCGTGCAGCAGCAGCGCACGGAACTCGACAGCCTGCGCACCTCCGTGCCGCGCCTGACGGCCACCCTGGCCGAGGCGCAGGCGCAGGCGGGCGAAGTGGAAGCGCGCATGCGCGGCCAGTGGGGCGCGCAGCGCAGCGAGTATGAAACCAAGGCCGGCGCCCTGGCCAGTACCGTGAAAGGCCAGCAGGACCAGGTGAGCCGGCGCGACGTGACGGCACCCGTCGACGGCGTCGTCAACCGCGTGCTGGTGGCAACCGTCGGCGGCGTGGCGCAGCCGGGTAAACCTATCCTGGAAATCGTGCCGGCAGATTCGGAAATGCTGATCTCCGTGCGCGTGAAGCCGTCGGACATCGGTTTTATCCATGTGGGACAGAGCGCGTCGGCCAATGTGCTGGCGTACGACGCCACCACCTATGGCCGCATGCAGGCGCAAGTGGTGCGCGTGGGGGCGGACGCGATTCCCGACGAGCGCAACGAACCGTATTTCGAGGTGCAGCTGAGCACCGACCGCAGCCAGCTGACGGCGCACGGCAAGGTATTGCCGGTGACGCCAGGCATGCCCGTCGACGTGGGCATCCTGACGGGGCGCCGCTCGGTGCTGCAATATGTGTTCAAGCCCGTGCTGCGCGGCTTGCAGTCTTCCCTGCAGGAGCGGTGATGCGTGCTTTCTTGATATTTATCACACTGGCGTGCGCCGGGATGGCGGCGCAGGCGCAGCTTCCCGGCACGTTATCCGTCCAGTCCGCGCGCGGCTTGCCTGCCTTGCTGGCGCGCGCCGTGCCGCGCGATCCGCAGGTGATTGCGGCGCAGGCGGCGCTGGCCGCCACCGAAGCGCGCTACAAGCAGGCCCGTTCGCGCCTGTTCCCGACTGCGGCGCTGCAGGCGACGCGGGGTCGCAGCAAGGACCTCGATGGGACGCTGGAGGTCGAGCGCCGCACGCACCAGGTGGAAGCGAGCGTGCGCTGGAACGTGTACAACGGCGGCGCCGACCGCGCCGAACTCGATGCGGCCGAGCGCGAGATGGCGGGCGCCGCCTTCGACGTGGAGCGGGCGCGCGCGGAAAGCGCGGAAAAGCTGGCCGAAGCATATTTCGACATGCAGCGCCTGGAACGCAGCCTGCAGCAGTCGCAGGAACGCCTGCGCGACGTGACGCAGCTGGTGCGGCAGGTGACGCGCCAGGCGGAACTGGGCAAGTCGTCGGAAGTGGACCGCGAACTGGCGCAAAGTTCGCAGCTGGACGCGGAACTGGTGCACGACGGCTTGCTGACGGACCAGCAGGCGGCGCGCATCAAGCTCGAGGCGCTGGCCTTCGAGCCGGTGGGGCAGTTTGCCGATTTCGCCTTTGCGCCGCTGCCGGCGCAGGCATTGGAGAATGCCGACACGCAGCAGGCGCAGTTGCGCGCCGCGCGCGAGCGGGCCGCCGCGGCCCAGTTGCGCGTGCGTGGCGTGGCGGCCACCCTGGCCCCCAAAATCGACCTGAATGTCAGCCATCTGCTCAATAACAAGACCACGCCGCCGCCGTCGACCATCCAGCAGCGGGGCTGGTCTGTGGGGGTCTCCTGGGAAATCCCGCTCGGCGGGGGCAGCCTGGCGCAGCGCGACGAGAGCATCAGCCGCGCCCAGGCGGCCGAGGCGGACGTGGCGCGCGCCGAGCAGGGCACGCGCGCCGACCTGGCCAGCATGCTGCCGCGCATCGCCAATGCGCAGCGCACCCTGGCCCTGCTCGACGAGCAGGAAAAGAAGATGGCCTTCGTCGTGCGCGGCGGGACCATCCAGTACGAGGCGGGCCGGCGCAACCTGCAGCAGGTCATCCAGACGCGCGACAGCTATTTCACGATACAGCAGCGGTGCATCGACCAGCTGCACCGTCTGACCCTGGCGCAGATGCGGCAATATGCGCTGGCGGGGCAGCTGCTGCGGGTTTTCGGCCTGGCGCAGGAGGAAAAATAGCGCCGGCGTGCGCGGTTTCACACAGAGATGACGTAGAGATCATGCATGAAATGCCCATTGTGTGGCACACTGCGCGCTCGCATATCATCGTTGTCGCGGGAGCGCATGAGCATCATCAAACAATTTCCTTTCGAGTGGCAGGTCGGCGTGCGCTATACGCGCGCCGGGAAACGCAGTGGCCGCAACAGCTTCATTTCCTTCATTTCCCTCATTTCCGTGGCCGGCATCGGCCTGGGCGTGGCCGCCCTGATCGTCGTCCTCTCCGTCATGAACGGCTTCCAGAAGGAAGTCACCGACCGGCTGATGTCGGTGCTGGCCCATGTCGAGGTGTTCGACACCAGCGGTTCCATGCCCAACTGGCAGGCGCAGGAGCGCGCCGCCTACGCCAACCCGCAAGTGAAGGCCGTGTCGCCGTTCGTGGAAACCCAGGGCATGCTGCTCAATGACGAAACCATGCGCCCGTCCGTCGTGCGCGGCGTGCTGCCGCAGCAGGAAGCCACCGTCTCCAGCGTGGCCGCCCAGATGAAGCAGGGCAGTTTCAAGGAATTGACGCCAGGCTCGTACAACATCGTGCTGGGCATCGACCTGGCCAAGGCGCTCGACGTGAAAGTGGGGCAGAACGTCACCCTGATGCTCGAGCGCGAGCCCAGGGCGGGCGATCCGGCCAACGGCATCGTCATGCCGCGCATGCGCGCGCTCAAGGTGGCCGGCATCTTCGAGGCTGGTCACAATGAACTTGACGGCAGCCTGGCGTTTGTGAACATGCAGGACGCGGAGCAGCTGCTGCAGCTCGACGGCCCGTCCGGCCTGCGCCTGCGTCTGCACGACATGAACAAGGCGCCCCAGGTGGCGCGCGAACTGAAGGCATCGATGCCGGGCCAGCTGTGGATGCGCGACTGGTCGCGCGCCAGTGCCAGCTGGTATGCGCTGGTGCAAAGCCAGAAGAACATGATGTTCATCATCCTCAGCATGATCATCGCCGTGGCCGCGTTCAACCTGGTCTCGACCCTGGTGATGTCGGTCACCGACAAGCAGGCCGACATCGCGATTTTGCGCACGCTGGGCGCCTCGCCGTTTTCCATCATGAAGATATTCATGATCCAGGGCGCGCTGGTGGGCTTGCTGGGGAGTGCTTTGGGCGTCATCGGCGGCGTCGTGCTGGCGCTGAACGTGGGCGTCATCGTGCCCTTCATCGAAGGCATCTTCGGCCTGCACTTCATTTCCAAGGAAATCTACCAGATCAGCGCCGTGCCGTCGGACGTGCATTGGCTGGACGTGGCGCAGATCGGCCTGATCGCCTTTGGCCTGGCGCTGGTGGCCACCATCTACCCGAGCTGGCGCGCCGCGCGTGTCAAGCCGGCCGAGGCCCTGCGCTACGAATAAGCGGCTTGTAAAACCGGGGTCAGACCCGCCGGGTCTGACCCCAGCCCTTCGTTGCACGGGCTAACGCGATGATATGTTGCATACATAAGAATTAACGAATTAATGAGCATGTTAAAAAATCTTCCCTTCGAATGGCTGGTCGGCCTGCGCTACACGCGGGCCGGCAAGCGCAGTGGCCGCAACAGTTTTATTTCCTTCATCTCGCTCATTTCCATGGCCGGCATCGGCCTGGGCGTGGCGGCGCTGATCGTCGTGCTGTCCGTGATGAACGGCTTCCAGAAGGAAGTGACGGACCGCATGCTGTCCGTGCTGGCCCACGTGGAAGTGTTCGACAACAGCGGCAGCATGCCGGACTGGCGCGCGGAAGCGGCGCAAGCCTTCAAGAATCCTGCCGTGAAGGGTGCCGCGCCATTCGTGGAAACGCAGGGCATGCTGCTGCGCGACGATGCGCTGCGCCCCGCCATCGTGCGCGGCGTGCTGCCCGAGGAAGAGCCGAACGTCTCGGACGTGGCCGGCCAGACGCGCATGGGCAGCTTCAAGGCCTTGCAGCCGGGCACCTTCAATATCGTGCTGGGCATCGAGCTGGCGCGCGCCTTGCGCGTCAACCTCGGCGAAAAAGTCACGCTGATGCTGGCGCAGGGCCAGGTCACGCCGGCCGGCGTGCTGCCGCGCATGCGCAGCTTTACCGTCAGCGGCATCTTCCAGGCGGGCCATAATGAATTCGACGCCGGTCTGGCCTTCATCAATATCGAAGACGGCCAGCGCCTGCTGCGCCTCGACGGCCCGTCCGGCCTGCGTTTGCGCCTGGCCGACATGAACCAGGCGCCGCAAGTGGCGGCCGAACTGAAAAAAACCATGCCGGGCGACCTGTGGCTGCGCGACTGGTCCAAGCTGAACGCCAACTGGTTTGCCGCCGTGCAGACGGAAAAACGCATGATGTTCATCATCCTGACCCTGATCATCGCGGTGGCCGCCTTCAATCTCGTGTCGACCCTGGTGATGACGGTGACGGACAAGCAGGCCGATATCGCGATTTTGCGCACCCTGGGTGCCTCGCCCCGTTCCATCATGAAGATCTTCATGATCCAGGGCGCGCTGGTGGGCATCCTCGGCACGATCCTGGGCGTGGCCGGCGGCGTGCTGGTGGCGATGAACATCGACGTCATCGTGCCCTTCATCGAGCACCTGCTGGGCGTGCAGTTCCTCTCCAAGGACATCTATTTCATCAGCACCGTGCCGTCCGACCTGCGCTGGCCCGACGTCACCAAGATCGGCGTGCTGGCCGTGATCCTCGCCTTTTTTGCGACCCTGTACCCAAGCTGGTGGGCTGCCCGCGTCAAACCTGCGGAAGCCCTGCGCTATGAATAAACCACTGACTACGACCATGACCGATCTGAACAAACCTGCCTCCAACGGCGCTTCCGCCGATTCCGCCGTCCTTAGCTGCCGTGGCCTGGGCAAGACTTTTACGCAGGGCAGCTACAAGGTGCAGGTGCTGGCCGGCATCGATATCGACGTGCACCGCGGCGAGCGCGTCGCCATCGTCGGCGCCTCCGGCTCGGGAAAATCGACCCTGCTGCACCTGCTGGGCGGGCTCGATACGCCCACCAGCGGCAAGGTGACCCTGCTGGGCAAGGATTTTGCCACCCTCAGCGAAAAGGCGCGCGGCGATTTGCGCAATGCCTCGCTGGGCTTCGTCTACCAGTTCCACCACCTTCTGCCCGAGTTTTCCGCGCTGGACAACGTCGCCATGCCGCTGATGATACGGCGCATGAAGCGCGCGCCGGCCACCGAGCTGGCGCAGCAGATCCTCACGCGCGTCAACCTGGCCAAGCGCGTCACGCACACGCCGGGCGAATTGTCGGGCGGCGAGCGTCAGCGCGTGGCCCTGGCCCGCGCACTTGTCACGCAGCCGGCCTGCGTGCTGGCCGATGAACCGACGGGCAACCTCGATCACGCCACGGCCGAACAGATTTTCGACCTGATGCTGGAACTGTCGCGCACCCTGGGCACGGCCTTCGTCATCGTCACGCACGATATCGAACTGGCCAAGCGCTGCGACCGCGTGCTGCGTCTGACGGACGAAGGGCTGCAGCCGTACCAATACTAAGGAACCGCCATGCTGTGGATCGACACGCACTGCCACCTCGACGCGCATGAATTCGGCAGCGAATTGCTGCAGGTGGCGGCGCGCGCGCAGCAGCAGGGCGTGGCGATGATCGTCGTTCCCGCCGTCGAACGGGCCAATTTCGCCATCGTGCGCGATCTGGCGGCAACGGCGCCCAACGCCTGCTATGCGCTCGGTATCCACCCGATCTACGTGCCGCACGCCACCGAGGACGATTTGATCGCCCTGCGCGAAACCGTGGCGCTGGCCATGCATGACCCGAATTTTGTGGCCATCGGCGAGATCGGACTCGATTTCTTCATTCCCATGCTGTGCGAACCGGCCATGCGCGTCAAGCAGGAGCATTTTTTGCGTGAGCAGCTGAAAATCGCCCGCGACTTCGATTTGCCCGTGCTGGCCCACGTGCGCCGCTCGCAGGACATCGTCCTCAAACACGCGCGCCAGATCCGCCCGAACGGCGGCATCGCCCATGCGTTCAATGGCAGCTTCCAGCAGGCGCAGGGCTATATCGATCTCGGTTTCAAGCTCGGTTTCGGCGGCGCCATGACGTTTACGCGCGCCTTGCAGATACGCCGCATGGCGAGCGAACTGCCTTTGGACGCCATCGTGCTGGAGACGGACGCGCCCGATATTTCGCCCAGCTGGATCCACCCGGGCCGCAACAGCCCCGAAGAATTGCCCCGCATCGGCGCCGTGCTGGCCGAATTGCGCGGCCTGGAACTTGCCGATGTGGCGGCGCAAACCAGCGCCAACGCGCGCGCCGTGCTGCCCCGATTACCCTTGATGGAATGAGACCATGAACAAGAAAATGCTTGCGAGCGCCCTGGCGGCCTGCCTTTCCGGCGCGTTTGCGCCCGCCATGGCGGCGGGCGGCGCCCAGTGCGACGGCATGCCGCGCCTCGACGTCACCACGCCGGCCGGTTTTTGCGTGGCCGTGCTGGCCGACGGCCTGAAATTTCCCCGTGGCGTGCTGCCGCTGACGAATGGCGACATCCTCGTCACGGACATGACGGGATGGGCGCCGAAACAGGGCAAATTGTGGCTGCTGCAGCCCAAGGCGGCCGGTGGCGGCTACGAACGCAAGCTGCTGCTCGACAAGCTTGATCGCCCGAACGGCATCGTGCAGGGACCGGACGGCTTGGTCTACGTGGGCGAGGTGGGACGCATCTTCCGTTTCGATCTGCGCGACCCGGCCCGCGCCACCACCGACGTGATCGGCGGCACGGCCAAGACGCCGCGCCTGCCGGGCCTCGGTTTGCATCTGCTGACGAACATGCGTTTCAGCCCCAAGGGCGACCTGTACGTGAATGTGGGATCGAGCACCGACCATTGCGAGAACGATGGCAAGGCGCCCGATCCGGCCAAGGCCTGTGCTTCGGCGGAAGGCCCGGAAGCGCTGGGTGCCATCCGCGAATACAAGATGGCCTGGCCGGCCGGCACGGTGACGAGCTGGCGCACGCATGCGCGCGGCTTGCGCAATTCGATGGCGCTGGCCTTCCATCCGGTCACGGGCGAACTGTGGCAGGCGGAAAACGCGCGCGACGCCATCCAGGCCGCCATGCCGCAGCTCAAAAGCGACGAAAACCTGCCGCATGAAGAGCTCAATCTGATCAAGGCGGACCAGCATTACGGCTGGCCGTACTGCTACGACGACAATGTCGCCAGTCCCGAATATCCGAAGACGGCTTGCGCCGCCCAATATGCGGCGCCGCAGCGCTTGCTGCCCGGCCACGCCGCGCCGCTGGGCATGACGTTTTACACGGCCAGCCGCTTCCCGGAGCTGTACAAGAACAGCCTGATCATCGGCTACCACGGCTACCGCAGCAACGGCCACCGCCTGGTGGCCCTGCTGCCCGACAAGGCCGGTGCGCCGCTGGGCAAGTCCGTTGAATTGATCAGCAACTGGGAGCGCAAGGGCAAGCAGGGCAGGGGCGCGCCCGTCGACGTGAAGCTGGGCCAGGATGGCGATATTTACATGGCCGACGACCATAACGGGCTGGTGCTCAAGCTGCATTATGCGGCGCCGGGCAAGCCGTAAGCGGCCTTCATCCGACGTCCTCGCTGGCGTTACGGCGGGCGTCGGCTTACGGCCTTTGGCCTAAGCCGACCTACATGCTCAAGTAGGTCGGATTGGCGTGGCTATGCCGCGCGTAATCCGACGTTGTTGTTGGCGTTACGGGTGTCGTCGGTTTACGCTTGATCTCGCTCAGTGCGGAGCTGCCGCATCCTCCTACAATCGGCCTGATGTCCCTGTCGACCAGGGATGACGGGAGGCTGACGTGAAACCTGCATTCATCAAGCTGCGTGAAAATTACTCGAGCGTGGCGGCCGTCGATCAGGCGGCCCTGTTCCGCGAAATCGGCTGGGAAGACTTGATCGGCAAGGACAGCTTTGCCAACACCTGCGCCATCCGCGTCAGCCTGGCCCTGATCAAGGCCGGGGTCCAGGTCAAGGGCCGAATGGCGATACGCAAGGGGGCATTCAAGGGCGCGCTGATCGAACCGGGGCAGGCCAAGCTGTCGCACATGCTGGCCAGCCCCTCGATGTTTGGCGCGCCCGAAAAATTTACCAGGGATGACGCCATGGAAGGCATCGGCCAGCGCCAGGGCGTCGTCGCCTTCTTCCGCATTCCCGGTTACCTGGGCGGCGCGGGCGGGCATATCGACATCCTGCTGCCTTCCATCGGGGCGAAGGTCTGCGGCACCGAATGCTACTGGGATTGCAGCGAGGTCTGGTTCTGGCCCGTCAGTTGACGCTTATTTGAACTTCTTCGAGCGTCCGCGCGAGGCCGCATTGTGCGCGCGCAGGATGGAGTCGACCCGTTCCGAGGCATCGCGCGACAGGTTTTGCGCGACCGCGATATCGGGGAAGAATTCGGGCAGGCGGTAGCTGAGCCAGGCATACGCGGAATAGTAGCGGCAAGTGTCTTCCACCTGCTGCAGATTCTGCGTGCCGCCGCCGTACGCGTGCTGGCGCAAGGTGCTCGTTTTTCCCTGCGACAGATTCTTCGCCCAGTGCTCCCACGCCGTCTGCAGCGAGGGCACCTTGCTCGAGATCGGCACCAGCGACAAGGTAAATTTGTCGGCCACGGACAGGGGCAGGGTGTCGAGCCAGACGGCGCGCTCCTTCTGGTCTTCCGTGATGCGCGGGAAGAAGAAGCCGTCCGGCACGTCGATATTGTGGATGAAGCGGCGCAGCAGTTTACTGAGCGACAGCTCGCCCGTCACCGACGAAATCCGGTGCAGGTGTTCCAGCGAGGGCGCCACGGCAAAGCCGCTGGTGTTCAGCGGGTGCAGCTTTTCCTTCAGCAGGGCGCGCATCACTTCATGCGTCTCGTTGTCGTAGCCGGCCACGAGGCCCTCTTCATGCACGCCGTAGCGGCCCGCGCGTCCGGCGATCTGGCGCGCCAGCGCGGCCGAAATCTCTTCCTCTTCACGGCCATTGTATTTGACGCAGGTGGTCATGACGATGCGCGCGATCGGCATGTTCAGGCCCATCGCCAGCGCATCCGTGCCGACGACGATGTCGGCCGTGCCGTCGCGGAAGCGCTGCGCCTGCGCGCGCCGCACCTCGGGCGACAGGTTGCCGTAGACGGTGGCCACGGCCAATCCCGTTTCCGTGATCATGTCGCGCCACATCAGCACTTCGCGGCGCGAAAAGGCGATGACGGCGTCGCCGCGGCGCAGGTTGCGCACCTTGCGCACGGCCGTCGGCTCCATCGACAGAGGCGCCATGCGTTTCAATACATGTACTTCCAGCGGGCAGTCCAGGCGTTCGGCCAGCGCCTCGATGGCGCGCCGCGCTTCCGGCGCCCCCACCAAGTAGACGGTGTGGGCGGGCGCGCCGCAGACGGCCGCCGTCCACGCGGCGCCCCGGTCCGGGTCGGCCAGCATCTGGATCTCATCGATGACGGCCACTTCGACGACGGTTTTCGTGTCCAGCATTTCCACCGTGCTGGCCACGTGCGTGGCGCCGTCGACGACCCTGCGCTCCTCGCCCGTGATCAGGCTCACGGCCAGCGGTTTGCCGTGCGGCGCGGCTTCCTGCAGGCGCTCGTAATTTTCCAGGGCCAGCAGGCGCAATGGCGCCAGGTAGATGCCGCTCTTTGCCTTGGCCAGCGCTTCCATGGCGCGGTGCGTCTTGCCGGAATTCGTGGGGCCGAGCAGGGCGATGAAGCGGCGCGGCAGGCGTCGCGCCATCTCGAACGAGGCGGGATACTCGGCCAGGTTGATGCTCTGGCGAGTGCGTGCCGCGTGCTGCTCTTCCTGCTGGCGCTCGATGGCGTGGTTGAAGCGCTGGCGGATGCGGTCGAAGACCATGCCGGCCGGCTCGGACGTCTGCATGTCGGCCAGCGTGTGCAGGAAGACCATCGGGTCCGTGTCTACATCCTCGCTCAGGCCCGCGATATCGGCGACGAAATCCATCACATGCTGGCGCAGTTCCTCGAAGACGGCCGCGCTGGCCCGTTCGCGCACCAGGGCCAGCTTGGTCTCGCGGTCCATCTTGCGCCATTTGGCCGGCCGCGCCAGCACGCCCTGGCTTGGCACCAGCGCATACGGCACCACCAGGTGGCCTGCCTTGACCACGCCGGAAAAGCGCACGAAGACGCGGCCTTCCATCTTGACCAGGCGGATATGCTCGGCCAGCTCCCCCAGTTCCGCGACCAGGGTGGCGTCGTTATTGTCTTCGCTGCTGTCGGAAAGGTCGGTGGAAGTATCGGGAGGAAGTGCGGAGGAAGTCATGTCGTGCCTGGGTGTTGAAGTAAGCGAGGCCGATTATACCGTGCGCAGGGCAAGATTTTTCCCCGGAGCACGGTGCGGCCGCCGCACGAGCGCTGATCTGTAAAGCGATGATTCCCTGAGGCGGATAAGCAACTGGCAACCATGGAGGGCGGCGCTGCCGCCTGCTTGCCAATCATCTTGCTTGAACGCGGAATGGGAATCCGATATCCGGTGCTTTGCGCTTATCTGTTTTTCCCTGCGACATTTTTATTCGGCTGGAATTTTCATGAATGTATTTTTATTAACTTTGTTGGTTTTTTGAATTTAACATTAAAATTTCAATTGCCGTGGCGCCGATGATAACAAAGAGTATGTTTTTATCGATAGTCACGGTGATGATATTCGTATCGTGTCTGTATTTTTCATTGCGCAAGGAATTGGCCGATGGCGTGAAATGAATTGAATTGTCTTGACAATTAATAATGGCGAGCTGATCATGGCTTCAGATTTTGCAAGGGTATTTTGGTATTTTTTCAAAATATCTGAAATTGACGGCGACGTACGGCATTATTCTGGATGCCGGTCTGGCTATCGGCTGGGGCGTGCCGTTGATATGCACGGCTTTGATTTGGCGGTGCTCCAGGATTTGCTGGCGGCCGCAGGATTTTCCATTTCGCGCTGACGTACGGCCAGCGCGCGATGACACCCGACATACCTGTGTATGTGGCCCTGCGCCAGAGGATGGCGCGCGCGGGGATTCATCAGCCATCCGACTTTGGGAGAACTCCATGAATAAAAAGCTCGCTGCATTTCTTTTTGCATCAGGTCTCGGTTTGGCGGTGACTGCGACGCCAGCCTTTGCCAATTGCTATAGCGCCTGCGCTGCCGAATGGCGGGCTTGCATCGCCGCCGGTACCTCTCAAGCCGAGTGTGGTGCCGAGCGGTCCGCCTGCCTGCAATCCTGCAATTGACGGGAGGAATACTGCGCGCTGCGGCTGCCACTATCGTAGCCTGTTGCTGCTGACGCCAGCAAGCCATGGCGCCGATGGCAGTTCAGGCTGCCCGTGCGCGCACGGCGCGTAGCCCCCAGCCGGTGGCGATCAATCCGTCGCCGGCTTGCAGCGGCGCTGCGGCCTCCAGGAACGCGCCGCGCAAACGCTGCCTGGCGTCATCGTCCAGGCGGTCGATGTCATACGTGTCAAGCAGGGCGGTCCACAGTTCGCCCGGCGTGGGAGACCAGGGCACGTCGATGTCGTCGAATGCAACGTCCGCAAAACCGGCATTGAGCAGCGCGCGCCAGCCCGCTTCCGATCCCGCGCGCCGGTCGCCGAAGCGCAGCGGCGGCAGTTCGGTGCTGGCAATCGGTTTGAAGACGCGCATGAAAACCTCGTTCACTTCGCCCAGCAAGAAAGTCCGGCCGACGATGGCCGCGAACTGGCCGCCGGGGCGCAGCACGCGGCGCATTTCCCGCACGACTTGCTCAATGTCGTCCATCAACATCAGCGCCATGTGCGAGACAAGATAATCGACGCTGGCCGACGGCAGGTCCAGCGCCTGGGCGCGTTCCTGCCGCAGCCGCACGGAGGCGGGGAGGGCGGCGCGCGCGGCGGCCAGTTCGGCCCCGCTCATGTCGATGCCGAGCAGTTGCAATTGAGATTGTTGCCTGGCTGCCAGCAAGCCCAGCAGATAACCGTCGCCGCAAGCCAGGTCGAGCACCGTCAAGGGGTTATTGCCGACCGGCACGAGGTCGCTTAACACGGCATAGGACGAGGCCCAGGTAGCCGTTGAGGAGTGGGCGGGCAGGTGGGCAAACGCGGCGCTGGTCACGCCAACTTGCCTTTGATGGAAGTCTTGCAAATAGCTTTCTGCCGCTGTCAGTGGGGTCATGCAAGGTCCGCCAAGTCGTGGCGCCTGGGCGCCGGATGGCCATCTTAGCATGGCGAAAGTATCGGCTACGGTGGTGGCGTATGGCGTGCCTGAACGATCTTATCTACTGCACCTTTGCGCCAGATCAGACGGCAAGGCGTGGAAAGCGATCACAGTAACTGAGCCCCTTTCGCAGCGAGCGGATTTGCCTTCCCATGCGCACCCTGATACTCGGCTTTGCCGCTGGCGCCGCCTGGTTGCAGACGCAGGCAAGCTTGCCGCCGCACGCTGGCGCGCTGCTGTCGGTGATCGCTGGCGCGGCGCAGCTGATGGCGTGGCTGTTATGCCGACACGCGCGCTGGCGTTCCGGTTGGCGTTCCGCTATTGCGCTCTCGGCCGGCGTGGGGCTGGGCTTTTATTGGGCCGCCTGGCTGGCCCAGTCCGCCATGGCGCCGCAGCTGGCGCTGGCCGACGAGGGGCAGGACATCGTCGTGACAGGCACGGTGGCCAGCTTGCCGTACCGCTTCGAACAGGGTGTGCGCTTCAATTTTTCCGTGGAAAAAACTGTGGGGACAAAGGTGCCGCCCCTGATTGCCCTTTCCTGGTACGCGGGCTTTCGCGATGAGGTGACGAACGAAGTGGGCGACGTGCAGCCGGGCGAACGCTGGCGGCTGACGGTGCGCCTGCAGCGTCCGCACGGCAACGCGAATCCCATGGGTTTCGATTACGAGGCGTGGCTGCTGGAGCAGGGCGTGCGCGCCACCGGCTACGTGCGGCCGCAGCCGCGCGCGGATACGCCGAACGTGCGCCTGGCCGCCTTCGTGCCCGGTTTCGGCAACGTGGTAGAGGCCAGCCGCGCGGCCTTGCGTGCGCGCATACTGCGCAGCCTTGACGGAAAACAGTATGCGGGCGTGATCGTGGCGCTGGTGGTGGGCGACCAGCGCGCCATTCCCCAGTCGGACTGGCAGGTGTTCAACCGCACGGGCGTCAGTCATTTGATCTCGATTTCCGGCCTGCACATCACGATGATCGCGGGACTGTTCGCCCTTGGTGCGGGCGCGCTGTGGCGGCGCTCGTTTTTCACGGACCGGCAGCTGCCCTTGCTGCTGCCGGCGCAAAAGGTGGCGGCGCTGGTTGGCGCGCTGGCGGCATTGGTGTATGTGCTGCTGGCCGGCTTCGGCGTGCCCGCACAGCGCACTTTATATATGTTGCTGGTGGTGGCGCTGGCCCTGTGGCTGGGGCGCATCACCAGCATCGTCCATATCCTGTGTCTGGCGCTGGGCGTGGTCGTGCTGCTCGATCCCTGGGCCGTGCTGTGGCCCGGTTTCTGGCTGTCGTTCGGCGCCGTTGCCACCATGCTGTACGCGACGGCAGGCCGCACCACGGCGCCTTTGCCGCAGAACGCCAGCCGCTGGCGCCGCCTGCGCGCGGCCGTGGCGCTCGGTGCGCATACGCAATACGTGGTGACGGTGGGGCTGGTGCCGTTGACGATGCTGCTGTTTTCGCAAGTGTCGCTGGTCAGCCCTGTGGCCAACGCGCTGGCCATACCCGTCATCAGCCTGATCGTCACGCCCCTGTCCCTGGCGGGCAGCCTGCTGCCGGCGCCTTTGTGCGACGGGTTGTTGCTGCTGGCGCACGCCATCGTGCAGATGCTGGCGCAGGTGCTGGACTGGCTGGGCGCGCGCCGCTTCGCCGTCTGGACGGCGCCCGCGCCCCCAATGTGGAGTTTTTGCTGGGCACTGTTCGGCACGGCCTGGCTGTTGGCGCCACGCGGATGGCCGCACCGCTGGGCCGGCATGCTGGGCTGGCTGCCCCTGCTAACGGCCTTGCCATCGAGTCCGCCGCCGGGCCAGATGTGGATCACGGCCTTTGATGTGGGACAAGGCATGGCCGTACTGGTGGAAACCCACGATCACCGACTGCTGTACGACACGGGCCCCGCCTACAGTCTCGATGCCGACGGCGCCAGCCGCGTCATCGTGCCCTATTTGCGCGCGCGCGGCATAGCCAGGCTGGACGGCGTGATCATTTCCCACAGCGACCTCGATCACGCGGGCGGCGCCATTTCCCTGCTGGAAAACATAGACGTGGGCTGGCTGGCCTCGTCGCTGTTCGATGGCCATCCGGCCGTCGAGGCCCGGCGGCAAGCCGGGCGTCCGTATCTGCACTGCGTGGCCGGCCAGAGCTGGACCTGGGAAGGCGTGCACTTTGCCATGCTGCACCCGTTGCCCGCCAGCCACACGGACATTTCCCTGAAACCAAACGCCCGCAGCTGCACCGTGAAGATCACGGCCGGCAAGCATGCAATCTTGCTGGCTGGCGACATCGAGGCGGCGCAGGAAGCACAGTTGCTGGCGCGCTCGGCAACTGGCGCGCTGGCGGCCGACGTGCTGCTGGCGCCGCACCACGGCAGCGGCACCTCGTCGACACCGGCCTTTCTGAACGCCGTCCATCCGGCCCTGGCGATTTTCCAGGTCGGGCACCGGAACCGCTATAAACATCCGAAGCCGCAAGTGTATGCGCGCTATGGCGACATGGGCATTGCGCGGCTGCGCACGGATGTGACGGGGGCGGTGGTGCTGGAATTTGGCGACGATATCGACGCGACGTTGTACCGGGCCAGCCGGCCACGGTATTGGCATGGGCGATAAGGCAGTGCGCCTCATCGGATGCCGGACAGGAGACCCATTATGTGCGATGAATGCAATCCCTTCGAGCGCTTGCTGGCGAAGGCCGACGTTGCTTACCGGCGCTTGCGTTCGATTCGGTGGGATCAAGGGTTACGTTATGTGGAGGGGATTTCGCCAGCGTTGGCGCAGGCGACACAGCATACGGGTATTGGTATCGCGAGCGGCTTGTTTACTGGCTTGATCTTGTTTGGATTGCAATTTACGAGTGATCAGCCTGTCAATGACATGGCCAAATCGCTACAGCGCAAATTCATTGTGCATGACCAGGATATTCCAGCGCCCTTGTTCAATCTTGTCCTTTTTCTGGTGGCATGCACCATGTTGTTGACTGCCGAGTGGGGGCATTTTTTCAGGCAGAAAGTGCTGGTGCCTGTCATACATGGCATCTCGCATACAGTGTCAATTAGCACCGGGATGTTATTGTCGCTCGTCTTTTCGGACGTGCTGACGACGAGTTTTCTGCCGAATATCGGACAATGGTTATTCAGCCTCCTTATTATTTCGATAGTGTGGATACTCGCAGTGACGATGAACGCAGTTATTTATTTATGTCGCTACGGCGTGGTGGGCTATGGCGAAAGAAGAGCTGCGCTGGCGAAGAGTGTCCTGCACTGCAAAAAAAGTACGAGGTCCTGCACTTTATTTTTCCACTGGTGGGAATTTTTCTCATCTTTTACCTGTGGGGAGATGTCAAGCGCAGCGCCGTACAGGTGGCCGATGCCGCCAAGGCCAGCAAGGTGGCGGACTGTGCAGTTGCACACTAGCTGTTTTCATATTCGCTTCAGCAGCATCTCAACGGAAGAACCCAATCGAGGAGCGTTGATTGTTACATTTAAGCAGCCATTATCTGATCAGCCTGGCCCAGGCCGCCGACATCGACGCCATCACGACCTTGTTGCAAGCTAATTCCCCATCGCAGGGCGGCAGCCTGACGGGCGAGTTTTCGCGCGACAAGGTGGCCAGCATGGCGGATGGCGAATCGCCCGTCATTGTGGCGCGGCGCGCAGCGGACGGGCCTGTCGTTGGCGTGTTGTTCAGCGATGCAGCTGCCACCGCGCAGGCGCCCGTGGTGCTGGCCATGCTGGCCGCGTATCGGGGAAGTGACAAGGCCTACGTGTATGGCCCCGTCTGCATCGCGGACTCGGAGCGTGGGCAGGGCTTGCTGGCGCTGCTGTACTCTGCCATGCGGGCGCGGCATGGGGGGGCGGAGGCGGTGCTGTTCATCCGGCGCGACAATATCGGCTCGCTGCGTGCGCATGAACGACTGGGCATGCGCGAGGTGGCCGCCTTTGTTTTCGACGGCGCGCAGTTCGCCGTGTATAGCGACGTCATCGCCGCGAAATAGATGCTAACTTGCCCGTTCATCGGGTATTTCCAGCCCTCGCTGCCGCACATATTCCAGAAACAGCCGGGCCCCCTTGGCCATCCTCGACGTGCCATACACGGCATGGATGCTCGGGTCCAGCTCCTTCGACGAGGTCAGCCGGTATGCCGTGCAGACCCGGCGCAGGGTGCCTGCCGCCACGGCCGGTTCCGCCAGCCAGCTGGCCAGGCGCACGATGCCGGCGCCTTCCAGGGCCGCCTGAAAGGTGGCGATGCCGGAAGTGAAGCGGAAGCGGGGCTGCACCTGGTAGCGCACGTTGCGCTCGGTGGAAACGAAATGCCAGTCGCGCAGGATGCGGGGAGCCGAGTGCATGATGATGTCGTGGTCGGCCAGCTCTTCCGGTTCGTCGGGCGCGCCCATGCGGGCGATATAGTCGGGCGAGGCGTACATGTAGCGGCGGTAGTTCCACAGGGGATAACCGATCAGCTCGCTCGACTGGGGGAAGGCGCCGCGGATGGCAAAGTCGAGCTTTTCCTGGATGGGGTCGATCGATTTGTCCGAGAAATGGATGTCCACGGACACGTTCGGATAGTCGCGCGAAAATTGCGCCACCACTTTCGGCAGGAAGCCCAGCGACAAAATTTCCGGCGCGGAGAGGCGCACCCAGCCTTGCGGCGAGTTGCTCAGCTCTGCCAGCTGGTCTTCCGCCTCGGCCTGCGTTTCCAGCAAGTGCTTGGCCGACGCGTAATAGGTTTCGCCGGCCGTCGTCAGGGTGAACTGCTTTTGCGTGCGCAGGATCAGCTCGGCGCCGATGGCTTCTTCGAGGAACTGGATGGCGCGCGTGACGGCCGACGGCGAGCGTCCCAGCATGCGCGCCGCGTGGATGAAGCTGCGCTTTTCCACCACGGTGCAAAAGGCGCGGATCTCCCACATCAGTTTCATCGACATCGCGTCACTCCCGGCAAAAGAGGCCAGTAGACCGCATGGGGCGCATTCCGTCAAGCGTTACGCCTGATTGCGTTTTCCGCAATTTGAAGTTGCATCGGAAAAAGTGTCTGACGCCTATACTGCCGCTGTCACCCATTCCATATTGCCTATCATGCTGACCATCTCGCTGCTGTGTTTATTTGCCTTCTTTGCCGGCCTGATCGATGCCGCCGTGGGCGGGGGCGGGCTGATACAGCTGCCGGCCCTGTTCAACCTGATGCCGAACATGGCGTCGACCTCCTTGCTGGGCACGAATAAACTGGCGTCCGCCTGCGGCACCACGTTTGCCGCCCGCTCGTTTGTCGGCAAGGTGCACATCCCGTGGCTGCTGGTGCTGCCCGCCGTGGCCAGCGCCTTCGTCATGTCCTTCATCGGCGCGGCCGCCGTGTCCTACGTGCCGCAGCAAGTGGTGCGCCCCATGGTGCTGGTGTTGATCATCATCATGGCGATCTACACCTTCATCAAGAAGGATTTCGGCACGACGCGCGAAGCGCGCCCCATCGGCCCGCGCGAGCGCATCCTCGCCATCGTCATCGGCGGCGCCATCGGCTTTTATGACGGCCTGTTCGGGCCGGGCACGGGCAGTTTCCTGATTTTCCTGTTCATCCGCGTCTTCGGCTTCGATTTCATCCTCGCCTCGGCCTGCTCGAAACTGGTGAATATCGCCACCAACGTGGCCGCGCTGGCCTTCTTCATTCCCGCCGGCCACGTGGTGTATGCGGTGGCGGCGCCCATGGCCGTGTGCAATATCCTGGGCGCCCTGACGGGCACCTGGATCGCCGTGCGCCGCGGCGCCGCCTTCGTGCGCATCCTCTTCCTCGTGCTGCTGGTGCTGCTGATCGTGAAGTTGTCCTACGACATCTTCTTCAAGTAAGTTTTTGAACGACAACAAGCCATGAAAACCATCCGGGGCGTGCTGTGGGACAACGATGGCGTGCTGGTCGATACCGAGCAGCTGTTTTACGAAAGCAACCGCGACTTGCTCTTGCCCTACGGCATAGACTTGACGCCGAAGCAATTCTTTGACTGGTTCCTGGACAATAATTACGGCGCCTGGCATCTGCTGCTGGGGCAGGGCCATGCCATCGAGCTGGTCGAGCGCCTGCGCGCCGAGCGCACCGAGCTGTTTGCGCAACGCCTGCGCCAGGCGCGCCAGCTGGCCATCCCCGGCATCGGGCAAGTGCTGGCGGCGCTGCGCCCGCATGTGGCCATGGGCGTGGTCACCAGCGCCTATGAGCAACACTTCCGCATCAGCCATGCGGCCACGGGCTTGCTGAGCCACTTCGACTTCGTGCTGACGCGCGAAATGTATGGGGAAAGCAAGCCGGCGCCCGACGGCTACCAGCTGGGCTTGCAGCGCCTGGGCCTGGCCGCCGCCGACTGCGTGGCCGTGGAAGACTCGCCGCGCGGCTTGCGCGCCGCCAGGGCGGCCGGGCTGGAATGCATCGTCGTGCGCAATCCCATGAACCGTCACCACGCGTTTGACGAGGCTTTTTGCGTGGTCGATTCCAACGCCGAGCTGGGCGAAGTGCTGGCTTCGTTCGTGCCCGGCATGGCGGCGGTACAAGGGCAATTAGAGGCCTTCCTCTGATCCGTCTTGCCGGCATGCCATTACAATTGCCTATCGCATTCACCGGCACCGTCCCACGATGACCCTCCCGCAACTGCACTTTGCCCACGCCAACAGTTACCCTGCCGGCACCTACCGCAAGCTGTTCGGCTTGCTGGGCCAGCACTACACCGTGCAGGCGCTCGACATGCATGCGCACGACCCGGATTATCCCGTCAGCACGGGCTGGCCCGAGCTGGTGCGCGAGTACATCGACGACCTGGAACGCCGCTACAGCGCGCCCGTGATCCTCGTCGGCCATTCGCTGGGAGGCATGCTCAGCGTGATGGTGGCCAAGCAGCGGCCCGACCTGGTGCGTTGCGTGGTCTTGCTCGATTCGCCCGTGGTGGCGGGCTGGCGCGCCTTGCTGGTGCGCCTGGCGCGCAACACGGCGCTGGGCGAGCGTTACTCTCCCGCCCGTTTTTCCGCCCGGCGGCGCAAGCTGTGGCCCGACGCGCAAGCCGCGTATGAACACTTCGCGGCCAAGGACATGTTCGCCATCTGGGCGCCGCAAGTCTTGCGCGATTACATCGACAGCGGCCTGGTTCCCCATCCGGACGGGGTGCAGCTGCGGTTTACGCGCGAAGTGGAAACGCAGGTCTACCGCAGCTTGCCGCACCATATCGGCGGCCTCGTCAAGGATGGTTTGCCCGTGCCCATCGGCTTTATCGGCGGCACGGAATCGGTGGAATGCCGCCAGGCGGGGCTGACGGCCACGCGCAAGTTGGTCGGCAAGTTTTTCCGCCAGGTGCCGGGCGGGCATCTGTTTCCCATGGAAAACCCTGAACTGACGGCGCAAGTGGTGCGCGAGATGATCACGGCATTGCTGGCGAAACAATAGCCTTCCACCAAGGATTTTCAGGGGATGGGGGCCAACAGCGGCGGATTTTCGCGTAAAATCCTGCCATTCGGGCCGCGCCTGCACCAGGCGCGCCGCCCCAGCCATTCGATATTCTAGAAAGATACCCCTGCGATGACGATTAAAAGCGATAAATGGATACGCCGCATGGCGGAAACAACGGGCATGATCGAGCCGTTCGAACCGGGCCAGGTCAAGGAACGCGACGGCAACCGCATCGTTTCCTACGGCACCTCCAGCTATGGCTATGACATCCGTTGCGCCGACGAGTTCAAGTTGTTTACCAACATCAACACCACCATCGTCGACCCCAAGGATTTTGACGCGAATAACTTCGTCGACGTGTCGGGCAAGGGCTATTGCATCATCCCGCCGAATTCGTTCGCGCTGGCCCGTACCGTGGAATATTTCCGCATTCCCCGCAACGTCTTGACGATTTGCCTGGGCAAGAGCACGTATGCGCGCTGCGGCATCATCGTTAACGTCACCCCGTTCGAACCGGAATGGGAAGGCTATGTGACCCTGGAGTTTTCGAATACGACACCGTTGCCGGCGAAAATCTACGCCAACGAAGGCGTGGCGCAAGTGCTGTTCTTCGAATCCGACGAAGTGTGCGAAACCTCGTACAAGGACCGCGGCGGCAAATACCAGGGCCAGGTGGGCGTGACCCTGCCGAAAACCTGATTGCTTGAACGGGCGGGGCCCAGTCCTGCTTTAAATCTGTTTCAGCAGCCACGCCTTCAGCGCCGTTGACGGCTGGTACAGGGGAACATGGCCGCGCAGCAAGATTTGCGCGCTGCGCCGGTAGGCCGCGCCGTCGATGGTGATGTTGCCCGTTGCCCCGTCCTGGCGCGTCACGATGGTGGTGTCCAGGATGCCGGCCGGGTTGGCTATGCCCAGTTCCATCTCTGTTTCCGCTTGCTTGACTGGCGGCACGCCGCGCGCCAGCGCATGCGCCACCGTGCCCGGTATCAGGCAGGCGGCCGCCAGGCAGCAGCCCCCCGAGACGGCCAGCGAGGCGTGGCCCGATTGCGGCGTAAAGTAACGCACCGCAATATTTCCCTCTCCCGCCGCCGGCCCCACGATGCAGAACTTGGGGATGGTTTCGCTGCGTTCCAATTCCGCCAACGTCATCAACCCGCCATCGCGCTTGCGCAAGCCCATCAGCAGTCTCGCCGCGCTCCACACCTGGCGGATCGCCTGCATGAACGCCGTGTCCGCTTCCAGTTCCGCGATGGACTCGTGCGCCGTCTTGCCGAACTGGCTCGCTGGCGCGATGACCATGGGCACGGCCACATCCACGCACGAGACCGCATAACCGTGCACCACATCCTGCGCATTGCCTGTTGGTAATAACTTGCCCGTCTTGGCGCCTGCCGGCTGCCGCAGGAACAGGTCCACGCGGGGGAAGTTGCCGGTCACGCCAGGAATGCTGGCGGCCGTAAAGCTGCCGTCGCGTTCGCGCGCCATGCGCGAGGTGGTGATGACGCCCGTGTTGGTGTTGCGGATATCGATATCGTGCGCGCCGATGGCCAGCGCCTCGATCACGCCGCTGTCCAGTCCCCACAGTTGCAGGGCGGACGACATATTGCCGCAGTTCACGCTCCAGTCGATATCGCCGTGTTCGCCAGCCAGCTGGGCCAGGGTGCTGACCAGGCGCGGCTGGCCCGCATGCTGTTCCACCTCGGCGAGGAAGACTTTATTGCTGGTGGGCGCGCCCCGACCCATGCCCGTGATTTGCCGGTTGCCCGGCTGCCGGCCGGACTGGGGCACGCCCATCAGGTGGCGCAGCAATTCCTCGCGCAGCGTTTGCTCGGCCGGCACGCAGGCCCCGTGCAAGACCAGGCCCGTCGATGTGCCGCCACGCATGTGGTGGACGGGAAACTCGATCACGCCGCAGCGTTGGCGGGGCACGAGGTCGGGCAGGGCGGGCAGCAGGGGCGTCATCATCATGGATCGTGGTCAAGGCAGGAAGCGCCAGTGTGCCAGTTTTTCTTGCTGGCGTGCAATCGGATGGTGCGCGCGGCGTCTTTACATGGCTTTACCCGCCTTTACATTTGCCGCCCTGTATTGAGTACCTTGCGCGCCGATAATAAGGTATTGAATAATCAGGGGGGCAGTATGGTAGCGGCAATCGGTTCCGGCAGCGCAGTCAGCGCGGCCAGTGGCGCCAGTGCGGGCAGCAGTGCGCAGATCGCGGCGTTGCAAAAGCAGATCACGGCGGCGCAAAAACAGTTGACGGAGTCGCAGAAGGGCGAGCAGACGGACGCGTCGCAAAAGCTGCAGCAGCAGCTGGCGCAGCAAATTCAGGCCTTGCAGGCGCAAATCGCCCAGCTACAGGCGGCGGCCGCGCAGAAGGCGGCGCAAGGCGATTCCCAAACGGCCAGCAGTGCTGACACGGCGGCCAGTCCCGCCAAGTCCGCCTCGTCCACGCTGGGCAGCATCATCGATACGCAGGCGTAACAACACATCCACGCACCAGGCTTGCCGACAGTTCAGCCTGGCGTTTTGACGGGCAGCAGCATTTCCACGCACAAGCCGCCACCGCTGCGCAAGCTGGCCCCGATGCGGCCGCCATGGGCGTTGATGACGTGCCGGGCGATAGCCAGGCCCAGGCCGTGTCCATCCGTGCTGTGCTGGGTATTACTGGCGCGGAAGAACGGTTCAAAAATGCGCGCCAGGTCCGCGCCAGCCACGCCGGGGCCCCGGTCCAGCACGGCGATGCGCAGCCAGTCGGACATGCGAGACAGTTCCACTTCCACCGTGCCGCCATCGGGGCTGTGCTTGACGGCGTTGCGCACCACGTTTTCCACGGCGCGCGCCAGCAATTCTGGCTGGCCCGTGACGCTGGCGTCGGGCATGGCCGCATCGCCCGCCAGTTCGACGTTCAACTGGCGTGCCCGGGCCTCATAGCGGGCGTCGTCCACGATGTCGTGCACGAGGTCGGCGATGCTGACGTCTTCGCTGTGCATGTGCCCGGCTCCCGTTTGCCCGGCGCCGGCTTCCAGCCGTGACAGCGTCAGCAGTTCACCGATCAGTTTATCCATGCGTTCGCTTTCGCGTTCGATGCGCTGCATCGAGGCGGCCATCTTTTCCGGCTGCTGGTGCGCCAGGCCGATGGCGGCCTGCAGGCGCGCCAGCGGCGAGCGCAACTCGTGCGAGACGTCATGCAGCAGACGTGTCTGGCTATCCATGAGGCTGCGCAAGCGGCCCGTCATGCGGTCGAAATCGCGGCCCAGGTCCGTCAATTCATCGCCGCGCTTGCCGCTGGCGTGAAAACGCGGCGCCAGATTGCCGTGCGAGGCGGCCTCGAACGCTTGCCGCAGGTCGCGGATGGGGCGCGCAAAATACCAGGCCAGCAGGAAAGAAAACAGCAGGCTGGCGGCAATGGCCGCCCCCAGGGGAATGAAGGTGCGGTAGGGCGTGTCCATGCGCGGGGGCGGGCCGCGGCCGAATTCGCCGCGTGGCGGCGCAGTGCCTGCTTCGTGGGGCCGTGGACCGGCTCCCATGGCGCGCGGGCCGCTCATGGCGACGGCGTTGAGCGTGTCGCGCGCGGCGCCTGCTTCGGCATTGCGGAAGCGTTCGGACGAGGGCAGGAACAGCAGATAGCGCTGGCCGTCGCTGCCGGTGACCGTGCGCACGACGGGATGGGCCTGGCTTTGCTCCAGCATGGCGCGCGCCTTGGCCAGCATGGCGGGATGCACCGCGCGGCCCATCAGTTCGTGTCCGCGCGCATCGACGGCAAACACGCGCATGCGCTCGAGCTTGCTCAGGAATTGCCGCAAGGCCTGGCTGCCGCCCGCTTCCAGGGTGGCGCTGGCGGCCTCGATGATCATTTGCGCGGGCGGACTGGTGTCGATGTCGAGGGCCCGCTCCTGCTGGGCCGCCCGGTTTTTCAGCCAGAAGGTGCCGCCGATGCCGATGGTGGCGGTCACTTGCGCCAGCATGATGCACAGAAAAAACTTCCAGAACAGACGGCCCACGCTTACTCCTTGATCAGCTGGTAGCCGAGACGGTACACGGTCTGCAGGCAGGAGCGGCCATCGGCCAGGCTGCCCAGTTTGCGGCGCAGGCTGCTCAAGTGCACGTCGATATTGCGGTCGAAGCGGGCCATGGGACGGCCCAGACCCAGTTCCGATAATTGATTCTTGCTTACGGGCTTGCCCGCATGGCGCACCAGCACTTCCAGCAAGTTGAATTCCGTGCTCGTCAGCTCCAGGTGCGCGCCGGCCCAGGAAACGCGGCGCTGTTCCGGCCACATCGTCAGTTGCCCTACGGTGAGCGGCGCCAGACCCGAGCTGTCGTGCGGCGCCGCCTGCGCGCGGCGCAGGATGGCGCGGATGCGCGCCGTCAGCTCGCGCGGCGTGCACGGTTTCGTCACGTAATCGTCGGCGCCCAGCTCCAGGCCCACGATACGGTCCGTATCGTCGCCGCGCGCCGTCAGCATCAGGATGGGCAGGTTGCTGCCGGCGCGGATGCGGCGCAGGGTTTCCAGTCCATTCATGCGCGGCATCATGACGTCGAGGATGGCGATGGCGTACAGGCCCGTCAGCGCCTCGGCCGCGCCGCTTTCGCCGTCATGCACGGCGCGGGCATCGAAACCTTCCTGCGTCAGGTATTCCTGGAACATGCCGACCAGTTCCACGTCGTCATCGATTAACAAAACCTTGCTCATGCCTGTGCTTTTTTCGGGTGAATATCGCCCGATGATAGCAGTCAACAGGCGCGGCTCAGGGCCCTTTTACCCGCTTTTACATACGTCCGCTTACATTTGCGCAGCTTCCTTTACACGCTTTTACGCGGCCCTAACGTTGCTTTACACGCCAGACGCCGACAATCAGCGCTGATCTCCACGAAAGGAACGCCCGATGAAATACCTGAGTATCGCCGTATCCCTGTTGCTGTTGTGCGCCTGCAGCATGCCGCTGCTCGCCCTGGCCCAGCAGGAAGCTGCGCCGTCCGGCTTCCGTCACGGCCCAGGCGGACCCGGCGCGCTAGGCTTGCCGCCGTTCCTGCATGGCATCGACCTGAGCGAAGCGCAGCAGGATAAAATTTTTGCCGCCACCTACGCCCAGGCGCCCTTGCTGCGGGAACAGGAAAAGATCGCTTTCAAGGCCCACGAGCAGCTGCGCGCGCTGGCCGCCTCCAGCGCCTACGACGATGCGCAAGCCAGCGCGCTGGCGAACACGGCGGCGCAAGCCATGGCGAAGATCAGCTTGCAGCATGCGCGGCTGGAGCAGCAATTGCTGGCCGTGCTGACGGCGGCACAGCGCCAGCAGGTGCAGCAGCGGCACGACAGCCGCCAGGGTCCGCGCGACCTCCGGCGCTCCGAGTAAGCGGCAGGCGCGAGCGCAGGGAGAGCCAGCATGCGCATCCATGCCTTGCGTCCGGGCAGCAGCTTGCAGGCGCTCTCGCGCCATGCGACGCAGGCGCTCTCGCGCCATGCGACGCAGGCGCTGTACCTGTGCGCCAGCCTGAATCCCGCCTTGGCGGGCTTGCCCCACTTGATGGAATATCTATGGAACTACATGATCACGGTCTGGCATCCGACCTCGAAATGATGCGGCAACAGGCGGCCGAGCGGCGACAGGTGCTGCGCTGGCTGCTGGCCGGCGCCGCCACCTTGCCCCTGATGAGCTGCGGCGGCGGGTCGGACGCCAGCGGCGCGGCGGCAGGCAGCGGCGCCGCTGGGGTCACGACACCCAGCACGGGCGCATGCACAGTGATTCCCGAGGAAACGGGCGGGCCGTATCCTGCCGATGGCACGAACACGTATGGCGGCAGCATCATTAACGTGCTGAACCAGTCGGGTGTCGTGCGCAGCGATATCCGCGCCAGTTTTAATGGCGCCACGGGTGTGGCGGCGGGTGTGCCGCTCACCATCAAGCTGCAGTTGCTTAACGCCAGCGGCAGCTGCGCCAGCCTGGCCGGTTACGCCGTGTATGTATGGCATTGCGACCGCGACGGCCTGTATTCGCTGTATTCGAGCGGCGTGACGGCGCAAAATTACCTGCGCGGCGTGCAGGAAACGGACAGCGCCGGCAACCTCAGCTTCACGACGATCTTTCCCGGCTGCTATGCGGGGCGCATGCCGCACGTGCATTTCGAGGTCTATCCCAGCCTGGCTAAGGCGGCCTCTGTCTCGAACCGCATCAAGACCTCGCAGTTCACTTTTCCAATGGCAACGTTGAATGAGGCCTACACGGCCAGCGGCTACACGGCCAGCGTGCGCAACCTGGCGCAGATCAGCTATGCCAGCGACAATGTCTTCAGCGACGGCACCAGCCTGCAGATGGCCACGGTGACGGGCAATGCCACGGATGGCTACGTCGTCACGCTGGTGATCGCCGTCAATGGTTAAGTTGTCGTCATGAACCCCAGGTCGCGCCGGCTGAAGTTGCCGATGTTCGGGAACACCTCGGCCAGCTGGCTGTCGGCCACGCCGAACCACTTGGCCAGCGTGGCGCCGTACTGGTCGACGGAGGTGGTCGGCAGCAGGGCGCCGGAACCGACGTCCAGCTCATGGCCCAGGCCCGTGACGGGGAAGGAGCCGTAGATGTCGCGGCCCTTGACGGCGCCGCCCACGACAAAGTGGTGCGCGCCCCAGCCGTGATCCGTGCCATCGCCGTTGCTGCTGAAGGTGCGGCCGAAGTCCGACGCCGTAAAGGTCGTCACCTGGCGCCGCAGATCCGCGCCCTGCAGGGCCGCCAGGGTCGTGTCGAAGTAGGCGAGCGCATGGGCCAGCCGGGCCATCAGGTCGGCATGCAGCGCCTTTTGCCGGTCATGCGTGTCGAAGCCGCCCAGGGTCACATAAAATACTTGCCGTTTCACCCCCAGGGCGCCGCGTCCGCCGATGATGCGCGCCACCGTCTGCAATTGCACGGCCAGCGGATTGACGCCGGACGCGCCTGTGTTCGGATTGACGTAGGGCGGGGGATTCGGCACGCCGCCGGGACCGGCCGCCAGCATGGCGCCGCTGAGGACGCTCTGGCTGGAGATGGCGCGCTGCACGACGGCCACGTGTTCTTGTTCGATCAGGTCGCTGCCCGCATCGTTGATGATGGCTTGCAGCGCGCCCGCGCCGCCCGTGCTGCCGTACAGGCTGCCGCTCAGGCCGCGGATGGGCACGGCGCCTGACTGGGCCACCTGGAACTGGCGAACCTGGCGTCCGCTGAGGAAAACCGTGTTGCCTGCGGCGGAGATGGCCGTGAACATGGCATTCGTATTGCCCGCGCCCGCCACGTCGCTGATGCGCCCGCCCCAGCCCGTGCTGGCTCCTTCCGGCGAACCCGATTGCCACGTCGATTGCTGGTCGCTGTGCGAAAAGAGCCTGGGTGGCAAGGCCACGCTGCCCGCCTTGTACTGTGCCAGCGTGGCGGGCTGGATCAGGGTGCCCACATTGGCCACGACGGCAGCGCGGCCAATGTCGAACAAGTCTTTCAGGGGCGCGAGCTGGGGATGCAGGGCAAAGGCGCGGCCCGTTTGCGCAGTAGCGGGCACGATGGGCAAGACGCCGCCCGTCTCGCCTACGCCGGGCAGATGGATGGAATCGGCGGCGCCCGTGTTGCGCAAGCGCGTGTATTCATTCCATGACGTGGGATCGGTGGCCAGCACCGTGTTGAAGGCGTCGTTGCCGCCTGCCATGAACAGGCACACCATGGCCTTGTAGTCGCCGGCCGATTGCGCAGCGGCGTTGCCCATGGCGGCCAGGTTCAGGGCGAACGGCGCGGCCGTGGTGCCGGCCAGGCTCAGCATGGAACCGAGGAAGCGGCGGCGGGAAAAGGGGAAGTTTTGCATGTGATCGCTCTTACTTTTGTACCAGGTAGGCTGGCGAGGCCATGGTCAGGAAAATGGCCAGCTTGACGCGGTTGGCCTGGGCCGTGGCAACTTGCGCGGCATTGCTGGCCGTGGCCGCAGGGATGCTGACGCCATTGACGGCGGTCAGGATTTGCCCACGCAGCCTGGCGGGCATGCTGCCATGCATCAGGAGCAGGTCGATGCGGTCGAGCAGCGCGCCCGTGTCGGCGGCCAGTGCCATTTCACGCGTGTAATCGGGCTTGACTTCACGGCGCTCGCCCACACCGCTATTGATGGCTTCCTGCATGAAGTTCAGATAGCCCGTCACCGACGGTTCAGCCGTGATTTGCAGTTCCGGCGCCACCAGGCCCGCGCTGACCAGCGCGGAATTGGGCGGCGTATAGGCGGGGCGGAAAAAACTGAATACGGAGGAGGGATTCAAGGGACTCTGGCCCAGCCCGCTCAATGGGTCGTCGAGATAATAGATGCGGTAGCGCCCGTCGGCTGGCTTGGCATCGAAGGCGCGCATCCAGCCGGCCAGGCGCAGCAGCGGCTCGCGCAGCTTACCTGTGCGCAGGGAGGTTCCGCTTGCAGACAGCGCTTCCGGGTCGAGCAGCGCGGCGCGGATGACGGCTTGCATGTCGCCGCGCACGCCGCTGCCATTGTTGGCAAACGCGGCGGCCACACGGCCCACATAGGCGGGGCTGGGATTGCTGCTGACCAGGCGCTGGATCAGCTGGCGGCCAAAGAATGGTCCCGCATTGGGATGGTTGAACAGGGTGTCGAGCGCCAGTTTCAAGTCGGCCTGGCCGCTGCTGGCGCCGGAAATGCTTTGGCCCAGGAAGCGCTTGTCGCCGCTGGAATGGAAGGCCGCGTAGTTCTGCATCGGCTTCCAGTCACGGTCGGGATCGGCCGTGCCGCCATAGAAGCGCGCGGCGCTCTGGTCCGGACCGGCCCAGCTCCAGCCCGTAAACACTTTCGCCAGGCCCGCCACATCGTCGTGCGTGTAGGTCTCGATGGGTTTGCCTCCGGACAGTTTCAGGCTGCCATCCGCATTCAGCTGGTACAGGCCGATGCTAAACAGCTGCATCACTTCGCGCGCGAAGTTTTCATCGGGCGTGCGCGTGGCCGATTCCTTCTGGTTGCGCAGGTGGGAAAGGTACAGTCCCATCATCGGATGCAGGGCCACGCCTTCCAGCAGATCGCGGAAGTTGCCAAAAGCACGCTCGCCCAGCATGTCGTAATAACTGGCCACGCCACGCACTTGTGGTCGCACGGACTCATTCTGCATGGAAATGACAAAGATTTCCGACAGGGCAAAGGCGATGCGCTGGCGCAATTGATCCTCGCTGCGAATACCCTGCTGCCAGAAGGATTCATACACAGCCGTAAAACCCACTGTTTGCCCGCCGGCCGCCTGCGCCGCCAGCATGGCGTCGATAGATTTCCGATGCAAGGTTTGCGGCTTGGAAAACTGGGCCCTGAACCAGGCATTGCTGTCGCTGGCGGCCAGCGCATCGATGGCGGGCATGTCGGGACCGAACGTGGCGCGGCCCAGGAAGCGTGATGCTTGCTGGCGCGTAAAGGTGGTGGCCGCCTGGCTGGCCGGAGGCGTGGTCGCTGGCGGCACGACCGGGACGTCCTGGTTCTGGGTGGAGCTTGTCTTGCTGTCGCCGCCCCCGCCGCAGGCGGAAAGCAAACTGAATAATGTGACGGCCAATAAACGGCGCAAAGTAGGTTCGGTCATTTAGTTTCTCTCGGGCAATTCAATTCTAGCCCGCTAATTGTAGGCCTTAGCTACCAAAATCCTGTTTTCAATTGAGTATTTACATGTTGGTCACGTTTTATTTTGGCGGATGTTGATGCTGTGTTGAGGTTATTTTTTGCGTAGAAGCGCGAACTTTACATTTTAAGAATAAAAAATATTTTTTGCCGATCACGGGCAATGTCGCGGATAAGCGACGTAATAAATTCCCTCGAATTAAGCTTGTTCGAAAGCTCATGGACAGGGCGAAAACAGCTTCGCCGGAAACCATGGTTTTTATCGCATCGGCGAAAAGGCGTTCGCCGTCGCGTCCCGTTTTTCCCCTGCACCCGGCTGGCATGGCCCTTGCGTCAGGGAGGCATGGACCACCCGCCCGCCTTTCACCGGAGCCTGCCATGACCAGCCGCCTGCTCGCCTATCGTCCTGAAATGGAATTGCCGGAAGCGCCGGGCGTGCTGTCCCTGCAGCACGAAGATGAGCTGGCACTGGCGGCGCAGTTGCTGGAATTGCAGGCGCCGTCCCAGTTCGACGCGTTCCTGGCGCGCCAGTTGGGCGCCACCGCGGCGGGCCAGCAAGTGCGCGGCACGCCGCTGGAAGGGCCGCTGCGCCAGCTGCTGGGCAAGGTGGTGGCGCCCCTGCTGCCCCTGCATGGCGGTTCGCCGCAGGCGCTCAAGCGGCGCGCTGCGGGCATCTTCGGCATGGAACTGGAGGGCTTGAGCCCGGAAGACAAGGAATTCGAACTGGCGCGCCAGGTCGTGCATCTGATCGATGCCGTCAATACGGCGCTGACGCAGGACGGCGGCACGGGCGCGCGCGCGCCCAGGGCGCGGGTGGAAACGGCCCTGTTGCAAGTGGCACGCAGCGTGGCGCCAGGCTTGCTCAGGCAGGCGGCGCAAGCGCCAGGACCGGACGGTGGCCGCTGGCGCCGCGAGGGAGGGCACATCGTCGTGCTCGATTGTTAGCCGGACGGCCAGTCTGTCCGGCGCTGTAGTGTCAACCGAGGTGCTAACTTTTAGGAGCTCATCATGCATGACTTAGATCGTACGACCCTGGAATACGGGCAGGAGATGTCCGGCTTTGAAGCGGAACAGTTCGAGTTTGGCCAGGGCGAGTGGAGCGGCGAGGGTGGCGCGAGCGCCATGTTTTCCGAAGCCGAGGAAATGGAACTGGCCAATGAACTGCTGTCGGTCAGCAATGAAGCCGAACTGGAACAGTTCCTCGGCAATTTCCTGCGCAAGGCCGCCTCGGTGGCGGGCGGCATCATCAAGTCGCCCGTGGGCCAGGCCATCGGCGGCGTGCTCAAGGGTGTAGCGAAAAAGGCGATTCCCCTGGCCGGTGGCGCCATCGGCGGCTATTTCGGCGGCCCGCTGGGCGCCAAGATCGGCAGCGGCCTGGCCTCGGCCGCCGGCAGCGCGCTGGGGCTGGAAGCGGAAGCGTCGTCGAATGAGGACCGCGAGTTCGAGGGCGCCAAGCAGTTCGTGCGTCTGGCCGCCGACACCGTCAACCGCGCCGCGCAGGCACGCGGTTCGGGCGACCCGCGCGCCATCGCCCAGGCGGCTGCCAGCGCGGCGGCGCGCCAGTTCGCGCCCGGCCTGCTGGGCCGCCCCGGCAGCCAGGTCGCCACGCAGAGCGGCAGTGGCGCCGCTGCGGGCGGGGCCATGGCGCAGGGCGACGCGGCAAGGGGCTCGGCGGGCATGCGCCCCTCCAGCGGGCGCTGGGCGCGCCAGGGCCACAAGATCGTCCTGTACGGCGTCTGACATCATGGCCATCGGCGCTTATGCTGCCTGGATGCTGGCGCAGGAGGCGCGCTCGCTGCTGACGCGTCTGGCGCGGCTGGAACCGTTCGCGCTGATCGAGCCGACGGTGCTGGCGGCCGCCCTGATGCCCAGCGCCCAGTCGGCCATCGAAAGCCAGCTGGTGCAGGGCCGGCGTGAATTGCGGCGCATGGTCGCCCAGTTCCAGCACTGGCTGCGGCGCGAGCACGCCGATGGCGCCAGCATGGCCACCGCCGCCGAGGCGCAGCGCCGCTTCACCTTTCTGCGCCTGAAATTCAATGCCGCGCTGACCCAGTTCGACCTGTTCAACGAAGTCATCACGCAGCGCAGCGAGCACAAGACGGGCGTGTGGCTGGCCGGGCTCGACATCGTTGCCGCCGACGCGCTGGCGCTGCCCGGCAATGTGTACCAGGCGCCGCCCGTGATCTGCTACCTGGACCGGGGCCCGGGTGCGGCCATCCGCCGCGCGCGCACGCGCCTGCCGGGCGGCGGCGACAATCCCGTCGCCATCATCCGCCTGCCGCGCGAACGCATGATCGGCAGCAGCATCGCCTCGTCGCTGGTGCACGAGGTGGGCCACCAGGGCGCGGCCCTGCTGGACCTGGTGGCGTCGTTGCGGCCCGTGCTGCAAGCCATGCAGCACGGCGGCAGCGGTCTGGTGCACGTGTGGCAGTTGTGGGAGCGGTGGATTTCCGAGATCGTGGCCGACTTCTGGTCGCTGGCGCGGGTCGGCGTGGCCGCCACCCTGGGCCTGATCGGCGTGGTCAGCCTGCCGCGCGTGTTTGTCTTCCGCCTCAATATCGACGATCCCCATCCGGTGCCATGGCTGCGGGTGCGCCTGAGCTGCGCCATGGGACGGGCTTTGTATCCGCATCCGCAATGGGACCGGCTGGAGCAGCTGTGGCTGTCGTACTACCCGCTGACCGGCCTGCCGCCGGCCCGGCAGCGGCTGCTGGAGCAGCTGCAGGCCAGCATGGCGGCCCTCGTGGGCTTGCTGGTGCAGCACCGGCCACCGGCCTTGCGCGGCGGCTCGCTGGTCGAAGCCATGGCCGTGCACACGCGTCAGCCCGCCATGCTGGCGCAGCTGTTTCGCAGCTGGACCCTGGCGCCGGCGCAGATGTACCAGGCCGCGCCGACCCTGGTGTTCGCCGTGCTGGGCCAGGCGCGCGCCAGCGGTACCTTGAGTCCGGAAGACGAAAGCGAGCTGCTGGGGCGTTTGCTGACCCACTGGGCCTTGCGCAGCACCCTGGACACGTCGGAGCTGTGCGCCGACGTCGTGCGGCATGGCCGCCAGTCCGGCAGGTTGCTGCCGCCCCTGGCATCCCGTTTGATTATCCATTGAGGAGAACGACATGAGCAGCAAGATGAGCAGCAAAAGCAGAGGGGCGGGCCAGGCGGGTCCGAAACACCACGGCGGCAGCATCGCGGTCACCGTACACGAGCAGGACAGCGGGGCCATGGTCGTCAATGCAGCCATCAGCCTGTACCGGGGAGCCGAGGCGGATTGCCACAACTTCAATGCCGCCACCTGGGTGCCTGATCCCGCCATGCTGGTGGGCGTGCGCTGGACGGATGGGCGTGGCGGCACCGTGTTTACCGACCTGATGACGGGCAGTTACGTGGGGGTGTATGGCAATTTCCCCGCCACGGCGCCCCAGTGCGTGACGGTGCAGGCCGGCTGCAGCGCCGTATTGTGCTTCACGCCCCAGCTCAACCCGCAGGTGACGCTGGCGTTTGAAACGGCCGACTGTCATCCCAGCGACTGTCAGTTCGGCAGGGTGGGCGACCGCGCCATCGCCACCGTCTCGTTTGACGGCGATCAGAGCGCCGACGGGCGCGACCAGGTGCAACTGCTGGCCGCCGCGCCGTGGGTGCCCATGCGCGGCACCGCGAACGCGTTTTCCACGCCAGTGCGGCGCGCCGGCATGCACCGCTTCATGGGACAGATGATGCTGTCGCAGCGTCCCGAACTGCGCAACGCCTTGCCCGTGCCGGAAGGGCTGAGCCCGCACGCCATGCTGGCGCTCGACGCGGAATACGAGACGGAAGAGCGCCAGCCGCAGCCCATCACGGGCAACGTGGGCGTGTCGCTGACGCGCACGGAAACGGAGCCGACGGAAGACTTGCCGCTGTGGACCCTGATACGCAACAGTACCGAAGCGATGTTGTTTACCAACTACCTGCATTTCATGGATAGCCTGTTTTGCGGCGACCTGGCCAGCGTACGGGGTTTCGAGCAGGAACGCTTCGTGAAAAAGGCCGACATGTTCCAGCAGCTCAAGCAGCGCCGCGCGCTGCCGTTTTCCGATGCCGATTCCTACCGCGTGCTGAAAGTGGCGACGGAAGCGTTCGTGATGGTCAATTGCGGCGTGCTGAATCAACCGCTGGCCTTCAATCCGGCCGAGGACAACGCCTATCTGGACCGGCGCGACATACCGCAAGGGCGCGACCTGGAAACCGTACTGCGCAACGATTACCTGGAAAACATCGACGGCTTCCAGACCTTGCCCTACCTGGCCGTGATCCGCCGCAAGCTGCCCGACATCCCGATCAGCATCCCGCGCGGCCAGGAAGGCGAGGTCGACCTGTGCTTTGGCATCATCCAGGAAAAGCTGGCCAATCCCTGCCTGCTGGAACTGATCTGGTCGTACTGGCACGAAGAAGGCATGCTGGTGCAGACCATGAACGCCATCGCGCAGCGCTTCCAGAACTTGCGCGCGCCGGGCAACCATCTCGATCCCCTGTCGAACACGGAAATCGACATGCTGCGTCCGCTGAATAATTTACTGTGGGGATACACGCAGGATGAACAGCATCGGCTGACCGTGATGCGCCGGAACTACGAGTATGACCATCACTACGGTGTGCGCCTGGACGGCAAGGCAGTGCAGCACTTCCGGCCAGCCGACAGCCGCTCCAAATTCCTGGAGGCCTTCCACCACTTGCTGCGCCTGCTGACCTCGTTCTACAAGCAGGATGACGACACCACCGTGAAGGCGGACGCCTTCCCGGTGCTGAATGCACTCAAGGAGATCCACCTGATCCTGTCGCAGGGCGCGCACAACCAGTTCGGGGACTTGCCGTCGACGGCGCGCATCGAGATGCTGATGCAGCAATGGATGCTGGCGCGGCCCGAATTCCGCGAATTTTTGCCCACGCGCGTGATGGTCGCGTATCCGGAGCCGTGGATGGACAGGGTCGACGCCATGAAGAAACTGCAGGGCTGGACGGACACGAGCGTCATGCATTTCCGTAACCTGGCCATCTTTGGCGAGCAATTGCTGCTCTCCGTGCGCTACGGCAATTGGAGCGATATCTATGAACCCACGCAGGCGTTCAACTGGGCGCGCTTCTGGCGGCCGCAAGTGCAAGGCTATATCCACGGCTACCGCGCCGCCACCGGGGTCGATCTGTCCGTCGACAGCAGCGACCCGGTGGTTGAAGCGACGATGCCTTCGGTGTTGCTGCGCCAGCGCCTGAGCCAGCAGCTGCGCAGCGTCTAGGGCGGGGGCGGGGCGCGTGCATGCTCGACTTTACCAGTGCCCTGTACCTGGGCATGCGCCATCCGGCGGCCTCGCTGACGCCGTGGAGCAGCCTGACCCTGGGCCAGCCGGCGGCGCTGCGCGAGCCGCCGGGCGCGCAGGCGCTGGCCGCGGCCCTGGCTGCGCTGCAAGGCTGCGAGGCGGCCTGCGTGCTGCCGTCGACCTTGCACCTGTTCTGGGACCTGTTCGGCATGCTGGCTGCCGAGCGGCTGGTGATCCTCGTCGATGGCGGCAGCTACGCCATCGCGCGCTGGGGCGCCGAGCGGGCGCAGGCGCTGGGCTTGCCGCTGCGCTTGTTTCCCAGCGGCGAGATGGCGGCGCTGCGGCGCCTGGCGGCGGCCTGGGGCAGGCAGGGGCGGCGCCCGTTGATCCTGGCCGACGGCTATGTGCCGGGCAGCGACCAGGTCTTGCCGCTGCCCGCTTATGCGGCCCTGGCGCGCCAGGGCGGCGGCTATTTGCTGCTGGACGACACACAGGTGCTGGGCGTGGCGGGCGCGCAAGGCGGCGGCTCGGCGCGGCTGCACGGCTTGCAGGGCGCTTGCGACGAGGCGGGCGGCCATTTGATCGTCGGCGCCTCGCTGGCCAAGGGCTTTGGCGTGTCGCTGGCCGTGCTGGCGGGCAGCGGCGCCCTGCTGCGGCGCTTTGCGGCGCACAGCCAGACGCGCGTGCATGCCAGTCCGCCTTCGGCCGCCGTGCTGGCGGCGGCGCGGCGGGCCGTGGCGCTCAATGCGCGCCACGGCGACGCGCTGCGCGCCCGGCTGGCGGACAGGGTGGCGCAATGGAGGACGGGGATGGCGGCGGCTGGCATCGCTTGCCGGGGCGGCAGCTTCCCCGTGCAGCGCCTGCCCGGGTGCGCCCATTTGCAGCCGGCCTTGCGCGCAGCGGGGGTGCTGGCGCTGGCGCAAGCGGGGGAAGGTCCCGGGGCGCTGACTTTTCTGCTGCGGGCGGACCAGACGTCCGGGCAACTGGAGCAGGCGATGGATTTGCTTGAACATCACACGAGGAGGCGATATGAACGACACGTTTGAAATGCTGCCCTTTGCGGGGCAAGCGGGAGCGGCAGGTGAGTACGAGTGGGAGCAGGAGCAAGAGTGGGCGCAGGAGGGGGAATCCGAGTCCGAGTGGGAGGGCGAGCGCTGGCGGCCCGGCAGCGGGCGCTATGGCGGTGGCGTGCGCGCGCGGCCACCGCTGCGCGGCCCGCGCCGCCCCATGCCGCCGCGCTACCAGGCGAATCCGGCGCGTCGGCCCCCGCGCCCCGCGCCGCCGCCCTTGCCCTACCTGCCGCCGCGCTACCGGGGCTGGGGCGGCTATCCGGCCATCTATCCCACGCTTTATCCTGCACCCTATCCCGTGGCGGAACCCGCGTTTGGAGACCAGCAGGAGCCGGAACCTGACCAGGACCAAGGGCAGGACGACGGCCAGCAGCAGGGCGAGATCCCGCCGACCCTGGCCGGCACCATGGGCCGGGTGCCGGAAGCGGCCGCCCTGAATTACCTGGCGCTGGGGACGCTGGCCAATGCCTTGCGCGATCCGAATGGCCGGGGGCCGGGCCTGTATGTGATCGAATTCGATGCGGGCGGGCGCCGCCGCGCCTACAGCGGCCAGACGGACGATCTGCACCGGCGCCTGCTGCAGCACCGGCTGTGCGGCCAGATGATGGGCGTGGACCTGAGCGGGCATCAGGTGTACGTCGCGCCCCTGTCCTCGGCGGCGCAGCGGCGCCGCATCGAGCAGCGCATCCACGACGACATGTTCGCCAACCAGCGCGGCGTGCTGACCAACCAGCGGCGCGAACTGGAACTGGCCGTACTCGGTGAAATGTGGAGCTGAATGTGGGCCTGACGGCCACGCCTTGACCATTGCGAAGGAGAGCATCATGCACCAACTCGAATGCGCATGCGCGCAATGCCGGCAACGGGCCGGCGCCGCGTTTGAAGTGCTGGAATTCGGCCCGGACTGGCCCGGCAAGGGCGCGGCGCCGGCCGTCTTCGGCGAAGAGGAAGAATTGCAGCTGGCCATGGAATTGCTGGAAGTGGCCAGCGAGGAGGAGCTGGAGCAGTTTCTCGGCAATGTCTTCAAGAGCGTGTGGAAGGGCGTCAAGAAGGTCGGCTCGACTATCGCCAAGGTGGCCAAGCCCCTGGGCGGCGCCTTGAAGGCCGTGGCCAAGACGGCCTTGCCCTTTGTTGGCGGCGCCCTCGGTTCGATGATCCCGATACCGGGCGTCGGCACGGCGCTCGGCTCGGCCCTGGGGCGCGCGGCCAGCAATGCGCTGGAGCTGGAAATGGAAGCCGAGGCGCCGGCCGACCGCGAACTGCAGATGGCGCGCCGCTTCGTGCGCATCGCGGGGCAGGCGGCCCGCCTGGCGGCCGACGGCGATGGCAGTGCGCGCGCCGTCGAGAGTGCGCTGACGCGGGCCTTGCATCAGCAATTACCGCATTTCCGCTCGCCTGCGCCGCAGCAGGAAGATGAAAGCGGGCGCTGGCGCCGGCGCGGCAACCGCATCGTCGTCATGGGCGACTGGAACTGAGAGGCGGCCATGGCGCTGGTCATCGACTGTCACTGCCATGCGGGACCGGGCGACGGCTTGAACGGGCCGTGGGACAGCGATGCGCCGCTGCACGCCTATCTGCGCCGGGCCCAGGCGGCCGGCATCGCCCGCAGCGTGCTGTTCGCCGCCTTCCACTCCGATTATGCGATTGCCAACCACGGCGTGGCGCGCCTCGTCGCCTCCGATCCGCAGCGTTTTTATGGCTTTGCCTTCGTGCATGCGCGGCGCGACCGGGGCCGCATCATGGACCTGGTGCGCACGGCCGTCGAACGCTATGGTTTTGTCGGCATCAAGGCGCACCGCTTTGACGCGCGCATCAGCGGCGAAGTGTGCGACGCGGCCCGTTTCTTCGGCTTGCCCGTGCTGTATGACCCGGCCGGCGAGGTGGCCGTGGCCGAACTGCTGGCGCAGCAGTATCCCGACGTCAACTTCATCCTGCCCCACCTGGGCAGTTTCGGCGACGACTGGGCGGCCCAGCTGGCGCTGATCGACCATCTGGTACGCCACCGCAACATCCATACGGACAGCTCCGGCGTGCGCCGCTTTGATTTGCTGGAGCAGGCCGTGCGCCGCGCCGGGCCGCACAAGGTCTTGTTCGGCTCGGATGGCCCCTGGCTGCATCCGGGGCTGGAATTGCACAAGATACACTTGCTGGGCTTGCCGCCGCTGGATGCGGCGCTCGTCACGGGCGGCAATTTTTTGCGGCTGGCGGGGCTGGCGTGAGGCAGATCACAGGGCGGCTGGCGTGGCCAGAGGTGTCGCGGCAGTAGCGGCTTGCGCCGCGCAGGCGGCCGCCTTGCGGCGTATCTGCAGGGCGCGGTCGGTCACACCGAGGCGGGCGGCGGCGCGCTGGTTGTTGCCGTGTTCCTCGGCCAGCACCAGGCGGATGGCCACGTCGGTGGCGCAGCGCGTGATGTGCGACAGCTTGCAACCCTGGGCCAGGGCGCGCCGTACGGCCGCCTCGAAATGCTGGTCGGGCCAGGCCGGCGCCAGCAGCCGTTCCTCGGGCGGCAGGGCGCCGATGGTGATGGGGCCGGGGCCGCAATGGCGGTGCCAGATGCGCGTGACGGTCTGGCGCAGTTCGCGCACATTGCCCGGATAATCGCGCAGCAGCAGATATTCGCGCACGGCGGCGTCCAGCGGGGGCGGCTCTTGTTGGGCCAGTTCGGCGAGGAAATGCCGGGCCAGCGGCAGAATATCGTCCTGGCGCTCGCGCAGGGGCGGCGTCTGGCAACGCCAGCCGGCGATGCGGTAATACAGGTCGGCGCGAAAGGCGCCGCGCGCCACGTCGTCTTCCAGTTCGCGGTTGGTGGCGCAGACGAGGCGAAACTGGGTTGGCTGCCAGGTATTGCCGCCCACGCGCTTGTATTTGCGTTCCTGGATGGCGCGCAGCAGCTGGGCCTGCAGCGGCAGCGGTAGTTCGCCCACTTCATCGAGGAAGAGCACGCCGCCGTCCGCCAGGGCGAAAGCGCCGTCGCGCGCGGCCGCCGCGCCCGTAAAGGCGCCCCGTTCATGGCCGAACAGTTCGCTGCCCGCCAGTTCCGGCGACAGGGTGGTGCAGTCGAGGACGATGAAGCCGCCGCTGCAGTTGCCGAGGCGGTGGACCAGTTGCGCCAGTAAATCCTTGCCCGTGCCCGTTTCGCCCGTGATCAGCATCGACGCCTGGCTGAAGGCGGCCATTTCCACCACCTGGTGCAGCAAGGCGGTCCAGGCGGCGCTGTCGCCCACCAGCTGCCGGCGCACGGCGCCGGAGGCCAGCAACTGCGCCACGGCTTGCCAGCGCTGCAGGCGCGCCAGCACCTGGTTCGCATCGATGCTGCCCGCCGGCCACAGCAGCACATCGAGCGCGCCTGCCGCCATCAGGGCGCGCTTTTGCGCGCAGCTGGGGGACTGGCCACAGGCGGCAATGGCCAGCACGCGGGCATGGCCGCACAGCGCCGGCAGTGCTTGCAGCAGCGCGGCATCGGTCTCGGCAAACAACACGATGCCCGCTGCATCCTCCTCGCCTTCGTGCCGCCGGGCTATAGTTACCTGAGCCTGCTTCAGGGCCGACATCAGCAAGGCGCCACTGCCAGCCGCCGCCTGCTGCACGATTTCCAGCCACACCTTGAGCATCATATGCCAGCCATCACAGGGCACGAGTCGCCCATCTTAGAAGCCCGATACCCCAGCCGTTTGATCTGGCACAAGCGTGCGCGGAAGGCTCACAATGAAAAACGCCGCCTGACTCACATCAGGCGGCGCTATTGAATGACGTACAACAAACGTCAGAATTAACCGTTTTTAACGAACGTGACGGCGGTGCATCCAATCGTAGCGAGCGGAAGCGAATTGTGGCCGAGAAGCGCAACCGTACTGAAGTACGGTGAGCATCGCAGGCCGCAAGTCGCGACGCGCAGTAGATTGGATGAACCGTTACTGACGGACGCAGTCGACGAAGTAACCGCGCTTGCCATCGACTTCGCGTTTCACCAGACCATGCACATCCGTCTCGAAGCCGGGGAAGCGCTCGTTGAAGTCACGCGCGAAGCGCAGGTAGTCGACGATGGTCTTGTTGAAGCGCTCGCCCGGGATCAAGAGCGGGATGCCCGGTGGATACGGCGTCAGCAGGATGGACGTGATGCGGCCTTCCAGTTCGTCGATGGCCACGCGCTCGATTTCGCGGTGCGCCATCTTGGCGAACGCGTCCGACGGCTTCATGGCGGGGATCATGTCCGACAGATACATTTCCGTCGTCAAGCGCGCCACGTCGTAAGCCTTGTAGAAATCGTGGATTTGCTGGCACAGGTCGCGCAAGCCCATTTTTTCATAGCGCGGGTTGGCCGCCGCGAATTCCGGCAGGATGCGCCACATCGGCTGGTTCTTGTCGTAGTCGTCCTTGAATTGTTGCAAGGCCGTCAGCAGGGTATTCCAGCGGCCCTTGGTGATGCCGATGGTAAACATGATGAAGAACGAGTACAGGCCGCATTTTTCAATGATAACGCCGTGCTCGGCCAGGTATTTGGTGACGATGGACGCGGGGATGCCCGTGTCGCCGAACTGGCCGTCCAGCGACAGGCCCGGGTTGACGATAGTCGCCTTGATCGGGTCGAGCATGTTGAAGCCGGGAGCGAGGTCGCCGAAGCCGTGCCAGTCATCCTCGGCGCGTATCATCCAGTCTTCCTGCTGGCCCATGCCTTCGTCGTTGAAGGTGGACGGACCCCACACCTGGAACCACCAGTCCTGGCCCCATTCCTGGTCGATCTTCTTCATGGCGCGGCGGAAATCGAGCGCTTCCATGATCGACTCTTCCACCAGGGCCGTACCGCCCGGCGCTTCCATCATGGCCGCTGCCACGTCGCACGAGGCGATGATGGAATACTGGGGCGAGGTCGAGGTGTGCATCAGGTAAGCCTCATTGAAGGCGTCCTGGTCCAGCTTGACCGTGTCCGATTCGCGCACGAGGATTTGCGAGGCCTGCGACAGGCCGGCCAGCAATTTGTGCGTGGACTGGGTCGAGAAGATCATCGATTCCTTGGCGCGCGGGCGGTCCTTGCCGATGGCGTGCATATTCTTGTAGAAATCGTGGAAGGTGGCGTGCGGCAGCCATGCTTCATCGAAGTGCAGGGTGTCGATCTTGCCGTCGAGCATTTCGCGCAGGGTTTCCACGTTGTAGATCACGCCATCGTAGGTCGATTGCGTGATGGTCAGAATGCGCGGCTTCTTGTTCTTCGCTTCGCGCGCGAACGGGTTCGCCTCGATCTTGCGGGCAATGCTTTCCGGCGTGAATTCATGCAGTGGGATAGGACCGATGATGCCCAGATGATTGCGCGTCGGCATCAGGAACACGGGAATGGCGCCGCACATGATGATCGAATGCAAGATCGACTTGTGGCAGTTGCGGTCGACGACGACGATGTCGCCCGGCGCCACGGTCGAGTGCCACACCATCTTGTTCGAGGTCGAGGTACCGTTGGTGACGAAATAGCAATGATCGGCATTGAAGATGCGCGCCGCATTGCGCTCGGACGCGGCGACAGGACCCGTATGGTCGAGCAGCTGGCCCAGTTCCTCGACGGCGTTGCAGACGTCGGCGCGCAGCATGTTTTCACCGAAGAACTGGTGGAACATCTGGCCGATCGGCGACTTCAGGAAGGCCACGCCGCCCGAGTGGCCGGGGCAGTGCCACGAGTAGGAGCCGTCGTTGGCGTAGTGCACCAGCGCGCGGAAGAACGGCGGCGACAGGCCGTCCAGGTAGGATTTCGCTTCGCGGATGATGTGGCGCGCGACGAATTCCGGCGTATCTTCGAACATGTGGATGAAACCATGCAGTTCGCGCAGGATATCGTTGGGGATGTGGCGCGAAGTGCGCGTCTCGCCATACAGATAAATGGGGATGTCGGCGTTCTTGTAGCGGATTTCCTCGACGAAGGCGCGCAGCGACTTCAAGGCGTGGTCCGTTTCCTCGATGGAACCGCCGCCGAATTCCTCATCGTCGATCGACAGCACGAAGGCTGACGCGCGCGATTGTTGCTGGGCAAATTGCGACAAATCGCCGTAGCTGGTCACGCCCAGCACTTCCATGCCTTCTTTTTCCATTGCGGCGGCAAGGGCGCGAATACCCAGGCCGGACGTATTTTCAGAACGGAAATCCTCGTCAATGATGACGATGGGGAAACGAAATTTCATGCATGTCTCCAAAAAAGCAAGCCGCCCCTGACAGATGTGAAGGGGCGGACTAGGGCGCGACGGTCAGGCGGTCGTACAACCCGGCAGCCGCAGAAAAAAAATAAGAACGGGATTCTCGCAGAAATGCGGCGTCTGCGGGAAAAAAATATCGCATCAAAGCGTCACAAGCGTACGCTAGCGTGACGCATGGGTATGACAGGGGTATTACAGCAACATTCTGGCGATCGACATCACCTTATCAGGCTTTGCGCTCCAGCGTGACAAAGGCGTAAGGCAGGCCGGATTTCTCCGAAACATGGGCCTCGCGCGCGGTTTCTTGCCACACGGCATGGTCAACGGCAGGGAAAAACGCGTCGCAATCAAAGGTCTGGCCGATTTCCGTGATGATCAAGCGCTGCGCCTGGGCCAGCGACTGCCGGTAAATCTCGGCGCCGCCGATGACGTAGCCTTCGGCCCCATCGAGCAGGGCGATGGCCGCTTCCACCGACGACACCGCTTCCACGCCTTCATGGCGCCAGTCGGCATTGCGCGTGATGACGATGTTGCGGCGGTTCGGCAGCGGCCGGCCGATGGAATCGAAGGTCTTGCGGCCCATGAGGATGGGGTGGCCCGTCGTCAGGCGTTTGAAATGCGCGAGGTCTTCCGGCAGTTTCCACGGCAAGGTGTTGTTGATGCCGATGCCGCCTTGCTGGTCGGTGGCGACGATGATGGTCAAATGGCTCATTGCTTCTGTCAAAGTGGTGGGGGCATGGCCCGATGCCCGTCATTATCGTTGAAATTGCCGGCAGCCTCCAGATGCGCACGCATGGCTTGCGCCAGCTCGCTTGGTGCTTCCAGCGGAATCATGTGGCCGGTATTGTCTTTTAGTAAGTGTAAGGTGGCTTGCGGCAGGCGGGCCGCCATGGCGCGCAAATCGTCGGGATGGACGAGCTTGTCGTCTGCGGCGCCCACGATCAGCACGGGGAAATCGAGTTCCGGCAGGCGTGCCATCAGGTCGGGGCGGTCTATCGTGGTGATGAATTGCGCCAGCAGCACGTCCTTGCCCAGGTCCAGGCCCATTTGCTGGATCAGGCCCGTGATGGCGGCATCGTCCAGGTGCGACGGGTGCAGCAGTTCACGCAGGCGCTGGCGCGTGATGCCCGCATAGGCATTGCGCTCGAGCATGGCGACGATGCGCTGGCGCGCTTCGATTTCCGCCGGCAGCAAACCTTTGGCGGAATTGGCGATCAAAGTAAGGGACTGGACACGCTGCGGGTGCGCCAGCGCGTGTTCGAGCGCCAGGTAGGCGCCCAGCGAAAAGCCCACCAGGTGGGCTTGCGGCGCACTGTGGCTGGCGATCAGCTCCTGCATTTGCGCGCGCGTGCGTGCCTGGTGCAGCGGCACGTGCCGTAGATCAAAGGCGCCGCCCAAGGCAGGCGCCAGGCGCGACCACAGGCGTTCGTCGCACAGGGTGCCGGGGATGCAGTCGAGTCGTATCTTGTTCAAGGACAAACCTGGAGGATAGTGAAATTTTTTGTCGAGCGGCATTATCCGTCATTTTGCGCATATGGGCAGAGGCACGGTATTTTCCGCATGGCATTATTTTCAATAGTGCGCGGCTGACAAGCAGGAACTTTATGGTAGGCTCATGGCTCATCAAGCCGGAGTACCGGCGAGGTGACCTGAAACACCGAATGCAACCCACACATTAAAGAGGAAACACCATGGCGATCAGTTTGCAAAAAGGCGGCAATGTCAACCTGAGCAAGGAAGCTCCTGGCTTGAAGAAAATCGTGATTGGCCTGGGCTGGGACCCGCGCGCCACCGATGGCGCCGCTTTCGACCTGGACGGCAGCGCCTTCCTGCTGAAAACGGATGGCAAGGCCCGTTCCGACGCTGATTTCATTTTTTATAACAACCTGAAGTCGGCTGACGGCTCCATCGTCCACGCGGGCGACAACACCACGGGCGGCGGCGACGGCGATGACGAGAAAATCGCCGTCGACCTGGCCAACGTGCCGGCCGACATCGACAAGATCGCCGTGGCCGTCACCATCCACGATGCGGAAAACCGCAAGCAAAACTTCGGCATGGTCGGTAAGGCTTACATCCGTTGCCTGAACGGCGACAACGGCACCGAAATCGCCCGCTACGACCTGTCGGAAGACGGCTCGACGGAAGCGGCCATGATCTTCGGCGAAATCTACCGCGCCGGCAGCGAATGGAAATTCAAGGCCATCGGCCAGGGCTTCAAAGGCGGCTTGGGCCCCTTGGCACGTTCTTTCGGCATCAACGCCTAATAACACCTGTCAAAACCTACTGCGCGTCGCGATTTGCGGCCTCCGATGCTCACTGTGCTAAAGCACAGCTCCGCGTCTCGGCCACAACTCGTTGCCGCTCGCTACGGTTTTGTCAGGCGTTGCATTGTAAAAAAGCGGCCCATGGCGGCGTTGCGCCGCCATGCACGTTCCGTACTATTCGTACTGTCTTCGGACGACGCGCCTTGCCCTGGGCCGTTGTCCGAAGCTCCCACACCTGAATACATAATCCCATGGAAAACCTGATCAAGGGGCAGCGCCTGGCGCTGTCCGGCCTCGTCACGGGCAATGTCGTGCAACTGGGGCTCGCCAGCGCCGGCGTGCCGCTGGATTTCGCCTGTTTCGGCCTCGATGCCGCTGGCAAATTGTCCGACGACCGCTACATGACTTTCTTTAACCAGCCGCGCACGCCGTGCGGCGGCGTGGAAACATCGGCGCCGTCCGGCGATGCGGCAGGCTTCAGCTATCAGCTGGACCGATTGCCTGCTTCCATCGATCGCCTCGTCGTCACGGCCGCCATTGATGGCGCGGCCACCATGGCGCAGCTCGGCAGCAGCTACCTGCGCCTGCTCGACGGCGGGCGCGAACTGGCCCGCTTCGCCTTTGCCGGGTCTGATTTTGCGCAAGAAAAAGCCGTCATGCTGGGCGAGTTCTACCGCAAGGACGGGGGCTGGCGCTTCATGGCCGTGGGCCAGGGTTTCAATGGCGGCCTGGACGCACTGGTCGCGCATTTCGGCGGCGAAGTGGCGCAGGCGGACGCGGCACCGGTGCCGGCGCCCAAGATTTCCTTGTCGAAAATTTCGCTGACCAAGGCGGGGCAGACGCACAAGGTGTCGCTGGAGAAGGGCGCGGGCGCGCCGAGCAAACTGACCGTCAAGGCCACCTGGGTCGATAACGGCGATGGCGATGACGATAACGACGATCTCGACTTGCGCGTCGGTATCCTCTTGCCGAACGGCCAGATGCGCTTCATCCAGGCACCGGACGCGGCCGGTAACTTCGACAGCATGCCTTTCGTGCGCCACCTGGGCGACGTGGCGGGCGCATCGGGCAAGGAGCCTGCCACGGAAACGGTGGAAGTCAATCCTGCGCTGGCGCAACACTACGGCGGCACGGTGGGCCTTGTCTTCAGCGTGTATTCGGCAGTGGCCAATGGCGCCGTGTCGGTAGCCTCCATGCGGCCGAAGATGGTCATGCAGTATGGCCAGCAGATCGTCGAGTGCGACTTCGATTTCCGCCTGTCCAAGGCGGCCGACGACGATTCCGTCTACACCTATGTGATCGGCATGGCGCGCGTCACGCCCGACAGCATCATCCTTGAACCGTCGGGCAAGACGTCGGAGCCCGGCAGCGAAGCGACGCCGTGGCTGAGCTGGCAGGGCGAGAGCCTGCAACTGGCCTTCAACGGTCCCGTCGTCTTCAAGGGCGAGGACAAGGAAGATGAAGATGATTGCAATGCGGACAATCCACGCCGCTACATTGCCTAGGAGACACTGATGGAAACCTTGTCCAAGGGTCAGCGCTTGCCGCTGGCCAATCTCGTTCCCGATGGCGTCTTGCAGGTCGGCGTCGCCGCGCAGGGCTTGGCGCTCGACGTGGCCTGTTTCGGCCTCGATGCGGCCGGCAAGCTGTCCGACGAGCGCTACATGACTTTTTTCAACCAGCCGCGCACGCCGTGCGGCGGCGTGGAAGCGCGCGCCGGCAGCGGCGGCGACATGGCCGAGTTTGCCTTGCAGCTGGCGCGCTTGCCGGCCGGAATTGACCGCCTCGTCGTGACGGTGTCCATCGATGGCGGTGGCGTGATGTCGCAGTTGCAAGCCGGCCACGTGCGCCTGCAGGCGGGTGGGCGCGAGCTGGCACGCTTTGTCTTTGCCGGGTCTGATTTTGCGCAAGAAAAAGCCGTCATGCTGGCAGAAATTTACCGCAAGGATGGCGGCTGGCGCTGCATGGCCGTGGGCCAGGGTTTCAATGGGGGACTCGATGCGCTGGTGCAGCATTTCGGCGGTGAAGTCGACCAGACAACCCCTGCCGCTCCTGCCGCGGCGGCTTCGGCCGTCATGCAGGCGAAGATCAACCTGGAAAAGCGCGTCGAACGCGAGGCGCCGCAACTGGTCAGCCTGGTCAAGCAGGCGGGCGTGTCTTTGCAAAAAGTGGGCCTGTCCGAGCACCGCGCCAAGGTCTGCTTATGCCTCGATATTTCCGGCTCCATGGGACGGCTGTACAAAGAGGGGCTGGTGCAGCGCTTTGCCGAGCGCATCCTGGCGCTGGGCTGCAAGTTCGACGACGATGGCGAGATCGACGTTTTCCTGTTCGGCAAGAATGTCCACCATCCGGCACCGATGGCCTTGAGTAACTGCAATACCTACGTAGGCCAGGCCATACAGCGTCATCCGCTCGAAGGCGACACGCGCTATGGCGCCGCCATGCAGGCGATCCGCGCGTTTTATTTCCCAGGCAAGGCCGGCGGCGAGCGCACGCGGCCCGTCGCGGCCGAGCTGCCCGTGTACGTGATGTTCGTCACCGATGGCGGCACCAGCGACCAGGCGACGACGGAGAAACAGTTGCGCTGGGCCAGTAACGAGCCCATCTTCTGGCAATTCATGGGCATCGGCAAGGGGCGCAAGTCGAAAAGCAAGTTCCTCGCCGCCTTTGCCGATTCCGATTTCCCGTTTCTGGAAAAGCTCGACGAACTGCAGGGCCGCCTGGTCGACAACGCCAATTACTTTTCCGTCAGCTCGCCCGACGAGCACAGCGACGCAGAACTGTATGATTTATTGATGACGGAATATCCGGGCTGGCTGAAACTGGCGCGCGGCAATGGCTTGCTGAGCTAGCTGAAGAGCAGGAGCGTCGCATAGCTGTTGCGCAGATACCGCATCTGACTTGATACTAATCATAAAAGATTGCTCTGAAGCAGCAATTTATGCGATGCTTGAGCATATCGCATCATCCAAAAAGAAGCTGTCATAGACGACAGCCTTCCACATCCGCCCAGACCCGCAGTTGTGCCTGTACGTGTTTTGTCTGCTATTGCCTGGAACTCCCGCCCACATACGTCGAGAGAACTGCGCAAGGCCGCGACAAACTCCTACTATTTTCCGTGTCGCCTCGCTTGGTGGCACGCTGACAAAGCACATTGAATAGAGGTTTGTATGAACCATATCTATCGCGTTGTTTGGAATGCCACGACCGGTTTGTGGCAGGCGGTTTCGGAATTCGCTTCCGGGCGGACTAAATCGACTACGTCGCGCACGCGCCGTCGGCAGACGGCAGTTGCGCTGCTGGCAGGTGCCGCGAGTGGTATCGCCGCCGCTGCTGGTCCCTTGCCCACGCACGGGCAGCTTGTAACAGGCCAGGCATCGGTGGCTTATGCAGGAAAGACGATGACGGTCAACCAGTCCAGCCAGAAAGCAGCGCTTGACTGGACATCCTTTTCCATTGGACAAGGTCATACAGTCAACTTCGTGCAGCCTTCCGCCTCTTCGGTCGCACTGAACCGCGTGGTGGGCGCCGACCCATCGATTATCCAGGGTGCACTGAATGCGAATGGCCACGTGTTTTTGGTCAATCCCAACGGCGTGCTGTTCAGTCCAACGGCACAAGTTAACGTAGGTGGCCTGCTGGCATCCACATTGTCGATGGGCACCGATGATTTTATGGCGGGCCGCTACCAGCTCGCGGGCAAGAGCACTGGCACGGTCGCGAACCAGGGCACCATTAATGCCACTGCCGGCGGCAACATCGTGCTGGTGGCGGCCCGGGTACAAAATAGCGGACAGATCGGAGCCGAACGCGGCAATGTCCTGTTCGGCGCCGGCAGCGAAGTGCTGGTCGATTTTGGCGGCCCCGTCAAGTTGCAGGTGCAGAAGGGCGCAGTCGACGCGCTGGTCGAAAACGGCGGCGCGATCCGTGCAGACGGAGGCAAGGTGCTGATGACGGCCAAGTCCGCCGGCGAGCTCACTGGCTCGGTGATCAACAACACCGGCATTATCCAGGCGCGCACGCTCGCGACGGGCAAGCGCGGCGAGATTTTGCTGCTGGGCGACATGCAGTCCGGTACCTTGCATGCCGGTGGACTGCTGGACGCCAGCGCGCCGCATGGCGGTAACGGCGGCGATATCGAGACTTCGGCGGCCCATGTCAATACGGCACCGGATCTCGTTGTCAATGCCGGCGCGGCCGCAGGCAAGGGTGGCGACTGGCTCGTCGATCCCTACGATTACACGATCAACCTGGCCGCGGCTACCACCATTACCGGCGCGTTGAACCAGGGCACGAACGTCACCATAACGACCCAGGCGCCGGGCGGCACGGGCGTGACGGGCAGCGGCAGCGGCGATATCACGGTATCCAGCCCGATCGCCAAGACCGCTGGCGGCGATGCCAGCCTGACCTTGCGTGCCGACCGCAACATCGTCGTGGGTGCCGACGTCACGTCGACATCGGGGAGGTTGAACCTGACGCTGTCGGCAGGCAATGCAGCGGGCGCCACGACAGGCGGCGTCAACGTTGCCGGCAACTTGTCCTCCAATGGCGGCAATATCCTCGTCGGAGGCGCCAACGGCAGCGTGAACGGCAACATCGCCTATGCGCTCAACACCAGTTCCAGCACCCCCGCCATTATTATCGGCACCGGCAAAGCCATCGATTCAGCCGGCGGGGATATCACGATCAACGGTCGCTCGCTCGTCGGCTCAAACAATGGCAGCTACGGCGGCGCGACGGCCGGCGTGTACATCCAGTCGAATGCCACGATCCGGTCGGGTAGCGGCAATCTGCTCATTAACGGCGAGAGCACTGGAGGCATCAAGACGTTTGGCCTGGCATTCCAGGGCGGCTCGAACACGGTGACCACGCTGGCTTCGTCCACTACTGGCGGCACGATGCTGCTGAACGCGGTCAACGCCACGCCAGGCAACTATACGTCTGCCGACCTCAGTGCGGGAGCCATTGGACTGGTCTCATATGGAAGCCGTGCCCAAGTTGTATTCCAGGGCCCGTCGGTCGCCGGCTGGCTGGTCTATGTCAACGGCGCGCCCCAGTTGTCGGCCTACACGCAGGCACCTCAGCTGTCCAGCTGTTCGGCACAGCTGCCCAATTGCGGGACGATGGTCGTTCCGGGTTCCAACAACAGCTACCTCTACGCGACGTATCAAGCCGTCGACATGGCCACGCGCGCGCTGTTCATTACCCAAGCCGGTTCCGGCAGCAAGATCTACGATGGCAATACAGCGACCTCCGGCCTGACGTATTCGGCCACCACCGACATTGCTAACTTTTCGGTGTCGAATCTGGTTCCGGCGCCTGCCTTCGCTACCACCAGCAAGAACGTCGGCACGTATACCAAGCTCGTGGCTGCATCGGCCAACCCCACCAATTACACGACGGGCGGCACGACGTATGCGGTCGGGTATTTCAACACCGGCAGCTTTTCCATAACGCAAAAACAGCTGACGCCCAGCGCCGCCGACAAGGTTTATGACGGCAACACGACGGCTGCAGTGTCAGTGGCCGGCGCGATCGCAGGCGATGTTGTCACGGCCAGCGGCACGGGTACTTTCGGTGCCAAGAACGTGGGCACGTACTCCGTCAATATCTCGGGCATTACGCTCGGCGGCGCGGACATGGGCAACTACAGCCTGGCAGCTAACTCCGCCAGCGCTACGGCGCAAATCACTGCGCGCACGGTCACACTTGGCGGCACCAGGACGTACGATGGATCGGCTGCTTTCTCGAGCGTCATCCTCGGCAATCTGGTCGCCGGCGAAGACCTCGGCGTGAGCGGCGCGACCGCCAACAGCGCCAACGCCGCTTCCGCGCGCTGGATCACGACGGCGTCGCTGCTCAACGGCGTGGGCGGCTTGGCCAGCAACTATCAGCTTCCCGGACTGGGCGCGGCCAGCGCAAGCAATGCCGTGTTCATTACGCCCAAGGCGCTCACCGTCAGCGGCATTAGCGCAACAAGCAAGGTCTACGACGGCACCACGGCGGCCACACTGTCGGGGGGAACTCTATCAGGCATGGTCGGTAGCGAGACGCTGAACCTGGGCGCTATTGCCGGTGCGTTTGCCAGCAAGGATGTCGGCACGGGCAAGGCGGTGAGCTTGTCGACAATATCGCTAACGGATGGCACGGGTTCGGCCTCGAATTACACGTTCTCGCAGCCTGCAGGCGTCACGGCCGACATCACGCCGAAGGCGCTGACGGTGTCCGGCATCACCGCCGCCAGCAAGGTCTATGACGGCAGCACGGCTGCCACGGTCAATGCATCGAACGTCGTGCTCACGGGCCTGGTCGCCGGCGATGCGGTAACGGTCGGCGCGACCGGCGCCTTTGCCGACAAGAACGCCGGCAACGGCAAGACGGTGATACTGACCAGCTCGCATGGCGGCGCGGACGCGGGCAACTATGCGATCACGGACCAGGCGAGCGGCACGGCCAGCATCACGACGAAGGCGCTCAGCATCACGGGTGTATCGGCCGCGAATAAAATCTATGACGGCGGCACGGCGGCTACGCTGACTGGCGGCACGCTGTCCGGGCTGGTCGGCAACGAAACGCTCGCCTTGGGCGCATTGACGGGCACGTTTGCCGACAAGAATGCCGGCAACGGCAAAACCGTGACCGTGAGCGGCGGCCAGCTGGGCGACGGCACGGGTCTGGCAGCCAACTACAGTGTCACTGCACCGGCCGGCGTGACGGCGACCATTACGCCGAAGGCGCTCAGTATCACAGGCGTGTCGGCCGCGAATAAAATCTATGACGGCGGCACGGCGGCCACGCTGAGCGGCGGCACGCTGTCGGGCCTGGTCGGCAACGAAACCCTGGCACTGGGCGCATTGACGGGCGCATTCAGCGACAAGAATGCCGGCAGCGGCAAAACCGTGACCGTCAGCGGCGCCCAGCTGGGCGACGGCACGGGTCTGGCAGCGAACTACAGCGTGATTGCGCCGGCCAGCGTGACGGCGGCCATTACGCCGAAAGCGCTCAGTATCACGGGCGTGTCGGCCGCGAATAAAATCTATGACGGCGGCATAGCGGCTACGCTGAGCGGCGGCACGCTGTCGGGCCTCGTCGGCAACGAAACCCTGGCACTGGGCGCATTGACGGGCACGTTTGCCGACAAGAATGCCGGCAGCGGCAAAACCGTGACCGTGAGCGGCGGCCCGCTGGGCGACGGCACGGGTCTGGCAGCCAACTACAGTGTCACTGCACCGGCCGGCGTGACGGCGGCCATTACGCCGAAGGCGCTGAGCATCACGGGTATTTCGGCCGCTCATAAAATCTATGACGGCGGCACGGCGGCCACGCTGACTGGCGGCACGCTGTCGGGCCTCGTCGGCAACGAAACCCTGGCACTGGGCGCATTGACGGGCACGTTTGCCGACAAGAATGCCGGCAACGGCAAAACCGTGACCGTCAGCGGCGGCCAGCTGGGCGACGGCACGGGCCTGGCGGTGAACTACAGCGTGATTGCGCCGGCCAGCGTGACGGCGACCATTACGCCGAAAGCGCTCAGTATCACGGGCGTGTCGGCCGCGAATAAAATCTATGACGGCGGCATAGCGGCTACGCTGAGCGGCGGCACGCTGTCGGGCCTCGTCGGCAACGAAACCCTGGCACTGGGCGCATTGACGGGCACGTTTGCCGACAAGAATGCCGGCAGCGGCAAAACCGTGACCGTGAGCGGCGGCCCGCTGGGCGACGGCACGGGTCTGGCAGCCAACTACAGTGTCACTGCACCGGCCGGCGTGACGGCGGCCATTACGCCGAAGGCGCTGAGCATCACGGGTATTTCGGCCGCTCATAAAATCTATGACGGCGGCACGGCGGCCACGCTGACTGGCGGCACGCTGTCGGGCCTCGTCGGCAACGAAACCCTGGCACTGGGCGCATTGACGGGCACGTTTGCCGACAAGAATGCCGGCAACGGCAAAACCGTGACCGTCAGCGGCGGCCAGCTGGGCGACGGCACGGGCCTGGCGGTGAACTACAGCGTGATTGCGCCGGCCAGCGTGACGGCGACCATTACGCCGAAAGCGCTCAGTATCACGGGCGTGTCGGCCGCGAATAAAATCTATGACGGCGGCACAGCGGCTACGCTGAGCGGCGGCACGCTGTCGGGCCTGGTCGGCAACGAAACCCTGGCACTGGGCGTACTGACAGGCGCATTTGCCGACAAGAATGCCGGCAACGGCAAAACCGTGACCGTCAGCGGCGGCCAGCTGGGCGACGGCACGGGCCTGGCGGCGAACTACAGCGTGATTGCGCCGGCCAGCGTGACGGCGGCCATTACGCCGAAAGCGCTGAGCATCACGGGTATTTCGGTCGCGAATAAAATCTATGACGGCGGCACGGCAGCCACGCTGACCGGCGGTGCGCTGTCCGGGCTGGTCGGCAACGAAACCGTGACACTGGGCGCATTGACGGGTGTGTTTGCCGACAAGAATGCCGGCAACGGCAAAACCGTGACCGTCAGCGGCGCCCAGCTGGGCGACGCCAGCGGCATGGCGGCGAACTACAGCGTGACCGCGCCGGCCAGCGTGACGGCGGCCATTACGCCGAAAGCGCTCAGTATCACGGGTGTATCGGCCGCGAATAAAATCTATGACGGCGGCACTGCAGCGACGCTGAGCGGCGGCACGCTGTCTGGCCTCGTCGGCAACGAAACCCTGGCACTGGGCGCATTGACGGGCACGTTTGCCGACAAGAATGCCGGCAGCGGCAAAACCGTGACCGTGAGCGGCGGCCAGCTGGGCGACGGCACGGGTCTGGCAGCCAACTACAGTGTCACTGCACCGGCCGGCGTGACGGCGACCATTACGCCGAAGGCGCTGAGCATCACGGGTATTTCGGCCGCTAATAAAATCTATGATGGCAGCACGGCGGCCACGCTGACTGGCGGCACGCTGTCGGGCCTGGTCGGCAACGAAACCGTGACGCTGGGCGCATTAACGGGTGCGTTTGCCGACAAGAATGCCGGCAGCGGCAAAACCGTGACCGTCAGCGGCGGCCAGCTGGGCGACGCCAGCGGCCTGGCGGCGAACTACAGCGTGACCGCGCCGGCCAGCGTGACGGCGGCCATTACGCCGAAACTTGTTACCGTCAGCGGTCTCGCCGTTGCCGACAAGACGGCTGACGGCACGACGACGGCAATGATTGCAACGCCAGGAACGCTTACAGGGCTCGTCGCCAACGATACCGTTAAGCTCGATGCCAATTCGGCATCAGCGAAATTCGCACAAGCATCCCCCGGTACTGCCATTCCGGTCAGCGTCACCGGCCTCACTTTGAGCGGTGCAGATGCCGGCAATTACCTTATCCCTGCGTCAAGTTCAAGCACAGGCAGGATACTGACGGCACCAGCCCGGGCAAACTCGACGGCAACGGCAACGGCAACGGCAGCCGCGGCGACGATTACGCCGCAGGCGGCGGGTATTACGTCGTCGTTTGCCGCGCCCGCGGTCGGCGGGCTGGCCTATGTCGCCGTGGCTGAAAGCGTGACTGCGCCGCAGTCGGGGACAGCACAGACTGCCATGAGCGATGGGACGGGCGCTAACGCGGCACCGGCCAGCACCACGCGGCGGCGCCAGTCGTCGACCCAAGGCGCTGGTGCCAACCGCGATGCCAAATATCTCGATGTGATGGTCGTATCTGGCGGCATCCGCATGCCTGCCAGCGCAAGCAGCGATACCTCCAACGCCCCGGCGCCGAATAATCTCTGACATCTTCAGGACATGGGTATTCTATGAAGCATCCATCCACTGTTTTGCCGATGACGCTGTTCGTCACGGCCTGCATGCCCGCGCTTGCCCAGCAATTACCTGATGCGGGTACGCTGCTGCAGGAAAATGCGCGTACGCTGCCGCAACCGACCAGTCGTGCGGCACCCACGCTGCGCGTGCTGCCTGCGCCTCAACCGGCGGCACAGGTTTCCGGTGGCGTGCAAATAACGCTGCAGCGCGTGACGATAAGCGGCAACACGCAGATCCCGAGTACGGAACTGTTGGCCGACCTTGGCCCGGTCACAGGCAAGACATATGACTTCGCGGGCCTGTCCGCGCTTGCCGCACACATGACCTCCCGTTATCAGCAAGCCGGCTATCCTTTCGCGCGTGCTTACCTGCCACAACAGGATCTGTCCGCTGGCGAATTACGCATCGAGATCCTCGAAGGTCGTTATGGCCTGGTGCAGGCGACGGGCGATGGCGCATTGACGTCAGGGGCGCAAGGCTTCCTGTCGGCACTGCCGAAGGGCGCCTTGATCGAGGCGCACCTGTTGGAGCGCACGACCCTTTTATTGAACGATCAGCCCGGCGTGATCACGGCGCCGCTGATGCGCCCTGGAAAGGAGGTCGGCACTGGCGACCTGATCGTCGACGTGCAAAGGGATCATCGTTACAAGGGTGAAGCGGGGATCGACAATTTTGGCACGCGGGCGACCGGCCGCACGCGTCTTCACGCGAGCCTGGATGCCGACAGTCCATTCATGCTCGGTGATCAACTCTCCCTGCAGGCGCTATATACGGATGCCCAAATGTGGTTTGGATCGGTGGCGTATGCGGCACCCATCGGTTACAGCGGCTTGCGCGGACGCGCCAGTTACACGCATTCATACTACGAACTTGCAGGCAGTTTCGCGTCCCTCGGCGCGCGCGGCACGGCGGACGTGGCGAGCGTCGGGATGAGCTATCCGATCGTCCGCTCGCAGTCGCGCAACCTGATCGTCTCGGCAAGCATCGATCACAAGTCCCTGCAGGACCGCCAGGGGGCGACTTCGTCGTCAAGTGACAAGCGAAGTACAGTCGTGCCGGTCAATTTGTCCTTTGACGTGCGCGATCAGTTCATTTACGCCGGCATCACCTACGGCGTCGTCTCGTGGGCGCATGGGCGCCTCGGACTGGATAAGGCAAGCGAGACCATCGACAGTGCAAGCGCCCGCACGGCCGGTGCGTTCTCCAAGCTGAACATCGATCTGGCGCGCGTTCAGTCCCTCAATAGCAAGATTGACCTCTATGGTCGCCTGTCCGCGCAGCGCGCGGGGAATAACCTCGACCCGTCCGAAAAGCTGGGCCTTGGGGGCGTGAACGGTGTGCGGGCGTATCCGAACGGCGAGGCGTATGGTGACAATGGCTGGCTGGCACAGGCCGAGGTGCGCTACACAAGCGGTGCGGCGGTGCCGTTCGTCTTCTACGATATGGGACGAATTGACATCAACAAGGACGCCTTGGCGAGTACGGGAAACCGGCGCACGCTAGCCGGCAGTGGCGTCGGCGTCCGCTATGCAGGCGCAGCATGGAGCGCAGGCATGACGCTGGCCTGGCGTACCCGCGGGGGGGCTTCGCTGACTGAGTCTTCGCCCCATAATCCGACCTTGCTGGCTAGCCTGGCGTACCGTTTTTGAAGCCGGCGAAAACTACGTGCGCGACGCGGGTGCCGGCCATGGCAACACGGCGCTCGCGACGCTTGCGGGCTTCGGAGATATCCCGGGCAGCGCAAGCTGCATGGCATGAGGCTGGAATGCCACAAGCGCCGGAGATTTGTAAATTGAAGTAAATAACAATGGTTCGCATTTGCTTTGCTCCTTGCAATCGTGGCATGCTTGGCATGTGCTCTCACGCTGCGGCGTAGTGCCTCATCCGTAGCGTCTCGATTATCTTTTAGCCAAATGCATAAACTTCTTTTCCATTGCCTGGCGGGCGGCAGCCTGCTCGTCTCCGGCGCCGCTGTCCAGGCGCAAACCGTCACCGGCGACAATGCCGTCAAGCCGGCGCCGGCCGCCGGGTCTCCGCCTTCCGTCAGCGTGACGGCCGAACGTCCCACGGGCCGCATCGACCGGCAAGTCTACGACGTCAAGTCCGACGTCGGCAGCACCAATGGCACGGCGGCCGATGCCTTGAACAATGTGCCGTCGGTGGCCGTCGATCCCGATGGGGCCGTCTCCCTGCGCGGCAGCAGCAATGTGCAGATCTTGATCGATGGCAAGCCGTCGGCCATGCTGCAGGGCGATTCGCGCGGCGCCACCCTGAACGCCATGGCGGCCGACGATATCGAATCGGTGGAAGTGATCAACAATCCCGGCGCCCAGTTCGGCAATGAGGCCGGTGGCGGCCCGATCCTGAACCTGGTGATGCGGCGCAACCGCAAGCCGGGCGGCTTTGCCACCGTCAACGCGAATGCGGGCATCGCCGGGCGCTACAACAGCTCCGTCTCCGGCACCTATAACGAAGGGCCGTGGGGCTACCAGGGCGGCATCAATGTGCGCCATGACGGCCGCAATTCCGTGGCCGAGGTCAGCCGTGAGCGCCTGGAACGTGGCACGGGCGCGTTCGCCCCCAGCAGTCAGCAGTCCACCAGCAATGGCTTGAACGACTCGCTGGGCTTGCATGGCACCGTCAATTACAACCTGAACGCCAACGACACCCTTGCCGCCAGCGTGTCGTATAACGGGCGCAGCAACGACCAGCGCTCGCTCGACCGCTACCTCAATGGCGACAGCACGGGCAGCACCATCGGCGACTATGTGCGCAGCACCGTGCGCAACGGCGACAGCCGCAACTACAGCTGGGGCGCGCGCTACGACCACAAGGGCGAGTTGCCGGGCGAAACCCTCAAGATCGATCTGCGCGTGTCGTCGTCGACCAACGAGAGCGACAGCGATTACGCCAATACCTATGCGGTGGCGCCCGTGAATGCCTTCGACAGCCGCGCGCGCCAGCACAGCGAGACGGGCAACCGCATCGTCGACTTCAGCGGCGACTACGAGCGTCCGCTGGCGGGCGGCACGGCCAAGCTCGGCTACAAGGTGGCCGACAACAAGAGCAGCTTCGACACCCTGTACACGGACATCAACCCGGCCAGTCTGCTTGCCACCGTCAACCCCATGCGCAGCAACCGTTTCGAGCTCGACGAACGCACCATCGCGCTGTACGGCTCCTACCAGATGCGCCTGAGCGAGCGCTGGGGCGCGCTGGCGGGCTTGCGCGCCGAATACACGGACTTGAACGTGCGCCAGATCACCAGCGGCGTCGAGGCCGGCAACAATTACGTCAACTACATTCCCAGCCTGTTCGCCACGTATAAGGTCAGCGACGAGAGCAATTTGCGCTTCAGCTACGCGCACCGCCTGCGCCGCCCGAGCGCGGGCGACCTGAATCCGTACGTGATCTACCGCGACGAGTTCAATGTGTCGGCCGGCAACCCGAAGCTGAAGCCCACGCAGACGGATTCGTTCGAGATCGGCTATGAAACGAAATTGTTTGGCCTGGAAAGCAGCTTGCGCGCCTACCACCGGCGCGACACGGATGCCATCGTCGATTACCGCTATTTCATCAGTGACAATGTGCTGCTGACAACGCGGGAAAACGGCGAGGGCAGCCATTCGAGCGGCCTGGAGTTCAGCGTCAGCGGCAAGCTCACGCCATCGTTGACCCTGAACACGAGCGGCAACCTGGCGCGCAGCCAGCAAACGAGTTCCGACGACCTGGGCAACCGCAGCACGCGCACGGCGAACGCCCTGAGCGGCCGCGCGCGCCTCAATTACCAGATCAACCCGGCCAACCAGCTGCAGCTGGCCCTGCAAATGCAGGGCAAGATGCTGTCGGGACAGGGCTACCGCTCGCCGAACAACACCTTGAACGTGAGCTGGCGCCACACGGTGACGCCGCAATTGAGCCTGGTCATGAATGTGACCGATGTGTTCAGCAGCAACAAGATGGAAACCGTCATCAACAGCGCTTCCTTGCGCGAGACGAGCACGCGGCGCTTCGATGGCCGGATGATTTACGTGGGGCTGTCGTACCGCCTGGGCGGCGCCACGTCGGCGGCGAAAGAGGGCGAGCGCGAACCGCGTTTCGGCCCGCCGGGCGGACGGGGGCCGGGCGGCCCAGGCGGTCCCGGCCCGGGCGGACCGGGAGGCGAAGCAGGCTAGGCCGCTGCCGCGATCTCGTTCAGGAAGTCGATGAAACTGTCCGCATGGCGCTCGAAGCGCCATGCGCCCATGCCGTGTTCGGCCGTATACACGGGCGCATCGCCGCCGGCAATGGCGCCCAGGTCCAGGCAATACGGATCGGCGCCCGCGTCGGCGATCACCAGGTATTGTTCCGGCCAGCCGGCGATGGCGGCGCCGCTGACGGCATCCCAGGCGTAACCGTACTGGGCCTTGACCAGCTCGTCCGCGCCGTACAGGCTCAAGCCCTGGAAATACTGTTGGCTGTCGATCAACACCCGCAACGGCGAATGGCAAGCCAGGAAGCGCCGGTACTGCTCCGGCAAGGCCCAGCGCTGCGCGATGCCGGCCATGTCGGCGGCGCTGGCGATGGCCAGCCAGTTCGATGGCTGCGCCAGGTCCTGCTCCTTCCTGCGCCGGGCCGCCAGTTTTTTTTCCAGCCTGGCAGCAGCTTTTTCCAGCGGCGTGCGCGGATCATCGAGCGCCGCGTGGGTGGCGGGCGCCGCATGGCCTGCGCCATCCGGGTAGCCATCGCGCTGCCAGGCCAGTACGGCAGCTAGCGGGAGGCTGTCGGGCTTCCAGTGGCCGGGGTCTTGCGGCAAGCCCGTGTCGAAAGGCTGGCGGCTGAAGACGGCCAGGCTTTTCACGGCCTTGGCGCGCACGCTCAGCTTGGCATTTTCCGCAGTGGCCAAGGCCACGAGCGGAGCATACGCCTCCTTGCCCATGCTTTTGAGCATGCCATCCACGCCCCAGTAGGCGAGGCCGTCCATATCAAGGCTCCAGCTGAAAAAATCGCCGTATTCTCCCGGTTCGGCCAGGGCGACGATATCCGTCATCAGGAAGGCGCGCCAGTGCAGCAGCTGGCCTTCCCTGGCGTAGGCGATCAGGATAGCGAGCACGGCTTGCCGCTCGTCGGCCGCATGCTTTTTCAGCAACCGGTCTTTCAGCTTGGAAAACTTAACGCCGTCCGTCTCGTCAAACAGCTTGCGGTGCAGGGCTGCCAGCGGTGCGACCGCCATCAGACGGCCATCGCCGCCTTGATCGGCGCATGGTGTTCATAACCTTCCAGCGAGAAATCCGACGGTTCGATCTTTTCCAGCCATTCCGGTTCGTATTTGCCCGTCTTCGCGTAATCGGGCACACGGTCGGAAATGACAAACTTGGGCGCCGGGAACGGCGTGCGCTTCAATTGTTCTTCCACCATGTCGAGGTGGTTTTCATAGATGTGCGCGTCGCCGATGAAGTAGGTGAACCAGCGCGGCGTGTAGCCCGTCAGGCGCGCCACCAGGTGCAGCAGGGCCGCGCCTTCGGCGATGTTGAACGGCGTGCCCAGGCCGATATCGTTGCTGCGCACATATAAACACAGCGAAATTTCGCGCGTGCTGGCGTTCGGGATGAACTGGTACAGCAAGTGGCAGGCGGGCAGGGCGACGGCATCGAGCACGGCCGGGTTCCAGCCGTGGAACAGGATGCGGCGGCTGCCGGGATTGTTCATGATGGTGTCCAGGCATTCGCGCAACTGGTCGACGGCCTTGTACAGCAGCACTTTTTGCACGCCGTCCTCGACGATGGGGGCAACCAGGGTAAAACCGTTCGCTTGCGCGTCGGCGATTTGCGCGGGCTGGTCGGCGTCGAGCAGCTTGTACGCAGGCCATTGACGCCATTGCACGCCATACACGGGACCGAGGTCATCCTCGCCTTCGCGGTAGGGGTTGGCCAGCCATTGCGCATTTTCATTGGCGTTCTGGTCCCACACCTTGCAGCCCAGCGCGCGGAACTCGGCCGCGTTGCGCGAGGCGCGCAGGAAGGCGCACAATTCGCCGATCACGGATTTGAAAGCCAGTTTCTTGGTCGTGACGGCAGGGAAGTTGCCGTTGGCCAAGTCGAAACGCATCATGGCGCCCGGCACGCTCAGGGTGCGGATGCCCGTGCGGTTGTCTTGCCAGCTGCCCGTTTCGAGCACGGTCTTGATCAAATCTTGATATTGCTGCATGTATTTCTCCAACGGTAAGGATGGTGATTGTAACGCAGGCGCGACAGGCGGTCTGCGGGCCGCATACATAATTACGCGGCCGGCTTACCTGTAAACATGACTCTGTGGTAATTTGTGTGTCCTTGAAGAAATACACAGAAACGGCAGACGCTGCACCATGTTCTTGCGACAATTTGTAAATAATAATAACGGCGCCGTAGTGGAGATGAGCAGGGCCGATTTTTTCAAGGCCAATCTGCGCCTGATCCTGGCTTGGCCCTTGCTGGGGCTGGTCCTGTGCGCGGTGCTGTGGACGGCCACCTTGCTGCAGCTGGAGGCGGAAGAGAAGGTGGCGCAGCAGCAGGCGCTCGACAGCGTCTCCTCGTTGTCGAAAGCCTACAGCCAGTATCTGCTGCGCACCCTGGAACAGATGGACCAGCTGACCTTGCAGCTCAAGTATGAATGGGAAAATTCGCGCGGCCAGTTGCGTCTCGACCAATTGAAGACGCAGGGCATGTATGCCTTGCCGCAATTTGCCATCGTCGCCATTCTCGACCGCAAGGGTCATCCCGTGACCGCAACGGCGCCGCTGCAGCGCCTGCGCGTCAACGAGCGCAGCGATTTCCTGCTGCGCCATTGGCGCAGCAATTCCAGCGCCCTGCGCATCGCGCTGGGGAGGGCGAGCGAAGCGGCGGCAACCCCGGGCGCCGACGAAAGCCTCGTGCATTTCACGCGCCGGCTGGAAGACGTGGATGGCAATTTCGACGGCGTGCTGCTGATTTCCATCCACTCCAGCTATTTTTCCGAATTCTACAACAGTGTCAATTTCGGCAAGTTCGGCATGTCCGCCATGGTGGGGGAAGAGGGCGAGCTGTTCAGCACGCGCCTCGGTGCGCGCGTGTTGCCGGCCCAGAGCGCACAGGGCACGCCATTCCTCGACACCAGTTTCCTGGAAACGGAGAGCGGCGCCCTGCATTCGGGCGGCCGGATCGCTTTTTCCGACAAGCAAAGCCGTTATGTGGGCTGGCAGGCGCTGAAAGCCTATCCGTTTACGGCCGTGGTCGGCCTGTCGGATGGCGAAATGCTGCACCCCTACGAGGAAACGCGCACTATCTATATCGGCATCGCGCTGGCCGTCACCGTGTTGCTGCTGGCCTTTGCCGCCGTCGCCACGGTGCTGTCGCTGCGCCTGGCGTGGCGCCACCACCAGTCCGAAGGCGTGCGCAATGCCTACCGCATGGCCACCGAAGGCACGAGCGACGGCTTTTATATCATCGCCGCCCTGCGCGGCGCCGATGGCAGCATCCTCGATTTCGAGATGGTCGACTGCAACGAGCCGGGCGCCGGCTACTTCGGCGTGCGGCGCGAACAATTGCTGGGCATGCGCCTGCAGTCGCGCGCCCATGAGCCGTATTTCCGCGACCTGATCCACAATTACCGGGCCGCCATGGAGTCCGGCTTCTCCGAGGAAGAGATCGAGCTGCCGGAAGGCAATCCCTTCAAGCTGCGCTGGATACGCCGGCGCCTGGTGCGCAGCGGCGACCGCCTGGCCGTCACCCTGCAAGACATCAGCACGGCCAAGGAGCACGAGCGCGACTTGCGCCGCCTGGCCAACGAGGACGGCTTGACGGGCTTGCCAAACCGTTACTGGCTGCAGCAATTCCTGCCCGGTGCCCTGGGCCGCGCCGCCATCGCGCGGCGCATGCTGGCGCTGCTGTTCATCGACCTGGACGGCTTCAAGGATATCAACGATACGCAGGGCCACGCCGAGGGAGATAAAGTGCTGCGCGCCGCCTCCTTGCGCCTGAAGGCCGTGCTGCGGCCGGGCGACCACGTCGTGCGCCTGGGCGGCGACGAATTCGTTGTCGTGCTCGACCCGGTGGAGGACGATAGCCGCGCCGAGCAGGTGGCGCAGCGCATCGCCATCGCCTTCGACGAACCGTTTTACCTGGGCAGCGAACGCCACAAGATGGGGGCCTCGATCGGCATCAGCCTGTATCCGCGCGATGGCGCCGAGACGGAAGTGCTGCTGAAGAACGCCGATATCGCCATGTACGCCGTGAAAGTGGCGGGCAAGGGCCATCACCGCTTCTTCCAGCCGGAATTGTTCGAAACCATCCGCAGCCGCCGCGAACTGGAGCAAAGCCTGGTGGCGGCGCTGGAGCAGGACCAGTTCCTCGTCGTCTACCAGCCGCGCGTCGACGCCATGAGCGGGCAGCTGTGCAGCATGGAGGCGCTGGTGCGCTGGCACCATCCGCAGCATGGCATGGTGCCGCCGCTGGAATTCATCCCCGTGGCCGAGAGCAGCGGCCTCATTTCGCAGCTGGGCGAAGTCGTCATCGAAAAGGTGTGCCTGCAGATGGCGCGCTGGCAAGCCAGCGGACTCGAGCTGGTGCCCGTATCGATCAACGTGTCGGCGCGCCAGTTCGGCCGCGGCGACGTGCACCAGGTGCTGGCGTCCGCGCTGACGCGCCACCGCATCGACGCGCGCCTGATCGAGGTGGAGATCACGGAATCGGCCATGATGGATGAGCAGAACCGCGCCGTGGAGCAGCTGTCGGCCATCCGCGCGCTGGGCGTGCGCCTGCTGGTCGACGATTTCGGCACCGGCTATTCCTCGCTGTCGCAGCTGCAGAAGTTCGCCATGGATGGCTTGAAGATTGACCGCGCCTTCACCATGGAGCTGGGCCGCTCGGAGCAGGGCGAGGTCTTCGTGCGCGCCATCCTGTCGATGGCCCATGCGCTGGGCATGAGCGTGGTGGCCGAAGGCGTGGAGACGCGCGAGCAGCTCGACATCCTGCGCGCGCTGCAATGCAATGAAGTGCAGGGCTATTTCATCTCGCGCCCGGTGCCGGCCGAACAGATGCTGGCGCTGATGCACCAGCGCTTCCTGATACCGCTTCCAGCCCCGGCGCCGGCGCTGTAGAGCGTCGTGATTGGCATGGAAAACAACGCTGTTTCATAAAAAGAGCGAACGTTCGCTTTTTTCTAAAAAATATTATATGCTTCGCTCATGCCGTCAGTGAATTGGAGTTCACGGCGGCAAGAACAGTGCAGGACGGGTGAGGTTGAGCTACCCGGGACAATGTGACGAAGACACTTCATATAATAAAGAGAGACTAACTTGAAACATAAATATCTGCCCCTCCTCATCGCCGTCGCATGCGCCGGCTTCGCTTCCACCGCCCAGGCATCGGGCTACCGTTTCGGCTCGCAAAGCGTTTCCGCCCAGGGCACGGCCGACGCCAGCGGCGCCGAAGCGGCCGACGCGTCGACCATTTTCTATAATCCGGCCGGCATGGCGCGCCTGGAAGGCACGCAATTCGTGGGCGGCGGCACCCTGGTGGTACCGCATTCGACCTACACGGATTCGGGCTCCAAGCCTTTCTTCCCGGGCAACCGCACGCCTTACGCGGCAACCAAGGACTATGCGCCGGATGCCGTGTTCGCGCCAGCGCTGTATGCCAGCAAGAAAATCAATGAGCAGTGGACCGTCGGCGCTGGCCTGTTCGTGCCGTATGGCGCCAAGCTCGACTACGGCAACGACTGGTATGGCCGCTACGCGATCACCAATATCAAGCTCGAAGCCATCGCCCTGAATCCTTCCGTGTCGTTCAAGCTGGACCAGCACCACTCGTTCGGTTTCGGCGTGACGGCCGAATACATGAAGGCGGAACTGGGCCAGGGTGTGGACGTGCCGGGTTCGGTTGCTTTCCTGGGCAAGTTTGCCCCTAGCGCATCGCAGGCCTTCCTGGCCAATATCGCCAAGACGCAGGGTCTGGCTGCGGCGCAAGCTGCGGGCGCCGCGCTGCAGGGCCCGATCAAGGATGGCCATGCCTCGATGGATGGCCATGACTGGGGCTTCGGCTTCAACCTGGGCTACCTGTACCAGCTGAACGAAGGCACGCGTTTCGGTATCGCTTACCGCTCGTCGATTTCGCACAAGCTCAAGGGCAGCACCATCTGGGACTTCTCGCAAGTGACGAGCAATCCGGCCGTGAACGCCTTCATCGCCAAGGCATCGAACAAGGTCAATTCGGAAGCGCTGGTGGAATTGCGCACGCCGGAAACCCTGTCGGTCAACGCCTTCCATCAGATGGATGATAAATGGGCCTTGATGGGCGACGTCACCTGGACCCGCACTTCGCGCCTGCAGAACCTGGATATCCAGTTCCCGCCGACGGCCGAAGGCGCCGAGCGCATTCGCCAGAACTGGAAAGACACCTACCGCGTGTCGCTGGGCACCAACTACAAGTACAGCGAAAGCCTGATGCTGCGCGCCGGTATCGCCCACGACCAGGCGCCGGTCCGCAGCGCCGAATTGCGCCACCCGGCCTTGCCGGACAGCGACCGCATGCAGTATTCGATCGGCGCGAACTGGAAGCTGAACGCCAATTCCTCGATCGACCTGGCTTACAGCTATATCGACTTCAAGGATGCTGACGTCAACTACACAAACGACTGCTCGCCGGTCAAGACGGGCTGCACCGGCAACGGTGAAACCACCAAGGGCCTGTTCAAGACCCGCATGCAGTTGATCGGTCTCGCTTACAACTACAAGTTCTAAGCAGGTAGTGGCGGCCGACCCGGCCGCCATGAAAGGAAAAAAGCGCCTTCGGGCGCTTTTTTTTGGTGACGACGGCGGTGGTGGTGTCGGCTTACGCGCTACGCGCTAGCCCGACCTACGCAGGTGGCGCGTTGTTGGGCGCCGTAGGGTGTAGGTCGGATTAGCGTGGCGAAGCCGCGCGTAATCCGACGGTATTGTTGGCTGTGGCTGTGGTGTTGTCGGGTTACGCGCTGTGCGCTAACCCGACCTACCCCGACCTACGCCGATGGTGCCTTGTTACGCATGGCCTGATCCAGCAGGGTCAAGGCCAGCCGCACGCTGTCGTCGGGCAGTTCCAGCAAGTTGTCTCCCACATACCATTCCACCACGCTGTGCCCGGGCAGCGCCGCGTGGCTGGCGCGGCCGAACAGCCAGATGCCGTGGTCTTCGGCCATCTGGTTGCGGATGGCGATGGCCCGCTCGCGCGATACGGGCAGGTGCAGATGCAGCATGTTCGCTTGCGGCTGGGCGGGGTTGACGGCGATCGATGGAAAATCGCGCAGCAGCGCGTACAGCCACTGCGTGCGCGCAAAATAGCGGGGCATGGCGGCGAGGCGCGCGTCGAACTGCATGGCGGCGGCCACCACGTAGGGCGTGCGGTGCACGATGTTGCCGCCCTGGCGGTGGAACCACGCGCGCGCACGCTCGACAAACGGGCGGCTGCCGGCCAGCATGGCGCCACCGAGGCCGCCGATGCCCTTGTACAGCGACACGTAGACGGAATCAAAACCGTCGCAGATGGCGGGCAGGGACTGGCCAAAACCGGCTTGCGCTTCCCACAGGCGCGCGCCATCCATGTGCAGGTGGATGTTGCGGTCGTTGCAGTGCAGCTTGATCTGGCGCAAGTCTTCCCACGACGGGCACTGGCCGCCGATTTCGCGCATCGGCAGTTCGACCTGCGCGGCGCCCAGCGCATCGGGCACGGCGCGCAAGTCGTCCGCCGTCCACGGGCGGTGCGGGTCGCCGATCGTCAAGCCCTTGAAGTGATCGAGCAATTCATGGTTGCCCCGCTCGTGGCGCAGGATGTGCGACGTCGGGTGCAGCGCGACGAGGCGCGAGCCCCGGTCCTGGCAGGCCAGGCGCAGGGCCGTGACCTGCGTCATGGTGCCCGTGATGCAGAACACGGCCGCCTCGAAACCGAGCAGGCTGGCGATCTTGTTCTCGAACTGTTCGATCAGCGCGCCTTCGCCATAGGTATCGTGTGCAACATCGTTGGCATCGCACCAGGCGGCCATGGCGGCGAAGGTGGCCGCTGGCGTGGGCTGGCGGTGGCCCGGCAGGATGGTATGGCAGCGCTGGCGCAGTTCAAGCTCGTTCACGGCGATTCCTTACAGTGTGGCCGTGGCCAGTTTCGCGCCAAAGCCGATGAACATGGCGCCCACGCCGCCGCCCATGCCGGCCGACAGGCGGCGACGGCGGCGGAAGGTCTCGGCCAGCCGCGCGCCGACAAAGATGATGGCCGTCAGGTAGGTAAAGCTGATCACCTGGCAGATCAGGCCCAGGCCGATGAAGGACAGCACGGGCTTTGCAAAGGCCGGGTCGACGAACTGGATGAAAAAAGAGATGAAGAACAAAATCGCTTTCGGGTTCATCAGGCTGATGATCAGGGCCTTGCGGAACGGGTCGCTTTCCTTGACGGGGGCAGCTACGGCTGCCGCTTCGCCTTCAGCGGGAGCGGGTGCGCGCAGCTTGCGCCAGCAGCCTATCAGCATCTGCAGGCCGATCCAGCCCAGGTAGGCCGCGCCGATGTATTTCACGACGTAGAACAGGGCCGGGCTGGCTTTCAGCAGCGAAGCGACGCCGCAGGCCGACAGCACCATCAGAATCAGGTCGCCGGCGAAGATGCCGAAGGCGCCTTGGTAGGCGGGCCGCACGCCGCGCTGGGCGGCGACCGACAGCACGTACATGGAGTTGGGGCCGGGCAGGATGACGATGAAGATGGTCCCCAGCAAAAAGGTCCAGAAATCGGTGATGCCCAGGTTGGCGTGGAAAAGTGCGTTCATGATTATTCCGCTGGATTGAGCTGTACGTGATGGAATTGCAGTGCGGCAAGATTCGCGTAGATGCCTCCGAGCGCCACCAGCGACGCATGCGTGCCCGTCTCGACGATCCTGCCGTCTTCCATGACGATGATGCGGTCGGCCCGCTGCACGGTGGCCAGGCGGTGCGCGATGATGACGGTGGTGCGGCCCACCATGGCCGCTTCCAGCGCCTTTTGCACCAGGCGTTCCGATTCCGCGTCGAGCGCGCTGGTCGCTTCGTCGAGCAGCAGCAGCGGCGGGTTTTTCAGCAGGGCGCGGGCGATGGCGATGCGCTGGCGCTGGCCGCCGGACAGGCGCACGCCCCGTTCGCCGAGGAAGGATTTGTAGCCGTTCGGCAGGCGCTCGATGAATTCGTGGGCGGCCGCCATCTTCGCGGCGGCGATGACTTCCTCGTCGCTGGCGCCGGCGCGGCCGTAGCGGATGTTTTCCATGGCGTCGGCCGAGAAGATCACCGTATCCTGCGGCACGATGCCGATGGCGTCGCGCAGGGTGTGCAGGTCGAGCTGCTTGATGTCGACGCCATCGAGGCGGATGGTGCCGCTTTGCGGGTCATAAAAACGTAAAAACAGCTGGAACAGCGTGGTCTTGCCGGCGCCGGAGGGGCCGACGACGGCCACCGTTTCGCCGGCGCGGATGTCGAGGCTGACGTGATCGAGCGCGTGCGTATCGGGACGCGACGGATACGAGAACATGACATCGTCCAGCGACAGCGCGGCGCCATTCGCGGCGCGCGCGGGCAGCGGCAGCGGCGTGGCAGGCGACTCGATTTCCGATTTGACGGCCATCAGTTCCAGCAGGCGCTCGGTGGCGCCGGCGGCGCGCTGCGCTTCGCCCATGACTTCGGACAGGGCGCCGATGGCGCCGGCCACGATGGAGGCGTACAGGATGAACTGGCCCAGGTCGCCGCCCGTCATCGCGCCTTCCAGCACGGCGCGCGCGCCCAGCCACAGGACGAACACGATGGTGCCGAAGACCAGCAAAATCGCGATCATGGTCAAGAGGGCGCGGGCGCGGATACGGCGCATGGCCGTCATGAAGGCGCCTTCGACGGAGTCGCCGAAGCGTTTCGATTCGATTTTCTCGTGCGTAAACGCTTGCACGGTGGGCATGGCGTTGAGGATTTCGCCGGCCATGGCCGAAGCGTCGGCGATGCGGTCCTGCGAATCGCGCGACAGCTTGCGCACACGGCGGCCAAACACGATGATGGGCACGACGACGAGGATCAAGAGGCCGATGATGATGCCCGCCAGCTTGGCGCTGGTGACGAACAGCATCACCAGACCGCCCAGGAACAGCAGCACATTGCGCAGCGCCATCGAGATGCTGGTGCCGACGACGGCCTGGATCAGGGTCGTGTCGGTGGTGATGCGCGACAGGACTTCGCCCGTCTGCGTGGTCTCAAAGAATTCCGGGCTTTGCGTGACGACGTGGCGGTACACGGCGCTGCGGATGTCTGCCGTGACGCGCTCGCCCAGCCACGACACCGTGTAAAAGCGCGCGGCAGTCGCCAGCGCCAGGATGGACGCCACGCCGAACAGGGCGAGGAACACCAGGTCGACGTGCTGGATGCTTTTCGAGCCGGCCGCGCCGCCGAAACCGAGGTCGATCATCTGCTTGAAGGCGGCGGGAATGGCCAGGGTCGAGGCGGCGGCCACCACCAGCGCGATACCGGCCAGGAAGAACTGCTTGCGGTACGGCGTCAGAAAGGGCATCAAGCCCTTGAAGGCGGCCAGGCTGCCTTTTTTCAGTTCGCGGCTGCTGCCGGTGTCGGGAGTCGGTGCGGTGCTTGCGGCGGTTGCTTTGCTGGTGCTGCCTGTTTCTGTGCTGGTTGTCATTGTTTTTCGCTTTGATTTACTTTTTTGCTTGTCCGGGGTCAGACCCGATGGGTCTGACCCCGGCATTTTATGCATTGCTTACAACTTCATCGGCTGGACATAGCCCGTCATTTCCAGGTAGGCGCGGCCCACGGGCTGGCCGTCGCGCTCCACCGTCACGGCGCCTTCCCAGTACACGGCGCCCGTCGAGCGGCGCGAATCGAGCTCCTGGTCGGCCTGCAGGGGCTTGATCTGCCAGCGCGTGGCGCCCGTGCGGATATCGGTGGCGACCGGGTATTCGGCCTGCGTGCGGGGCGAGCGCCACAGCTGCGTGGGCGTGAAATCGACGTCGCCGGGCGCGTACTGCGTCATCTTACCGGACGCATCGCGCCATGTCGCGTGCGCCCATAGTTTAGCACCTGTCTTGCTGCGGATCTGGAAGGCCATCAGGGCGCCGCCGTCATCGAGGTTGGCGCCTATCCAGTTCCAGCCGCTGGCATCCGCATCGAGCACCTGGCTCGACCACTCGTGATCGAGCCAGGTGGCGCCCGTCACCGCTTCCGGCTTGCCGCCCGCGCGGGCGATCGTGCCCGTGGTATGCAGCTGCGGCTCGCTGTAGTAATAACTCGATTGCGCGGGCCGCGCGCCCTTGCGCGAGTAGCCGCCAACGCCTTGCAGCAGCACGGGCTGGGTAGGGGCCAGGGTCAGCTGCAAGCTGAAGTCGCGCGCGGCCAGGCTGACCTTGTAGCTGCCGTCGGTCTGGCGCTGCATGCGCCAGTCGTCGAGCTTGACGTCCGTGTCGCCCACCCTGGCGTAGGCCAGGCCGAAGCCTTCGCGCGCGCTTTTCTCGTCGTGCAGCAGCTTGCCCACTTTCGGATCGGACAGGGCCGCATGGCCGATGATCAGCTGTTTCGGCGCGAAGGCGCTGGGGTTGTCCGCGTCGGCGGCCGTGGCGCTGCGAAAGAAGGTCACCTGGTAGCCCAGCTGCTCGCCGCCGCTGGTTTTTACCCATCCGGTGGCGTACCACCATTCCGTTTTATACGCGGGGTGGGCGCCGAAATCGTGCGGCATGCGCAGGGTCTGGCCGGCCGGCAGCGGCGTGACGGGGGCGAACGCAGGCGGCGCGGCGATGGCGGCGGCGCTGCAAAACAACAATAAACAAGTCAAACGGCGCATTACCAGTCCTCCCTGACGGCGCGGATGGGGCCAGCGGACAGCGCCTGGCGCCCCGCGATGAGGGCGGTGAGGGCGGCGGCCGTCAGCAAGGCGGCGGCCACGGTGGCGATCAGGGGCCACGGCAGGTGCAGCTGCATGGTCCAGTGGAACGATTGCGGATTGACGATGAAGACCAGCACAAAGCTGATCAACAGGCCCAACACAAAACCGGTGGCGATGCCCAGCGCCGTCAGCGCGCCGCCCTCGAGCGCCAGGATGGACAGGATCTGGCCGCGCGTCACGCCCACGTGGCGCAGCATGCCGAATTCGCGCGCGCGCGCCAGGGTCTGGGCCGAGAACGTGGCGGCCACGCCGAACAGGCCGATGACGATGGCGATGGCTTCCAATAAATACGTGACGGCGAAGCTGCGGTCAAATATCTGCAGGCTCAGGGCGCGGATAGCCGACGGGTTCGATACTTCGAGGCTGGCGCCGAAAGGCAGGGCTTTCAGGCGCTGCTGCAACTGCTCGCCCGTGGTGTTTTTGGCCAGCCACAGGGCCGCGTCGCTGACATCCATATCGCCCGTCAAGGCGCGGTAGTCATCGAGCGGCATCTGGATGGCGCCGGACGAGCGTGCATAGTCGCGCCAGATGCCGGCGACGAAGAACTTGTGCAGGCCGCCCGCCAGCGGCAGCGCGATCTGCTGGCCAGGCTTGACGTTGTACAGGTCGGCCGCCGCTTCGGACAGCCACACGGGCCGGCTGCCTGCCGGCACGGGCAGGGTGTCGCCCACCAGTACCATGCTCTTGCCAGGGTCCCGCAAGTTGATGGGGCGCGCCAGCAGCATGACATTCGGGCGGTCCGGCGCCAGCGACAGCGAGCGCAGGCGTTGGAAATCCACCCTGGCCACGCCGGGCAGGGCGGTGATGCTCGCCTGTTCGCGCGGGTTCAGGCCCGCCGTGCCGCCGCTGGCCGCCGGGCGCGTGTACACGTCGGCCGGCAGGATCTGCAGCAGCCAGTCATCGACGGAAACGCGGAAACTCGACACCATGATCGCCATCGCCACCATCAGGCTAAAGCTCGACAGCACGCCACCGAGCGCGATGCCGGCCTGGCCCGAGGCGTTCGCCAGGCGGGCCACGGTCAGGCTGCGCACGGGCGCATGCTTGCTCGTTTCCGTGCGCAGCCAGGCGGCCTGCAGGGCGCGGAAGACGACGGCCGCCAGCTGCGGCATCAGGGCGATGGCGCCGATCAGCAGCAGGGCGATGGACAGATAGCCGAACAGGGGCAGCTCGAACACGGGCGGCAAAAACGTCAAGGCGCCGGCCAGCAGCAGACACGCCAGCGCTGGCCAGGTCTTGGCCAGGCGCGTCGTCACGACTTCCTCGCTGCCCGATTTGAGGGCGATGGCGGGGGCGGCGCGCGCCGCTTCCAGCGCGGGCGCCGCGCAGCCCAGCAAGGCCACGCCGAGGCCCAGCGCGAAATACACGAAGGCGGCGACGGGCGTGAATTGCACCTGCGGCTGCACGCCCGCGAAATAGCCGGCGCCCAAGTCGCCGCCGAAAAAGCGCAGGGCCACGGCGGCCATGGCGTAGCCGCCGGCGATGCCCAGCGCGGCGCCGACCACGCCCAGGCTGGCGCCCTCTAACAGCACCTGGCGCAGCAAAGGCCTGCGCTCCATGCCCAGCACGCGCAGCAGCGCGAACTGGCCGCGGCGGCGGATGACGGACAGGGCCTGCGTGGAAAACACGAGGAACGCCCCCGTAAACAGGGCGACCAGGGCCAGCACCGTCAGGTTGACGCGGTAGGCGCGGCTCAGGTTATTGTTGCGGCTATTCTGGTTTTCATCATTCGGCTGCCCCACCTGGAAACGCCCCGGGTACTGCGCTTCCAGCGCACTGCTCAGCGCGGCCTGGAAGGCGTCGCGGTTGACGCCCTGGCGCAGTTTCAAATCGATGCGCGACAGCTTGCCCAGCTTGTTGAAGCGCCATTGCGCCGCACCGATATCCATCACGGCGATGCGCTGGCCGGCGCGCGCCCGCTGCAGCGAACCGGCCACGCGCAGGGACACCGTGCCCGTGCCCGATTGCAGCGCGACCTGGCCGCCTTCGGCGACGTCGAGCCAGCGCAAGGCGGCAGGCGATAAAAAGATGGCGTCGTCGGCCAGGGTGTCGAAAGGCTGGCCTTCCGCCGGCGCGCCAATCAGGTCGGGCGAGATGAAGCCGGCGCGGAAGACGTCGAGCGCCAGGATGTGCAGCGGGCCGCCGTCCTTCTTGCCGCTCACGCCGGCTTGCAGTTCCAGTACGGGCGAGGCAACGGCCACGCCGTCGCGCTGCGCCAGCCACGGGTAGACGGCTTCGTCGAACAGCGCTTCGCGCCCGGCCACCTGCACGTCGGCCTGGCCGGACAGGCTTTTCACGGCCGTGGAAAATTCATTGAAGGCGGCCGCGTTGATCAAATGGATGGCAAAGCCCAGCGACACGCCGATGGCGATGGCGAGGATGGCGACGAAGGCGCGCACGGGATGCGCGCGCCATTCGCCCAGCAGCAGCCAGCGCGACAACAGGCGCATACCTGCGGGATTTGCCGCCGGCGCACTCAATTCAGACATTCAACGGCCAGGCGCTCGCCGGCGCGCCGCGCCTTCAGTTGCGCCGCATTGCGGGTTTTATCGCCCGCGCCGACGGCGTCCTGCGCCGCCCATTTTTGTTCCAGCCGTAGCTGGGCGCAATGCTTGTCGCGTGCCTCAAGCTGCCTGGCCGCCCGTTCGCGCGCCTGGTCTTCCAGGTTTTCGCGCTTCTTGCGCGCCGCTTCCATCTGGCTGGCCACCCGTTCCTGACGCGTGGCCGCGCCCTTGTCGACGGCGGGCGGAGGCGAGGGAACTTCCAGGATCTGCAGCTGCCCGCCCGTGCAGGGCGTGGCGCTATAGCTGGTCTGGCCATCCTGCACGCATTTGTAGACGTCCTGCGCGCTGGAGGAACCGGCCAGCAAGGCCATGGCGCAGAGCAGGAGGGACGATGGCTTCACAGTATCTTCCCCGGATTCATGATGTTCTGCGGGTCCAGCGCCTGCTTCACGGCGCGCATCAGCTGCAGTTCCAGCGGCGACTTGTAGTGCGCCAGATCCGCCTTTTTCAGTGCGCCGATGCCGTGTTCGGCCGATATCGAGCCGCCAAAGCCGTGGACCTGGTCGTGCACGATGCGGTTAATGGCGTCCTGGTTGGCCAGGAAATCCCGGTCCGTCATGCCGGCTGGCGGCGCCACGTTGTAATGCAGGTTGCCGTCGCCCAAGTGGCCGAAGCATACGAGCTGGCAGCCGGGAAAGGCTGACGCAAGGGCCGCATCCGTGACGGCGATGAAGTCGGCGATGCGGGAAATGGGCAGCGAGATATCGTGTTTGATGTTCTTGCCCGCCTGCGCCTGCGCCAGCGGAATATGTTCGCGCAGCTGCCACAGGCCTTCGGACTGCGCCACGGAACTGGCGACGACGGCGTCTTCGATCAACTCGTCTTCCAGGGCCGCGCCGATGCTCGCTTCGAGCAATTCCACGGCATGCGCCTCGGACTGGCTGCTGGACAGTTCCAGCAACACGTACTGCCCGTGCGCGTCGGCGAACGGGTGCGGAAGCTGGGGGAACTGCTCGGCCACCAGTTGCAAACAGTATTGCGACATCAGTTCGAAGCCCGTCAGGCTGGCGCCGCAATGGTCCTGCATCAGGCTTAACAAGCGCAGGGCGTGGGCGGGCGAGGGCATGGCGGCCAGCGCCGTGATGCAGGCCTTCGGCTGCGGGTACAGTTTCATGACCGCGCCCGTGATCACGCCCAGGGTGCCTTCGGCGCCGATGTACAGGTCGCGCAAATCGTAGCCGGTATTATCCTTGCGCAAACCGCGCAAGCCGCTCCAGATCTCGCCCTGCGGCGTGACCACTTCCAGGCCCAGGCACAGCTCGCGCGTGTTCCCGTAGCGCAGCACGGCCGTGCCGCCCGCGTTGGTGGCCAAATTCCCCCCGATGGTGCAACTGCCTTCGGCCGCCAGCGACAGGGGGAACAGGCAGCCGGCGGCGCTGGCCGCTTCCTGGATGGTTTGCAGGATGCAGCCCGCATCGACCGTGATGGTGCGGTTGACGGGGTCGAGCGCGCGGATGGCGTTCAGGCGCGCCAGCGACAGCACGACGGCCGTGCCGGCGGCGTCGGGAATGCTGCCCAGCACCAGGCCCGTATTGCCGCCCTGCGGCACGACGGGCACCTGCCATTGCGCGCAGGCGCGCAGGATTGAGGCCACCTGCTCCACCGTGGCGGGGCGCAGTACGGCCAGGGCCTTGCCCGTAAACCGGTCGCGCCAGTCGGTGAGGAAGGGCGCCGTGTCGGCATCCCGGGTGAGGACGTAGCTGTCGCCCAGCAGGTCGCGGCAGGCGGCGAGGAAGTCGGCTTGGTCATGCACTGGCTGTTCGATCATTTCTTGATGCTCACTTTATTCACTTTTTCCAGCAGTTCCTTGGCCATGCGCTTGGCCGCCTTTTTATACGGGCGCAGATACAGCACGGCGCAGACAAAATAGACGCAGACGATGGCCGCCTCGCCCCAGGCCATCAGGGCCGAGGTGGGGTTCGTGTCGCTGTACCCGCGCACCACGCCTTCCGTAAAGTACAGCAGGATCACCATCGACGACCATTGCAGGGTGTAGACGTCGCGCTTGATGACGCCGTACAGGGGAATGAGCAGGGGAGCCGCCTTCAGCACGACCCAGGAGCCGCCCGGTTGCAGCGGCGCGACGACGGTTTCCCACAGCAGGCACCAGACGATTAGGGTGACGAGGCTGGCGATGGCGCCCCAGTGAAAATACTTGTGCAGTGTGCCGTGCATCATGCGCCTGCCAGTTTCGCGGCGTTTTCCGCCAGGCGCCGGCCCAGGGCGATGGCCAGGCGCTTTTCATCGTCGCTCAAGGCCTTGTCGCCGTCTATGCCCGACCAGTGCGTGGCGCCATACGGCGAGCCGCCCGTGGACGTCGTCATCAGTTCCGGATGCGTGTAGGGCAAGCCCATGACCAGCATGCCGTGGTGGAAGAGGGGAATCATCATCGACAGCAGGGTCGATTCCTGGCCGCCGTGCAGGCTGCCCGTGGACGTGAACACGCAGGCGGGCTTGCCGGACAGGCTGCCGGCCAGCCAGTCGCTGGCCGTGCCATCCCAGAAGTACTTCATGGCGGCGGCCATGTTGCCGAAGCGCGTGGGCGAGCCCAGGGCCAGGCCCGCGCATTCCTGCAAATCGTCCAGTTCCACGTAGGGCGCGCCGTCCAGCGGCACCTCGGGCGCCGTCGCTTCCGTTACGGTGGAGACGGCGGGCACGGTGCGCAGGCGCGCATCGCAACCGGGCACGCTTTCCACTCCCTGGGCTATCAGCTCGGCCAACTGGCGCGTGGCGCCATGGCGTGAATAAAACAATACGAGAATAATCAGATTGGTTGGCTTCATCATTGGTATTATAGGGCGCTTTACAGCCTGATACGACTGCTGTCATGGCGCCGTTCTGATTTTGCACATGTTTTCAAAATATATATTCCCGTTCTTCCAATACCTGTGGCGCACCCTGAGCATGGGGCTGGACGTCGTGCGCGGCCTGACGTGGTCCGAAACGCGCGACCTGCTGCAGTTCGCGCGCCGCCGCGTGCGCGAGGAAAGCCTGCCGCAAGTGGCCGGCAGCCTGACGTTCGCCACCGTGTTCGCGCTGGTGCCGCTGCTCACGCTGGCCCTGGCCATCTTCACCACTTTCCCCCTGTTTAATACCTTCCGCCACGCGCTGGAAGACTATTTCGTGCAAAGCGTGATGCCCAAGGGGATTTCGAACACCATCCTCGACTACCTGACGACGTTCGCGTCGAAGGCGACGCGATTGTCGGCCATCGGCGCGGGCGCCCTGATCGTCACCTCGGTGGGCATGATGGGCTTGATCGAGCGCGTCTTCAACCGCATCTGGCGCGTGCGCCAGGAGCGCCGCTGGACCAAGCGTTTGCTCGTCTACTGGGCCATCGTCACCCTGGGGCCGCTGCTGGTGGGCGTGTCGCTGACGGTGACCTCGCGCCTCTTCATGGCCACCAGCGGCGTGGTGGGCGCCGTGCCGTTCATCGGCGCCGTGTTTTACACGCTGGTGTCGATCGGCCTGACCATGCTGGCGTTTACCCTGCTGTACATCGCCGTGCCGAATCGCGACGTGGACTGGCGCGACGCGGCCTGGGGCGGCTTGCTGGCGGCGCTGGCGTTCGAGGTCGCCAAGCGCGGCTTCGGCGAATTCATCCAGGAATTTCCCACCTATTCGCGCATCTATGGCGCACTGGCCGCCTTGCCGCTGTTCCTCGTGTGGATATACCTGAGCTGGATGATCACCCTGGTGGGCGCCTTGCTGGTGGCCGCCTTGCCCGTCGTGAAATACGAGCGCTGGTGGTACGAGGCGGCGCCGGGCAGCGAATTCGTCGACGCCGTCGCCATCCTGAAAGTGCTGCACCAGGCGTGCCACTGCGCCGATTCGGCCCTGGTGGGCGCGGCCGAGATCCGCCGCAGCACGCGCCTGGGCTTCGAAGAGATGGAAACCCTGCTCGACAAGATGGTGCAGCAGGGCTGGGTGGGACGAGTCAACGTGGATGGCGCCGTGCGGGTACAGTGGGGCAAGCGCGTGGCCGACAGTTCCGACCACTGGGTCTTGCTGGGCAACGTCAACCGCATCAGCCTGGCCGACGTCTACCGCCTGTTCGTCTTCGGCGGCATGCGCGTGAACTCCGGCTACCCGGCCGGTTCCACCAACGAGCGCGACATCAAGGCGGCGGAAGAGGCAGCCGCGCTGGCCGCGCAGGTGGAAAACGCCGTGGAGCAGGGACTGGGCCTGAGTCTGGCGCAGCATTTCGGGGAAGTGCGCTGCAATTGACGGGCCCGGGCGGTGCGCTTCCTGCCGGCATCCGCCTCGCGCGCTAGGGACGCATGTCATAAACTGGTCACCGAAGGCCGGTAAGCTTTCCTCTCCATTCATCTTGTAGAGGAAGCAAATATGCGTTGTCATTTGAGCGGTTTGAATTTGTGCCGCGGCTTGGCCATCGTGATGGTCAGCGGCATGCTGGCCGCCTGCGGCGGCAGTTCCTCTGCGGCTCCCGACGCGGCACCCAAGGAGGGGGAAGGGCTGCCGCACCAGTTGGTCGGCTGGGCAGCGTTGCCTGACACGGCGCGCTGGCCGGCGCCGGTTTCCGGACAGTTCATGGCCGCGGCGCTTGGCGTCAGCCCGCCGTTTGCCAATGGCGTGCCGATTCCCGGCTTCTCCGCTCTGCTGAGGAATGACGACGGCAGCTGGACTGCCATGGCCGACAATGGCTACGGCGCCAAGGGCAATTCGGCCGATTTCGTGCTCGGCCTGTATAACGCCAGCATCAACTTCCGCACGGACGCAGACGCCAGCAAGACGCCGGGCAGCATCAAGATCAACAGTTTCCTCGCCTTCAACGACGCCAGGGGTTTCTTAAACGACGGCAAGGGCATCGACCTGAAAATCACGGCCGACTATGTCAACTACCCAAGCAACACCTCCGGCGGGCTGGTCTTTTCCGACAGCGGTATCGCCGTCGATGCGCGCATTCGCGCGGGCCGCCTGCTGACCGGTTTTGACTTCGACATTGAATCGCTCGCGCGCGCCGCCGATGGCACCTGGTTCGTGGGCGAGGAGTTCGGCCCGTATATCCTGCACTTCGACAAAAACGGCACGCTCATGGGCGATCCCGTTCCCCATCCCTTCCTGCGCAGCCCGGCCAATCCGGAAGTGCTGGGCAAGGGAGCCAGCATCACCCTGTCAGGCAGCCGCGGCTTCGAAAGCCTGGCCTATAACGCCGACCGCAGCATGCTCTACGCGGTGCCGGAAGCGGCGCCAAGCGACCCGTCGCTGCGGCCCGTTGCCGCGGATGAACGCTACCTGAACATCTTCGAGTTCGACCCCGCCGCCATGCGCTATACGGGCAAGAACCTCGTGTACCGCAAGGATGGCGCGGCCAAGGATAATGGCGTCGTGATCGGCGACATGACCAATGTCGGCGGCAGCAAGTTCGTACTCATCGAGCGCGACGGCTTCTGGGGCGCCAAGGCCGTGATCAAGCGCCTGTACCTGGTCGACCTGAAGGAGAAAGATGCTGATGGCGCCCTCAAGAAAACGCTGCTGGTGGACTTGCTGAACATCTCCGACCCCAAAGGCATCGGCGGGCGGGCGAGCAATATGCCCGTGGGTAAGTTCAGCATGCCTTTCGACTCGGTGGAGAGCGTTGAAGTCCTCGATGCCAACACGCTAGTCGTGGCAATTGACACGAACTATCCCGGTGAAGACGGACGCAAGCCAGGCAAGCCGGACGATACCGAAGTCATTACCCTGCGTTTTGACAAGGCGCTGTTCGATCGTTCCGTCAAGTAAAGATGCACCCGGCCAGCAACGGCGTTCCATGTTGCCGGCCGGGTGCGATATCAGCAGACGGGCTGGCAAGCCGTCACAGCAGCACGGGCCGCAGGGCCGCCTGCAGTGCCGCCTTGCTGAACGCGGCCGCATCCTGCGCCCGCACCACGCCCAGATAATACGTGTCCTCGCCGCCGTGCAGGTTCACCAGGCGCAGCTGATGCGGCGCCAGGTGGGTGGCGATGGCGGCCAGGCCTTCGGCCATCGCGTCGCCATCCTCGCGCTGCGCCCACGAAAAATCGCGCAGCGCGGGCAGGCCGATATGCTGGCCGATGCGCGGCACTTCATCGACCGATTTCCAGTCCAGGGTGGTGCCGTGGCCCAGCGCATCGGCGGCCGTGGACCAGAGCAGGAAGAAACACGCCGCTTCGGGCGTATCGCCTTCGTATTCCTCTTCCGGGTCGTCTTCCGTCAGTTCTTCCAGGGTGATGTCCACGCAGCGTGCGGCCAGTGCCGCATCGCCCAGCAAGAGCAGCGCGGCCATGCTGCGCAACTGCTCGCGGTCGGCCTTGGCCAGGATCTGCGCCGGCGTGAAGCTGCGGCGCCTGGCGGCCTGTTTCTCGGGCTTTTGCTTGCCCAGCCCCATGGCCTCGCTCAACTGGGCCGTGATGGCCGCCTTGAAGTTCTCCACCGTGTCGAACTGCTCGAGCAGCTGGCCCGTGAAATCCATGCTCCAGGCCATGCCATCGTTGACCACATATAAAAAATCGCTTTGCACGGCCACGCCGCGCAAGTGGTGGGCGGGCGGATATAACGGCGTAAACGCCTGCTTGCCATCGGGCGTCAGCATGCAGGCCAGGCCTTGCGCGTCGATGGCGAAGATCAGGTTCTTGCGCAGCTTGGGCGGCGACGACGTGGTGGCGCTATCGATGGCTTCGTACTGGCAGGGCGCCAGCAGCTCGCCCTGGCTGTTCGCCAGGCCAAACAGGAAGCGCCCGGCGATGCGCTGGCTGACGATGGCGATTTTCTTCTTCGTGCCGAAATCCTGCACGGAGCTGTAGGCCGGCGGCACCACGACCTTGCCCGTGGTGTCGACCACGCCGTGCACATTGCGCTTGCCGTCATCGTCTGTCTGGTCTGTCTGGCGTTCGATGTCGATCAAGCCATCGTCGCGCTGGCAGATGTTGTCCACCCCGTCCATCAGCAGCGCGCCGTCGGGCAGGCGCAGCAGGCTGCTGGCGCCGTCCGGCGCGATTCTCTGTACCAGATGGGGGCTGATGACGTACAGGGCGCCGGGGGATGGCGGCAGCACCACCGTGCCGTTGAGGTCCAGCACGCCGTGCGCATCGGGGGCGTCCGCCGTGGCAAAGGTGATCCAGCCATCGTCCGCGTAGTAAACGCCCAGGTCGACATAGCGCTGCGACAGCGGCACGATCCAGCGGCCATAGGACGTGACGAGGCCGGTGACGTCCGGTTCAGCGGCGGCGCTCACTGCATAGCACAGCGCGTCCTCCTCCCATCCCAGCACTTCCAGGCCTTGCAGGAACGGCAAATCTTGCGCATCGAGTTCCTCGACCTCGGCCAGTTGCGCCTCGGCCGTAGCCGACCAGTAGCCGGTGGCCGGCGATGCGGCGCCGGCGGCCAGCAGCGGTGCCAGCGCGTCCCGGTCGCCGCGCTGCAGGGCAGAGTGCAGGGCTTGCGCCTCGGCGCGCAGGGCCTCGAGCGCGGCCGCGTATTCCGGCGTGCCGATATCGTGCGCGATCAGCTGCACGCAATCGAGGATCAGCCACGGCTGGCCGCTGGCCAGCAGGGCGCTGATGGCGCTGCGCGCGACGATGGCGGCCGCGTTGCGCGGCTTGTCCATCAGCGCGGACAACGCTTGCCAGCTGGCCTGTGCCTGCGCCATCGGCGCGGCCAGCACGCAGGGGCAGTCTTCGCCGTCGCCGTAGATGGGCCAGGCGACGGCTTGCGTGCCGGCGCCGATGAGCAGCTTGAACAGCGCAGGTACGTCCAGCCGCCATTCGGCCAGGCCGTTGATCGTCTCGGTGTCGAAACCGGCCTGGCCGGGTAAAAATGCGGTGCTGAACAGGGCTGCGGTATTGATCATTGATCTTTATCTAAAAGTGAACGGGAGATTCAGGGCGCGGGCGGCATGAGCCAATGCGCCAGCGCGCTGCGTTCCAGGCCAAGGTGTTTGGCCACGGCGGCCGCCTCGAAGGCCCACAGGCCGTAGTAGCCGCCCAGGCCGTGCGCGCGCAAATGGCCGTTGAACCAGTCTTCGTGCACCAGCGCGCCATGCCAGCTGGCCAGATAGTGCCGCAGGTGTTCCAGCTGCTGCGCGGCATCGTCCGCGTCCAGGCACTCGAACAGGGCCGAATAGGGCTCGGCGAAATACCATTCGTCGACGGCGGGTCGCGTCGGGTCGATGGTCGCCAGCAGCGCTTCGTACACGCCGTCTTCGCCGTCGAAGGCCGTCTGCAGGGCGGCCAGGCGGGCGGCCAGGTCGTGGCGGCCGAACAGCAGGGCCGCGCCCAGCAGCTGCAGGGTACGCGCGTAATCCGTCAATTGTTCGAAATCAAAGGCGGGCAAGGCATCGTCATCGTAGGCCTCGGCCAGGGCCGCGCGTGCCGCTTCGCAGGCGCCGATGGCAGCTTCCAGCGCCGTTTCCACTTCGGGCAAGGGCAGGCCTGCCGTGTAGCGCAGCGAGAAGACCTGGTAAGCCACGCTGGCGGCCGCGCATGCCCAGTAAGCGCTATCGCCGCCATCGATTTCCGCCTGCCCCTGCGCGCGTTCGTAGGCGGCCAGCAGGGTGTCAAGATAGGCGAGATTGCGGGCAAAATCGAAGGGGGTACCGAAAGGCGCGGGCGGCGTCTGGCGCGGCGCGTGGGGCCACGGTTCCTGCGCTGGCAGACAGACATCGGCGCATTCGCGCTGAATGGCCCAGTCGGCGAAGATTTGCTGCAAATATTCCGCCGTCTCGTCGTCGTGGGCGATGGCGCCCGCGCCCACCATGGTCGTGCCCAGCAGGGTGTAGCCAGGGAAACGGCTGCTTTCGTAGGCGATGGTGGTCACGCTCTGGATGGTCCTGCCGTCGCTCAGGTCGCGCACGCGGAAGTACACGTCGTCCCAGCCGGCAAGCGGCGGCGCTGGCGCTTCGTTCGGCAGGGTGGCCCAGCTGCCGTCGTCCTGCTCTTCATAGGCATCGAGCAGCTCGTCGAGGCCGCCGGGGCGGTCGATGCGGTTGTTGGCGTCGTATTGCAGGCCCAGTTCGGCCGCAAACGCGGCCGCGTGGCGGCCCTCGAAGACCAGATACAGTGCGCTCGTGGTGCCGACCAGCAGGTCCGTGTGCTGGCCCGCGACGATCAGCGCTTGCGGCAGCCGGCACCATTGGTAGTACGGAATGCCGGCCATCGGGCCGCCTTCTTCCGCTTGCGGGTTATTGAAACGCAGCTGTTGCAGCCAGTTGTAGCGTTCGTGCCGCTCCGCCTCCGTGCCGCTGCCGCGGCCGGTCAATTCTTCAAACAGGGTATTCAACAACATGTGCATCTATCCTAAAAAAAGCGTTCATGCCGCTGCCGCTGCCGTTTGCGCAAACGCAAACAGCGCGTCGAGCACGGCGTCCGGCTGCTCGGCCATCAATTCGTGCCCGCTGTCGACCTGCACCACGGTGCCATGCGCTATGGCCGCTGTCAGCAGCCGGGTCGACTTGGGCGGCGTCATCATGTCGCGCGCGCCGAAAATGAATAAAGTGGGGCAGTGTACCGAAGCGGCGGCGATTTCGCCGTTCGCGTAGGCATTGCAGGCAGAAAAATCCGTGTGAAACACGTGATCGGGGTTGAGGGCGGCGATGCGCTGCTTCAGGCGCCGCGCGCCGCCCATGGCATAGAAGCCGGGGCCGGGAAACGAGGGCTTTTGCGCGATCGACGAGTGCGACCAGATATTGACCATGTCGATGGCCGCCTGTTCATCGTTGAGCGACGTTTCCAGCAGCGCCGGCGAGACTTTCATCGGGTAGGTGGAGCCGAGCATGGCCAGGTGGCTGACGCGATCCGGCGCCAGGAATACCGCTTCCAGCGCGATCAATGAACCCATGCTGTGGCCGATCAGCATGGCCCTGGGTGCGCCGGCAGAGTCCAGCACGGCGAGGATCCAGTGCGCCAGTTCCTCGACCTTGGTTTTCGCCGCGCCGCCGCTGCGGCCGTGGCCCGGCAAGTCGACGGCCAGCACGTTCCAGCCGTGGTGCGCAAAATAACGCGTCTGCAGGGCCCACACGGAATGGTCGTTTTGCGCGCCGTGGATGAAGACGGCCGTAGGTTGATCGGGGTCAAACGCTTTGCCGCCCGTGTAGCAGTAGGCGACGGTATTGTCGATGGTGAGCAGCATGTCAGGCGCCTTTCTGCGACAGTTTCAGGCCACGGGCCAGGTCTTCGATCAAATCGTCGGCGTCTTCCAGGCCCACGGACAGACGCATGGTGCCCTGCGTGATGCCGGCCTGCGCCAGTTGATCGTCGGGCACGCGGAAGTGCGTGGTGGAGGCGGGGTGGATGACGAGCGACTTGGCGTCGCCCACGTTGGCCAGGTGCGAAAAGATCTTCAGGCTGTCGACGAAGCGCTGGCCCGCCGCGCGGTCGCCGCGCAGGCGGAAGGTGAAGACGCCGCCCGCGCCCTTCGGCAGCAGGGTCTTGGCCAGCTCGTAATCGGGATGCGACGGCAGTTCCGGGTAGGACACGGATTCCACGGCCGGATTGACCAGCAGAAAATCGATGACCTTGCGCGTATTGGCCACGTGGCGGTCCATGCGCAAGCCCAGGGTTTCGATGCCCTGCAGGATGGCGAAGGCGTTGTGCGGGCTCATGACGGCGCCGAAGTCGCGCAAGCCTTCGCGCCGCGCGCGCAGGGCGAACGGCGCCACCGTCGATTCCTCGGCGAAGACCATGCCGTGAAAGCCCTCATACGGTTCGCATAGTTCGGCGAAACGGCCCGTCTGGTCGTAGGCCGCTTGCCAATCAAAAGTGCCGCCATCGACGAGCAAGCCGCCGATGGCCGTGCCATGGCCGCATAAAAACTTGGTGGCCGAGTGGAACACCAGGCCGGCGCCATGCTCGAAGGGGCGCAGCAAATACGGCGTGGTGAACGTCGAATCGAGCATCAGCGGCAAGTGCTGCTCGTGCGCCAGGGCGGCAATGGTCGGGATATCGAGCACGTCGAGGCCGGGATTGCCCAGGGTTTCCGCGAACAGGACTTTGGTATTCGGGCGGATGGCAGCGCGCCAGGCGTCCACGTCGCGCGGGTCGACGAAGGTCGTCTCGATGCCGAAGCGTTTTAATGTGTAGGCGAGCAGGTTGTGCGAGCCGCCGTACAGGGCGCGCGAGGCCACGATGTGCGAGCCGGCGCCGGCGATGGTACATAAACCCAGGTGCATGGCGGCCTGGCCGCTGGCCGTGGCGATGCCGGCCACGCCCCCTTCGAGGGCGGCGATGCGCTCTTCGAGCACGGCGTTGGTGGGATTCGAGATGCGCGAGTAGACGTGGCCGGCCCGTTCCATATTGAACAGCGAGGCCGCATGGTCCGAACTCTTGAAGGCAAACGAGGACGTGAAATGGATGGGCGTGGCGCGCGCGCCCGTGGCCGGGTCGGGCGCGGCACCCGCATGCAGGGATAAGGTATCGAAACCGGGGTATTTCGGGCCGCTCATGGTGTCTCCGCCAAGTTTTATAGTGGCAAGATCGTAACCTGATTTGCAGCTGAGCAAAAGGGCTCCTGTGCAGGGCGCATGGCGCCGTGCTGGCGGACGGTCAGGCTCAGCTCGCGTGTAACCGGCAGTGTAAAAAAAGTGACCGGCGCGGTGCGGCGGTGGTACGATATCGTATCAGCGATATTCGGGCTGTCTTAGCTGTGCGCGTGCGCCGCGCCGCAGGGAAGCAGTTGCAAGCGAACGAAATCCTGGGCTTCAGGCGCACTCTCATGCATGTCCACCAGGAAAGATTTTATGCCCGCAATATCGTTCGACGGCTCCCTTGCCGTACCCGGACCCTCTATCGTCGACGGCCTCTGCCAGGCAGGCTGGCTCATGCAAGAGCATTTCATTTCCCCTGAACTGAGCCGCCAGCTGGCCGCCGAATGCGTGCAATCCATGCTCAGCGGCAAGATGAAGGGGGCCGGCGTGGGCAGCGGCCATGCGCCGCTGCTGCAGCCGGACATCCGCGGCGACCATATCGAATGGCTGGAAACGGGCAGGTCAAGCGCGTGCGACCGCTACCTGGAACACATGGAAGCGCTGCGCCTCGTGCTCAACCGCGAGCTGTTCCTGGGGCTGGAAGAGTATGAAAGCCATTTCGCCCTGTACGCGCCGGGCGCCTTTTACCGGGCCCATCTGGACCGTTTCCGCGACGACGACAAGCGCACCGTGTCCGTCGTGCTGTACCTGAACGACGACTGGCTGCCCGGGCATGGCGGCGCGCTGCGTTTGCATCCGCAGGATGGCGCTCAGGTGGATATCTTGCCGCAGGCGGGCCGCATGGCCATGTTCATGTCGGGGGAGATGCTGCACGAAGTGCTGCCGACGGCGCGCGAGCGCCTCTCGATTGCCGGGTGGTTCCGCCGCCGGGGCTGATGAAAAGTTGCGCGCAATCCCCCTCGATTTGATTGCGCACAAGGCTGGATTTTTCCGCAGGCATAGGCTACAGTCGCAGTAAGGGCTTAGAATAACTAAAATACCAATCACGCGGACAGGACGGCCAATATGAAAGTATCTGAAATTCTCCAAGTCAAGGGCAATATCCTCTACACGGTCACGCCTGACCAGCCCCTGCTTGACGCGGCCAATACCATGGCTGAAAAAGACATCGGTTCGCTGGTGGTCATGGAATTTGGCGACCTGGTCGGCATGCTGACCTTCCGTGAAGTGTTGAACGCCTTGCATGAAAACGCGGGCCAGATCGGCGGCGGCACCGTGCGCAAGCACATGGATGACCATCCGATCACCGTGACCCCGGATACGGAAGTCAACGAAGTGCGCCGCATCATGCTGGAAAAACATGCGCGCTACCTGCCCGTCATGAATGCCAAGACCCTGCTGGGCGTCATTTCCTTCTACGACGTCGCGCGCGCCGTGCTCGAAGCGCAAAGCTTTGAAAACCAGATGCTGAAAGCGTACATCCGCGACTGGCCGGCTGAAACCACCGACTAAGCTTTACTCATGCAGTAAAAACAACGCCGGCAACTGCCGGCGTTTTGCATTGAGTATGCAAGGTGGCGCCTATGCCGCCCCTTGCAGCGCCTCGTTGTTCAGCCAGGTGCCCAGCGCCGTGGCCGTCATCGGGCGGGCGAACAGAAAGCCTTGCGCCATCGGGCAGCCCAGCGCCTGCAAGATTTGCGCTTGCCGCTCGTCTTCCACGCCTTCGGCGATCACGGCCAGGCCCAGGTTGCGGCCCAGCTGGATGACCATTTCGGCGATGCTGCTGCCGCGCGCCGATCCTGTGATCTCGGTGACGAAGGCGCGGTCGATCTTCAGGCGGTCGACCTGCAGGCGCTGCAAATAGGACAGCGAGGAAAAGCCCGTGCCGAAGTCGTCAATGGCGATGCTCACGCCCGTCTGCTTGATCTGCCACAGCATCTTGATCAATAAGTCCGGCTCTTCCATGGCCATCGATTCCGTGATTTCCAGCTCGATGAATTCGGGCGGCGCCTGCGTTTCTTCCAGCGCCGCGCGCAGCATTTCCAGGAACAGCGGGTGGCGAAACTGCACTTGCGACACGTTGACGGACATGACGAAATTGCGGTGGCCCTGCTCGCGCAGCAGCACCAGTTCGCGGCACGCCGTGCGCAGCACCCATTCGCCGAGGTCGATGATGATGCCCGAATACTCGGCGATCGGAATGAAGCGGTCGGGCGAGATGAACTTGCCGTCCGGCGTCTGCCAGCGCAGCAACGCTTCGGCGCCCACGGGCCGGCGCGTGGTCAGGTCGATTTGCGGCTGGTACACGACAAACAGCTGGTCCTGGCTGAAAGCCGTGCGCAGCGCGTGCATCATGCGCACCCGTTCGCGGATTTCGATGCCCATGCTGCGCGAAAAATAGAAGTGCCCGGCGCGCTGCTGGCTTTTTGCCCGTTTCAGCGCGATGTCGGCATCCTTCAGTGCATCGGCGCCCGTGCCCGCATGTTCGCCCAGGCGCACCAGGCCCAGGGTGGCTGACAGTTGCACGTCCTGGCCATCGATGCAGAACGGCGGCTGGAACAGGGCCAGGATATTGCCTGGGTTGACTTGGGACGAGTCGCCCAGCACGCAAAAGATATCGCCGCCCAGGCGCGCCACCGTCAGCTGCGGCCCCAGCTGGGTTTGCAAGCGGCCCGCCACGGCGATCAGCAGCGTATCGCCGAACTGATGTCCCAGCGCGTCGTTGGTTTCGGCAAAGTGGTCGAGGTCGACCAGCGACAACGTGGCGTCGTCGCGCGCGGGACCGGCCAGGGTGGCGTCGAGAATTTCCACCAGGCGGGTGCGGTTCGGCAGCTTCGACAACTGGTCGTAGAAGGCGGCGTTGTGCAAGTGCGATACCAGCTCGACGTTGTCCAGGCCCACGGCGACGTTGCTGCAGAATACTTCCAGCAGGCTTTCATCGATGGCGGAAAGGGGGCGCGGCAGCACGAGGTAGGCGGCCGCGTCGCGGCCGGCCTTGCCCGCGAAGTACAGCGTGGCGTAGTCGTGCGCGTAGACATTGCGCCGCTGCGCCAGCGTGTGTTCGATGGCGGCCATCACGCGCGGGTTTTGCAGGCCGCACAGGGCGCTGTGCGGCAGGCTGGAAAAGCTGCCCGTGCAGGCCGAAACGAGCAGCTCCTTGCTGCCATTGTCCTGCAAGTCCTGCACGCACAGCACGCCGTCGGCCCGGGTGCCCAGCAGGTCGGCGATCTGCGCCAGCACGCCGGCCGAGAAATTCTGTACGCCATGCAGCGCCATCAGCTGCGTGCTGGCGTGGACGATACGGTCCAGGCCGCGCCGGCTGCTGTTGATTGAACGGATCTGCTCGTACGAGCGGATGGCCGCCGTTACCGTGGTAAACAGCTTGATGCGCGTCAGTTCGGACTTGGTCTTGTAGTCGTTGATGTCGAAATCGCGGATGGCGTCGATTTCCGGCGCATAGCCGGGCTGGCCCGTGCGCAGGATGATGCGCACGTCCGTCATTTTCAGCGTTTCGCGGATGTAGCGCACCAGGTGCAGGCCCGCATCATCCTGTTCCATGACCACGTCGAGCAGGATGACGGCGATGTCGTCTTCATGCTTGAGCAGTTCGCGCGCCTGGCCGGCCGAATACGCATGCACGAATTCCAGCGGGCGGTGCTGCATTTCCAGATTGCCCAGGGCGAATGTGGTGGTGGAGTGGACGTCTTCATCGTCGTCGATGATCATCACCCGCCAGACGCTGCGCTGTACGACGGCCAGCGGCGCCGCTGGTTGCTCATCGAGGAATACCAGGTCGTCGTGATCGTCCTTGTTGGCGTCAAGGGGGATGATCGGTGCGGGCATGTATAGCTTCTCCAGGATGACTCGATATTTTTTACGAGCGCGTCAAAAAAGCCCATGGCGTTGTTGCGTTGCCCTTACCGTATTTGTACTTGCGTACTGTCTTCGGCAACGACGCCTGGCCCTGGGCATTTTGTGACGTGCTCTCGGCGCAGCCTAAATCTGGGTTGGCGTTCAGTATTGTGTGCCGCGCTCTGATCCAAGTATATAGCTATTTAATAAGCAAAATGTTTTTTTAAGTCTATTCTGTAGGGCAATATTTCTTGCATTGCATGATTGCGACGCTTATTTGGTATTTTTTATGCGAAAAAATAACGCGGGATTTTAAAATGGCGGTTAGGGGCGGGGCGAAAGGCGCGGCG